>JAJYHP010000042.1 GCA_021784715.1 bacterium
CGACGACGGTTGAGAGTGGAAACCCGATCGGCTCGGGATCGTTCAAACACGCTTCAAACCACGAACGCGCACGTTCGTGCAGCGGCGACGAAGCATCGTACGCGTACATCAGCAGATTGACATCGAGCAGTTTCAACGTCGCGCCGCTCCGTCGAGACGATCGAGCAGACCCTCGATATCCGACGGATCGATCCCCTCGCGAAGACCCAAGCGGCGCGCTCGAACGCGAAAGGGTTGCCGTGAAGGCGAGCGTTGCTGCAGAAGGCCGAGCCGTAACGCCTCATTGACCACAGCTTTGAAGCTACGATGGGTCCGGCGAGCCTCGTCGGCGAGCTTTTGGGCGATGTCGTCGTCGAGCGTTAGGGTCGTTCTCACATCATGATGATAGGCTTTGGGCATCAAGATGTCAAAAAGCCGATCCCCAAGAACGCACCGTTCCCTCATCCCGCGCTGACGAGCCGCTCGAGGCTTCGATAGCCGATCGCCTCGGCGACGTGCTCCGCCGCGATCTGCTCGCCACCGGCAAGGTCGGCGATGGTGCGTGCGACGCGTGCGAGCCGGTCGACGGCGCGCGCCGAGAATTGCCGCTTCGCGCTCGCGCGTTCCATGAGTTTGAGTGCCGCTCCATCGAGCGCGCAGAGCGTTCGCACGGCAGCTGCCGGGATATCGGCGTTCGCGCTGAGCCCGAGGTGTGCGAGCCGTCGCTCCTGTCGCTCGCGCGCGGCGAGCACCCGCACGCGCACCTGCGCCGACGATTCGGCGGCCTCCCGCCGCACCATATCGTCGAATGGGACGCGCGCGATCTCGATCTGCAGATCGATGCGGTCGAGGAGCGGTCCGGAGAGTTTGTTCGCATACCGCGCGACCGCAGCATCGTCGCAGCGGCACTCTGCATTACGGACGCCACGAAAGCCGCAGGGGCAGGGGTTCATCGACGCAACGAGTTGAAAGCGCGCCGGATAGCAAAAGCTGCCGGAGGCGCGCGCGATCGTTACGACGCCTTCCTCGAGTGGTTGGCGCAGCACTTCGATCGTGCTGCGCGAAAATTCCGGCAGTTCGTCGAGAAAAAGCACACCGTTATGTGCGAGCGATATCTCGCCGGGGCGCGCGTTGCTGCCGCCGCCGACGAGCGCCGCATGGCTGATGGTGTGGTGCGGAAAACGAAATGGGCGCACGCGAACGATTCCGCGCTCGCTTCCCAAGACGCCGGCGATGCTGTAAATTTTCGTGACGTCGAGCGCTTCGTCGAGCGTCATCGGTGGAAGGATGCCCGGCAAGCGGCGCGCCAGCATCGTCTTCCCGCATCCCGGCGGGCCGACGAAGAGCAAGTTGTGCCCGCCCGCCGCTGCAATTTCGAGCGCCCGCTTCGAGGCGATCTGCCCGCGAACGTCCGCGAGATCACCGTGCGTAGCAGCGTCGTTCCGCTGCAATTCCGGGATTGCGGTGCGTTTACGCCATCGCTGCCCGTTGCCGGAGACCGTTGCGACGGCATCGGCGAGCGAATCGAGTGCGAAGAGTTCGATCCCGTCGACGAGCGAGGCTTCCTCTAGGTTGCTGCGTGGGATTAAGAACGCCGTAAAGCCGGCATTTTTCGCCCCGAGCAACATCGGTAAGAGCCCCGTGACGGGGCGCAGCGAGCCGTCGAGCGCGAGCTCGCCGAGCGCGATGAAGCTGCGGAGCCGCTCCGGCGGAACTTGCTCGTCGATCGCAAGCAACGCGAGTGCGATTCCCACGTCGAACGCCGGTCCTTCTTTGCGGAGATCCGCCGGGGAGAGATTGACCAATAGGCGCCCCGCCGGAAAGGCAAAACCGGAATTAAAGATTGCGGCGCGAACGCGGTCTCGCGCCTCGCCGAGCGCCCGATCCGGCAGGCCGACGATCGCGAAGGCCGGCGTGCCGGCAGAACTGTCGGCTTCGATGCCGACGATATAGCCGTCGATGCCGTGCATCGCGGCGGAAAAGGCACGGCTGAGCATATCGATAGCCCTTTGCGACGAAACGGCGCCGTGACAAGAGCTTCTCGATGCGGGAGGACGAGTTGCCGGCAGGCTACGAGTTCATCGAGGGCCGGTATAATCCGCGGCCCCGGCACGGGGTGCTACGAAACCCGAGACTCCCGTCGCCGGAAAGGGCACTCGGAACGAAGGACGCGAAAGGCCGCTGGCGATGCAACGAGATACCTCTACGGGAGATGCGAGGGCGGGCGATTGGTTCCCCTGGCTCCTTACGCTGGCCTACGCAATCATCTTGAGCGTGCTGGGAGCGATCCGCTACTCCGTTCATAGAAATTTTGTCGATTTCGGCATATTTACGCAGACGGCGGCGAGTGCGTTCGGATGTTTTTGCAATCAAATCGAGGGCAGCCATTGGGCGTTTCACTTCTCCCCGATCCTCTATGTCGTTGGCGCAATTTTGTATGTGTGGCACTCGCCGCTCGTACTCGTCGTAGTCCAGGCCCTCGCCGGAGGGCTCGCATTACCGGCCGTGTACGGTCTCGTCGCACGGCGCTCAGAAAAAACGGTCGCCCGCCTCGCGACCCTCGTCGCCGCCCTCTATCCCGCGCTGTTGGGGCTCACATTTAATGACTTTCACGAGAACGGTTTTGCTCCGGCGGCCGTTGCGTGGACGTTATGGGCGTTCGACGGTAGGCTCGTAGGAGCGACGTGCATCTTCGCCGCGATAACCCTCTGCATAAAAGAAGATCAAGCGATTTTTCTTGCCTTCGCCGGTGCGCTCGGAGCCTGGCGATTTCGCGGAAGCAGCCTGGGCCGTTTGGCCGCCATTATTGCGCTCGTTGCGGTCGCCGTCCTAGCAGTGTTTTTTCTTGTCATACAACCGCACGCAGCGCATAATTCTACCTGGTCGCCGGTTCGGTTTTATTCGTGGTCGCTTCACGACTTTCACAGATTCTTTTTCCGAGGAATATTAAAACGACTAGGATTTATCGTGTTGGCCTTCGCCCCGCTAATGTTTCTGCCGTTTCGATCGAAAATGATGTGGTTGGCCGTTCCGCCGCTCGCCGAGGTACTGCTCTCTCGAATGTCGACAACCTACACGCTCGGCACGCATTATGCAGGAGCCTGGATCGGCTACGCGATCGTCGCCTTCGCATTTGCCGTTCGCGAACGCCCGAGCGCAACGATAAAACGTTTGTTGTACGCCTCTCTCGTTTTCTGTGCGCTCGAGCTGGCGGTTGCCGACCCGCTCCATCCCGGTATGAATCTACGATACGTTCAATCCAAGGATACCGCCCTCGATCGAGCGCTCTCGTGGCTTCCCCCTGACGCGTCGGTCGCGACGCAAGAAGAGGCATACACGCACCTCGCGCTCGTAGATCCCAATGCGCGGCTGTTGCCCGAACGCGCCGGACTGGTGCCGAACGCATGCTACGTGCTGATCGATCGCGACTATCCTCAATCGGTCATTTTGCTTGAATATGGAACGGAGTTTCGGAGCCTCGTACGCCACGGGCTCTATCGCCTCGTCCGGCGCCAGGGAAATATCGCCCTCTATCATCGGGCAGGACCTTGCAAATAACGAAACCCGGTCCGGCCATTCGCGGAGGGTTGGATCGAGGGTTCTGGGCGATCGTCGCGTGGGCCGTCGGAGTCGCATCGTTAATCGGTGTTTTCACCATAATTCGTTGGAACGATTGGAACTATGGGTACGATTTAGGAATTTTTTCTCAGGTCGTGTACAACGTGCCGCGAGGGTTCGTCGATCGGCCCGAATTCGGAACGCACTTCCATTACCATTTTGCGCCGATTCTCGCCCTACTGTGGCCTTTCATGGCGGTTTTCCGGACTCCGTTAGTCTTGCAATGGGCGGCGATCTTGCTCGTTGGCGCGACGGCTCCGATGGTGTACGTGATATTTCGTCCATACACCGACGAAGGCACGAGTTTCAAAATTGCATTGTGTGCGTTATTTAACCCATTTCTCTATTCGCAATCGTTTAATGAATTTCACGAATTGTGTTTCTTGCCCATTCTTGCCGTGGCGCTGATATGGGCGTTCGATCGCGAGCTTTGGGTGGTCGCATGCGCGATTGCGCTGGCGCTATTTTGCGTGCGTGAAGACGCGGCGATTACCGGCATCGTCGCTCTATTTGCAATAGCGGCGGTCGCCGGGCTCCGCCTGCGAGATCCCGACCGTTCTCGTCGCGGGCTCCTTCTCGGGGAACCCATCCATGCGAAGCAGGTCGCATTGCTATCTCTCGCGTTGGCGATCGTCGGAATTTTGATAATATCCGGCTATTTTTATTACGCAAAGGCCTATC
Organism: bacterium; assembly: GCA_021784715.1. Next base: position 4,279 of record JAJYHP010000042.1, read on the forward strand.
TTGGCGGCTGGGCGCCCGCAACGTTTTATCGTTATTCCTTCGCCACGACACCATTCGGTGTGGTCGTTGCGCTCTTTCTGCAACCGATGCAATCCTGGCCGACGCTGCTAACCTTCGGTCGCATCGGTTACTTACTCGAGGCACTTTTATGTACGGTATTTCTTCCGCTGCGTTCCCGTTGGCTCGTCTTAGCGCTCCCGGGCCTCGCCGTCGTCCTTTTGGCGAACAGTATAGGCGTGTGGCGGATCGGCGCCCAGTACGCGTTATTATGGGTGCCGTGGCTGATGCTCGCTTTCGGCGATGCGGTGATTCATATCTCGCCTCAAAAGCGCGGTGGTTGGCTCTGGGGGTGTTTTGGGATTCTCGCCGCGATCGCCCTCGTGGGCAACCCGCTACACCTGGGCACGTACCTTCGGCCGAGTTACCACGATCTCGCCGACGCTCGCCGGGCGCTCGCCAAGGTCGGGAACGTCGCTCTATCTACCCACGACGAATGGCAGACGCGCATCAGTGTCGCCGATCCGCGCGCAAATTCGGTCCTGTCTCCTACGTCGCAATGGTTCGTATATGCGAGCGACTACCCCAATAAACGGTTTCAAACGATCGTAAAGCCGGAAATAGAACGCATGTTACGACGCGACGTCATACGCGTCGTCGCGCGGTACGGCCGAGTGGTGGTCTATCGGCGGACCGATGTTGGGAGATCTTTATGAGATTTGCTCGGCAATTATCCGAAGGTCGTCACCCAAAGCGTAGGAACGGCGTTCGGCTTTCGTCCATCCCGGAAGTAGCGCTTCCGCGAAGGGGCGTAATTCATGGTAAAACATTTGCGGAGGAGTTCCCCATCGGCGCAACACGCGAAATCCGTACGCAGTGAGAGCGTCGAGAAGTTCGCCCGGTGTGAATTCATGGATATGCTCTTTGAATCCCGGAGGGAGCGTTTCGGCAAGCGACTTGCATTCGTCGGCCGTTATGTAGTCGAAAAGGTGGCCGAAAATTTGTCGTATTAACGGCTCCCCCGTCAATTTCTTCGGGGGGAAGAGGCGGCCGAGGATGACGCGTGGCCATAAGTCGATGCAATGTCGATTCGGGGTGGTCAGGTATAGGCGTCCGCCTTTTCGAAGAACGCGTCGACATTCGCTCAGAAAAGGTCGATAGTCCGTTAAATGTTCGATGACTTCTTTGGCGACGAGAAGATCGAGCGCGCCGTCGCCGACGCCTTCCATTTTTTGCGCGCTCGCGACGATCGATGTCGTTTGGGTCGACGAGCCTAATTCGCCGATCTCTCTTTCGACCCCACGAAGACGATCTTTAGAAATATCGATAAGGACGATTGCACGCGCCCGCTCGTGAAACGCATGGCGGACAAAATCGCCGCTGCCGATTCCGATTTCGCCGATGGTAAGATCTTTCAGAGAGCCGAGCCGTTCGCGATATAAAGTTTGGCTCGCGTCCTCTATGCGCTCCCGGAGCTCGTCGCGATCTGCGTTCGATTGCCCGCGCTCCGCCTCGAATCGTTGTTCGGCACGAGCGCGAATTTCATAATACGCGATCAGGGCATCTTCGGTAATAGTGGGTTGCATCGGGTCGGGCGACTCCTTACCTGAACTGTTTCGAACGGGGTGGGCTAGCGATTGCAGTTCGGCGTACTATATACCAGCATCTCATAGGTTCCTTTTCCCGATAGGTACGGTGCATCGGCGCCCCTTTCAAAACTGGGGTTTGGGGTTGCTTCCATATGGGGTGGTGCCTCGAAACGGCGATTGGCGTCGCCGGGGCGCCGTTATCGTAGGCGCTCGAGGCGAGGCCGCTAGCTGACGCGGGTGACGCTCCCAACTAGGACGCTCGTCCTTGCGACGACCGGCGACGTAGCGAGAACTCCAACAAAAGTATGGCGTTGGCACGTCCTTGCGGAGTACAAACGAAATACCGAGGTGTACGAAAATGCAAACGCCTGAATTCGAAGCGAAACTCTACGCAGATCGTCGTCGCGCCGAGCGAACGATCGACAGACTTCACGCAGCCGGCTACGGCGACGAACGCATTCACCTAATCGAAAATGAGGCCGACCTCCCCGTCGACCGAAATTTTGAGAGCGACACCTCGCCGATGGCGATATCCGGAGGCTTCGGCGATAACGGAGGCGTCCTCGGCGCGGCGACCGGGGCTACGATAGGCGCCGTGATCGCTGCCGCCTCAACCGCGGCGCTCATCGCGACGACCGAGGGAATCGCCGCGCCATTCGTTGCCGGTCCCTTGGCAGCAACTCTCGCGGGGGCGAGTTTCGGAGCGGTCGGCGGCAGCATCATCGGCGGGCTGCTCGAGCTTGGGGCGGAGGCCGACGATTGGCGGATTGGCGTGCGCAATGGCGGTGTCGCCGTCGTCGTCGCGTTGAAGTCGCATGCGGACCGAAAGCTCGTTCGTCGCGCGCTCATGCACTAACGTCCCGCATCGCTGCATACCGTCCTCTATATCGAGCGGGGCGCTAGCGCCGCGCGAAGAGCGGCGAACTAGTCGATTCGTTTTTGGAAGCGCGTAACCGCGAAGACAAATACTCCAAGCCCGAGGGCGGCGAGAAGCCCGATCTGCGGCCATAGATACTCGATCCCGATTCCTTTGATGATGATGCCGCGCACGATGACCAAGAAATAGGTGAGCGGTACGAGGTACGAGAGCGCTTGCAATGGAGCGGGCATCGCGTCGACCGGAAAGATGAACCCCGAGAGTAACATGCTCGGCATTAAGAAAAACTGGATGAGTTGCGTTGCCTGGATATACGTTTTGGCGATCGTCGATACGAGAATGCCCGTTCCCAACGTCGTAAAAAAGAAAACGAGTACCGTAAAATAGAGCAAGAGCACGCTTCCGGCGACCGGAACGCCGAACCAGAGCACGGCCATTAACAAAATCGCAGTTACGTTGATGTATCCGATCGTCATGAGGGGGAGCATTTTTCCAAGCATGAGCTCCGAGGAGCGAATCGGACTGACGACGAGTTGTTCGAGCGTCCCCAGTTCGCGTTCTCGTACGATCGTGCTCATGCTGAGGAACGTCATCGTAAACTGCATCACCAGCGCGAGCACGCCGGGGACGATAAAGACCTCTTGGCGTAGCGCCGTGTTATACCAAGCGCGCGCGCGAACGTCGACGCCGATTGTCGGTATCGGAATGCCGCGCTTTATTGCGGCCTCGCGCTGGATACCGGCGCTGACGCTCGCGCCGATCGCTTGGGCGACCGATAGGCTCGTGCGCGCGGCGGTTGCATCGGAGGCATCGACGGCGACCATCACTTGCGGCGTCTTCCCCCGATGGAGCAGCGATGCATAGTTCGGAGGAATGACGATGCCCGCGAGCGCTTGCCCGTCGGCGATCCGCCGCACGACGCCGCCCATGCTCCGTGCGCGATACTTCATCGAAAAATACTGCGAGTTGGTAAACGTTTCGAGGAGTTGGCGGCTCTCCGCGCTGCGCGAGAGATCCCAGACGACCGTCGGTTGATAACGAACGTCGCTAGAAAGATATCCGTATAGAACGACTTGAATCAACGGAAGTAACATCGTCGCGGCGACCGTGCGCTTATCGCGAAAAAATTGCGTATACTCTTTTCTCGCGATGGTCCAGGCGCGTCTCCAATTCATGGCGATCCCACCACGCTCGCGAAGACGTCCTCGAGCGAGGGCACGACGGGCTGTGGAGGCTGCGCGCCGAGACCGCTAGCGGCGAGCGCCGCTCCGAGCCGTTCGATATCCGCCGCGCTCGCGAGGGCGACGTGCAGCGAGGAGCCATAGAGCCCCGCGCCGCGAACGAACGGCAACGTTTCGATCGCTTCGAGAACGCCGACGCAATCGTCGGAGAGAATTTCGACCGTCGTGCCGAGTTGCGGTAGATGCTTCAACGATTCCGGCGTTCCGCGGGCGACAATCTTCCCGTTATAGAGCATCGCCAATTGGTTGCAATGTTCGGCTTCATCGAGATAGTGCGTGGTAACCATGACGGTCGTGCCTTCATCGGCGAGCTCGACGATAATATCCCAAAACTCGCGCCGCGAGACGGGGTCGACGCCGGCGGTCGGCTCGTCGAGAAAGATCATCTGTGGAGCGTGAAGCAGCGTACAAGCGAGCGCGAGCCGCTTGCGGTAGCCACCCGGAAGCGCCCCGGCGAGTTGGTCGCGTCGTTCGCTCAACCCGGTGCGCTGCATCCAGGCGACGATTCGCTGCTCGCCGTCGCGTCCGCTCATGCCGTACAGCCCGGCGTAGAAGCGCAGGTGTTCGAGCACCGTGAGATCGCCCCAGAGTGTCGAGCCTTGCGACATATAGCCGATGCGTAGCTTCACGGCCTCGGGGTCGCGAGCGACGTCGATTCCCAGGACCTCAGCCTTGCCGTCACTGGGGGCCAAGACGCCGCAGAGCATGCGTATCGTCGTCGACTTTCCCGATCCGTTGGGGCCGAGGAAACCCCAGATCTCGCCGGCATGAATATCGAACGAGATCGCATCGACGGCGACGAATGAACCGAAGCGTCGCGTCAGCGACTCGGCGCGAACGCTCGTCGTCATGACGCGCTCAACTTCGCGACGAATGCGTCCTCGAGCGATGGCGGGACGCTGCGGAAATCGGCGTCCTCGATACCGACCGCTTGCAGGCGACGCCGAAAATCCGGAATACTCGCTTCAGCCGAGTCGACGAGGACATGCAGGACGTCGCCGAACATCTCGACGCTTCGGACCGAAGATATTCCGTGTAACGCTCGCCGTGCGTCGCGGTAGCGAGAGCACCGAACCTCAACGACCTCGCCGTGCAGGGCCGCTTTGAGTTCGGCAGGGGTGCCGATGCTGACGATTCTTCCTTCGGTCATAAAAGCGACGCGCGTCGCTCGTTCGGCTTCGTCCATATACGGCGTGCTCACGAAAATCGTCGTTCTCGAGCGATTGATGCCGTAGAGCAGTCGCCAAAATTCGCGGCGCGAGACGGGGTCGACGCCCGCTGTCGGTTCGTCGAGCAGGATCGTGCTCGGACGATGGATCAGCGTGCAAGCCAACGCGAGCTTCTGTTTCATTCCGCCGGAGAGCGCTTCTGCAAGGCGCTCGGCAAAATCGCCAAGTGAAAAATCGGCGAGCAGGGATCGCGCGCGTGCTTCAAACTCGGAGCGAGGTATCCCGAAGATCGCCCCGTAGAAGCGGAGGTTCTCGATAACCGAGAGATCGGGATAGAGACTGAAACGTTGCGGCATATACCCGATCGCGCTCTGCACCCGCTCCGTCTGGGAGATGACGTCGATCCCGTCGACGAGCGCTCCGCCTTCGTCTGCTGCGAGCGCGCCGCAGAGCAGCCGCATCAACGTCGTTTTCCCCGCTCCGTCGGGGCCGACCAAGGCGAATATTTCACCACTCGCTACCTCGAGCGAGAGCCGATCGACGGCGGTGGTCGCGGCGAAGCGGCGCGTCAGCCCCGTTAACTGCAACGCAACGCGCATCGATCATCCACCAATCACCGCATCGGCGGGGAGGCCGGGTTTGAGCGTCTCGGTAGGGTCGTTAAATTGAATCTTGATGCGGAAGACGAGGTAGTCGATACGTTCGGATTTCGTTTGCACGTTCTCCGGCGTGAACTCGGCATTGGTGGCGATCTCGCTCACCGTGCCGTGAAAAATCTTTCCCGGCATCCCGTCGACGGTCGCTTCTGCGGCCATGCCCGCTTTGATGTGCGGGAGATCGCTCTCGCTGACGTACACGTAGAGGTAGGGATGCGTGAGGTCGCCGACGGTCAAGACGGCGGCACCGGGCTCGATAAGATCTCCGACTTCGAAGTTGTGGGAGAGCACCACGCCGTCGAAGGGCGCGACGAGTTCGGTTTCGCGAACTTGGTCCGCGGCGATACCGACCTGTGCCGATGCCTGCGCGACCTGCGCCTCCGCATCGGCGAGCTGTGCTGCACGTTGACGTACGAGTTCGCGTTGCGCGCGCGCGGTTCGATAGGAGGCCAAGGCCTGCCCCTGTTGCGAACGCGACGCGACGACACTGAAACGCCGGATCTGCACCGTGCGGAGATCGGCGCGCGCGAGGGCGACGGCATCTTGCCGAGCTCGCAGTCGTGCCGACGCGCTCGCGTAGCTGTCGCGAGCATCGTCGAGGACTTGCTTGGCGATATCGCCGGTACGGACGAGATTTTGGTCGCGCTCGTAATCGAGATGCGTCCTGGCGTACGTCGCACGCGCGGCGACGAGTTGTGCCTCCGCCTGGTCGAGCGCGAGCGAGGTCGCCCGACGTTCGATGCCAAGCGTCTCGCTCGCCGTGCCGAGATTCGAACGCGCGATTGCTACGCCCTCACCCGCCTGGGCGAGCGTCGCCGTGTAGGTCGCTTTCTGGAGCCGGTAGGCCGCGCGCGCGGCGGCGACCTGCGCCGTCGCGGCGCGAAGTTGCGCTCGCGCTTGGCGTAGGCGCAGCGTGGGATCGAGACGCTCCAGCACGGCGAGGACCTCGCCCTTGCGCACCGATTCGCCGTCGTGAACGCGCAATTGGACGAGCCGCCCTTCGACCTTCGATGCGACGTCGCTCTGGGTGACCTCGATCGTTCCCGATGCGGCGATGCCGCCGGGGCCATGTCCGCGCAAGAAGAGCAGTGCGCCGATTGCGAGCGCGACGACCGCTGCCGCGACGATCGTGGCTCGGCGGTGCGTGCGGAAATAGGCCATCGCTATCGGCCTGCAAAGAGCCAGATAAGCAGCGGCACCGAGACGAGCATCGCGAAAATTTGCGCTGCGACGATCCACGGCTGGTCGAGCGGGTCGCGCTCGGGGTGCGAGAGGATGCTGCCGAAGCCGCGGCCGGAGCGTTCGCGCAGCAGCGATGCGTGGACGATCTCGCGCGCACGTTCGAGTGGGTCGCACTGGGTTTGCCTCATGGCGGGCCTCCTGCTCGACGAGCATAGGACGGCACGGTGAAGGAGCAAAGAAGGCTGCATGAAGAGCGAGATACCGTTGTCGGGGCTGCTTTTGCCGACGCCGTTCGGTCGTTCGCTGCTGGTGGAATTCGACCGCGAACGGATAGTACGGAGCGATTTCGTCCTTCGCCCGAAGATCGTCGCGCGAGCGTCGAATGCGTTCGGTCGCGAGATCGAGCGACAGGTCGCCGCGTATTTTGCGCGTCGTTTGGAGCGTTTCGATCTCCCGCTCGCCCTCGACGGCTCGCCCTTCATACGCCGCGCGTGGGAGTTCGTCGCGAGCACCGCCTTCGGCGATCGGCTGAGTTACGGCGAGGTCGCCCGTCTGCTCGGCGCTCCGCGTTCTCACCGCGCCGTCGCGTCCGCGATGGCGCGGGCGCCGCTCGCACTCTTCGTGCCCGCCCATCGCATTCTCGGCGCGGATGGGCGGGTGAAAGGCGCGAGCCCGCGTTCGCTGCGGGCTCGGCTTCTCGCTTTCGAAAGTCGCGGTCTCCTGGGGGAACGAACGCAGTAAGCGCGTACCCTGCCGCCCATGCATCTCACCGCACTCGATTGGTGGATCGTCGTGCTCTCGTTGGGGATTACGTTCGTTCCCGCTATCGTTCTCGCCCGGCGCGCCGGGCGCAACACCAGCGAGTTCTTTGCCGCGGGGCGGCAAGCGCCGTGGTGGCTGATCGGCATCTCGCTCGTCGCGACGACCTTTTCTACCGACACGCCCAATTTGGTAACGAATATCGTGCGCGAGGGTGGCGTCGCCGGGAACTGGGTGTGGTGGTCGTTCTTGCTCACCGGCCTCGCGACGGTCTTTTTTTATGCGCGGCTTTGGCGCCGCAGCGGCGTGCTCACCGATCTGGAATTCTACGAAATGCGCTATTCGGGTGCCGGCGCTCGCGCGGTGCGCGGATTTCGAGCGGTCTATCTCGGCTTGCTCTTCAATTGGTTTATTATCGCGACGGTCAACCTCGCGCTCACGAAAATTTGCGGAATCCTTTTCGGATGGACGAACGTCGAGACGCTCGCCATCGCCGTCGTCGTTCCGATCGTGTTTGCGGCGACGGCGGGGCTTTGGGGCGTGATGGTGACCGATACGATTCAGTTTCTCATCACGATGAGTTCGGCGATTGCCGCGGCGTACTTCGCCCTACGCGCGCCGCACGTCGGCGGGCTCGCCGGGCTCTTTTCGCAGATCCGCGCCGTCCATCCGCACTGGCTCTCGTTCTTTCCCAACTTCAACAACTGGCCGACGGCGCTGGCAATCTTCGTCATTCCACTCACCGTGCAATGGTGGTCGGTCTGGTATCCGGGTGCGGAGCCGGGCGGGGGGAGTTACGTCGCGCAGCGCATGCTCGCGGCGCGCAGCGAACGCGATGCGATGGGCGGCACCCTCGCATTTCAAGCGATGCATTACGCGCTGCGGCCGTGGCCCTGGATTATCGTCGCGCTCGCTTCGACGATCGTCTATCCCACCGTTCACGATATCGCGCTGCGTTTTCCGCACGTGCAACCGGCACTGCTGGGGAACGACATCGCGTATCCGGCGATGCTCGTTTTTCTTCCGGCGGGCTTCGCCGGTTTTATGGTCGCCGGCATTTTCGCCGCCTATCGTTCCACCATCGAAACGCATCTCAATTGGGGCACGTCGTATCTCGTGCACGATCTTTATCGACGTTTTATGGCGCCGGGGCGAGAGGAACGGCACTACGTGGTCGCAGGGCGACTCGTCACCATTCTCATCGCGCTCGGCGGCGTCGGGGTGACGTTCTTGCTCGGAACCGCACGGCAGGGCTTCGATCTTCTGCTCTCCATCGGTGCGGGGACCGGGCTGCTCTATCTCCTGCGCTGGTTTTGGTGGCGCATCGATGCGGCGAGTGAGATCGCCGCAATGGCGGTCTCATTTCTCATCGCGATTGCGTTTTTTATCGCCGGTAAATTCGGGCACGCGGTCGATCCGACAACCTCGCTGCTCATCGGCGTCGGCGTCACCACCGTTGCGTGGCTCGGCATCACGCTGCTCTTTCCGCCGAAGGACGAGCGCGTGCTCGTCGAGTTCTACCGGCGCGTTCACCCGCCGGGCCCGGGCTGGAAGTATCTCCGCGAACGCTACGGGCTCCCCAAATCGCAGGATTCGCCTGCCGCCGCGCTCGCGGGTTGGGTGCTCGGGCTCGCCGCAATCTACGGCGTGCTCTTCGCTACCGGTGCGTGGTTGCAGGGCGCTTGGTTGCCGGCCTGGGTGTGGAGCGCGGTAACCCTCGTCGCGACGCTGGGGCTCGTACTCGTCATTCGTCGGCTCTGGGAGGGAGACGAAGGCGCTGCCGAGACCGAACGCCAACCTTCAGCGCGCGAATCCTAAGGCTCGTTCGCTGTTGCGTGATACGAAAGGGGACCCCGTGAAAATTGTTCGTCGCTTGGCTATCGTGGCGGTGCTTGCGCTGGTCGCATGCTCCTCCCATGGCGCTTCGAAATCCGGCGCCGCCTCGGGAGGGAGCGCGACGAGCGCGCCGACCAAGACGATCGGCGTCTCCATTCAGAATCGCGAAGCGCAGTTCTATCAAGAGATGGAAGCCGGCATGCGCGCCGAGGCGAAGAAATACGGCTACGCGCTCAACGTCGTCGACGCCAATCGCGATAACGCGCGGCAGCAGTCGCAGGTGGAAGATTTCATTTCCAAGCACGTGAACGCGATCGTCCTGACACCCTACGATTCCAAGGCGATCGGCAGCGCGATCGTGGAAGCGAATCGAGCGAAGATTCCGGTCTTCACCGCCGATATCGCGAGCACGAGCAAACAGGGCGTCGTCGTCGCACATATCGCCAGCGATAACGTCGAAGGCGGCATGGAGGCCGGCAAGCTGATCTGCAAGGCGATCGGCGGAACCGGCGAGGTTGCCATTGTCGACGAGCCCGAGGTGACGAGCGTTCAAGATCGCGTTCGTGGCTTCAAAGAATATCTCGCCGCATCGTGTCCGAAAGCCAAAATCGTTGCCGACGTCGATTCCGGCGGGCAACGCGATAAAGCCGCGAACGATGTCGGCGATATTCTTCAGAGCCACCCGCACCTGCGCGGGATTTTCGGCATCAACGACGATTCGGCACTCGGCGCGCTCACGGCGGTGCGCGCCGCCGGCATGGCCGGCAAGGTCGCTATCGTCGGCTTCGACGCGACGCCCGAGGCGCGTACCGCGATCGCGAAGGGCGAGATGTACGGCGACGTCGTGCAGCACCCCGACCAAATCGGGAAAATGGTGATCGATACCCTGCACGATTATTTCGCCGGCAAGATTCCTCCGAAAGTGGTGAAGGTGCCCGTGGGAACCTACACCGCCGCCGACGCGAAGAAGGCGCCCTAAGTCATTCCCGACGCACCGCTGCTGGAGATGCGCGCCATAGGGAAATCGTTTCCCGGCGTTCGCGCACTCGCCGATGTCTCGATCTCCGTCCGTAGCGGCGAAGTCTTGGCGTTGGTCGGCGAGAATGGTGCCGGCAAATCGACGCTGATGAAGATTCTCTCCGGCGCGCAGCCGGCGGACACCGGAGAGATCTTCATCGACGGTGAGCGCGTGCGCATCGCCTCTCCGCGCGATGCCGAGCGTCTGGGGATCGGGATGATCTACCAAGAGTTCACGCTCGTGCCGCAATTCGATGCCGTCGCCAATATTTTTCTCGGAAAGGAACCGCAGCGCGGTCCATTTCTCGACGATGCCGGAGCGCGCGCGCGTGCCGCCGAGCTGGTCGCCGAGTTCGGAATCGATATTCCGCTCGATCGCCCCGTTGGCGAACTCTCGGTCGGCATCCAGCAACTCGTCGAAATTGCGAAGGCGCTCGCGAAAAACGTGCGCGTGTTGGTAATGGACGAACCCACGGCAGCACTCTCGGAGCGAGAGATCGATCGGCTCTTCGAGATCGTCGCGACGCTCAAAAGCAAGGGCGTCGGCATCGTCTATATCTCGCATCGCATGGAGGAGTTAGCGCGCGTCGCCGATCGCGTCACCGTCCTGCGCGACGGCGCGAGCATCGACACGCGCGCGGTGACGGCGTTCCCCATCGACGAGATATTGCAGGCGATGGTCGGGCGCCCGGTCGACGCGCGCTTCCCCGATCTTCCCGCCGTCGCCGCCGATGCGCCGATTCGGCTCGCGGTCGCCGGGCTGAGCGGGCGCGGCGTTCGCAACGTGGGCTTCGAGGTTCGCGCGGGAGAGATCGTCGGTCTCGGCGGGCTCGTCGGTGCCGGACGCACCGAGATTTTGCGGGCGATCGCGGGCGCGGATCCCGCAGCCGGTTCGGTCGCCGTCGACGGAAAGGCGCTTCGCGCGCGCACGCCCGCGGGCACCATCGCCGCGGGTATCGCGTTCGTTACCGAAGATCGCAAAGCGCAAGGGCTCGTGCTGGGGATGAGCGTGCTCGCGAACACGACGCTCGCGCATCTCGATCGGTTCGCGCGCGCTTTCGGGTGGTTGGACGCCCCCGCCGAGGAGCGGGCGAGCGAAGAGATGATCGAACGGCTGCGCATTCGCACCCCGAATGCGGCGCAGTTGGTCGCCAATCTCTCCGGCGGCACGCAGCAGAAAGTCGTCCTCGCGAAGTGGCTCCTCGGGGAGCCTCGCGTGCTCTTGCTCGACGAACCGACGCGAGGGATCGACGTTGCGGCGAAGGCGGAAATTTACGAACTCATGGTTGGGCTGGCGAAACAAGGAGTGGCGATCGTCATGGTAAGTAGCGAACTTCCCGAACTCTTGGGAATGAGCCATCGCATCTGCGTGGTGCGGCAGGGCGGCATCGTCGCGGAGTTCTCCCGCGCGGAGGCGAGCCCGACCAACGTGATCGCGGCGGCGAGCGGAGCGGCGGCATGAACCCGCGTCTGCGACTGATCGGCACGATCCTCGTTCTGCTGGCATTGGTGATCGGCGTCAATATCGCCGCGCACGGTTCGTTCCTCGAACCGAGCAACATCGTCCGCGTCCTCAGACAGATTACCTATAACTGTATTCTCGGCGTCGGCGAAACGTTCACGATTCTCACCGCCGGCATCGATCTCTCGATCGGGTCGCTCGTCTCGCTCACCGGCGTCGTCATGGCGCTGCTGGCGAATTCGCTGCATCTGACCGGATTTGCGTTGGTTTCGGTGGTCCTCCTCGCCGGAATCGCGCTCGGCGCCGGTGCGGGATACGTGAACGCGCTCCCGGTCGTTCGCCTCAACCTCCCGCCGTTCATCACGACGTTGGCGATGATGCAGGTCGCGCTCGGTCTCTCGTATATCGTCTCGCACGGTCGCCCGGTGCCGTTGAATTCGAATGCGTTTAACAGCATCGGCATCGGATCGTTCCTCGGCGGACTCTCCGCTAAACTCCACCTTCCCGCACTGCCGATTCCGGTGCTGTGGATGGCGGTCGTGGTCATCATTTGCTCGCTCTTGCTCGAAAAGACGCGCTTCGGCCGCTCTATTCTCGCACTCGGCGGGAACGAAGAAGCGGCGCGCCTCGCCGGTATCGCGGTGCATCGCGTGAAGACGATGGCCTACGTTATCAGTGGTATCTGCGCGGCGATCGCGGGCTTTCTCTATATGGCGCTCTTCTCGACCGGCTCGCCGCAGACCGGGACCGGCGACGAAATGCTCAATGCGATCGCCGCCGTCGTCGTCGGCGGTACCAGCCTCGCAGGCGGGCGCGGGACGATCGTCGGCACCTTCTTCGGCGCGCTCTTGATCGGATTGCTCGACAATGCGATGAACCTGCTCAACATCGATTCGTATCTGCAGAAAGTCGTGCTTGGAGCGGTTATCCTGCTCGCCGTCGCGCTCGATGAAATTCGAAAGCGGTACCTCGCCGCGCGGTGACGGCGAGATACCGCTTTCGCAACGCCTCGGGAGATCGTTAGAACGGAAAGTCGTTCTGCGTCAGTCCCACGTTGAGGTGGAGATTGAGGAATGACTGGTCGAGAACCGCGGTTTTTCCCTGATACCAAATATTGCGTACCGGGAAGTGCGTTTTATCCGAGAAGTAGATGAGCATCGAGGTGATTCCGTCGTTCGCCGCCGGGTTCGCGACTTTTAAGAAGACGCGTTGCGTCGGTACGCCATCGACGTTGCCGCCCGGGCCCTGCGAGAGCGTGCCGGGAGTGCTCTGATACTTGGCGACAATATTTTGGATGAGTCCGTCGGGGATGGTGTACCCGCGCAGCGAGACCGCCCGCCCATCGTGGAGCCCCACTTTGAGGTGGATACCCGAGAGAAAGCCGCCTTGGTGGCCGCTGACTTGGTCGCCGCCGGTCCAAACGCCGCCCGAGCCCTGGCCGTCGCCCGAAATGATCAGGGTCTTCGCGAAGTGCGGCTTCATAAACGAATACTGGTAGACGCGGTTTTGCGTCGCCGAGCCTTTAACTTCGTGCGAGCGGAGTTGCACGGTGTAATCGTGCACGTGTGAGAACGCCGCGTCGAACGCTGCGAGCGCCGGCGCTTTGCCGGCGGCGAGCGCGGAGAGCGGCAGGGTTGCGGCGGCGACGAGCGCTACTGCGGCGGCGCCGAGCCGTAAAAACGATTTCATGGGATTGGGATCCTCCTCAATGATGAGAACGTTCCCAAGCGCGTTCGCGTTATGGAGCCTTCTCGCCCTGCTCGACTTGTTCGAATCCAAGCTGGTCGACGAGCAGGTTGCCGTGCTTGCCCTCCACGCCGATGATCACGTCGCACTTTGCCTCGGCGGCGATCTCCTCGATGGTCCGGCTCAGGGGGGCGCCGGTATACTTCCCTTCGCGGAAGGAGCCCAGGACGATAAGGTTCGCACGCTCGCGCTTGGCGATATCGAGCACCGCCTGCTTCGTGGAGCGCGCTTTGACCGTCTCGGTCCGAAGGTTGATATCGGCCTTCGCCGCGATCGCCTGCGCCGCCCCGAGCGCGTCGAGCGCCCGGCGCTCCTCGTCGGTCATCTCGGCATCGGGGGGAAGCGAGTAGGGGACCGAGACGACGTAGATCGCGAGGAGCTCGGAGCGTTCGCCCTTCGCGAGCTTTGCGGCGAGCGCCATCATGTGCTGCGAGGCGATATTTTCGGAGAAGACGACGATGATCGAGCCGACCATCCGTTCGAGCTCGGTCTCGGCATCGCGAGCGATCTCCTGGACCTTACTGATCGGCGGATGCAGCATC
>JAJYHP010000132.1 GCA_021784715.1 bacterium
GTCCGGAGATCGAAGGGGATGACGCGGTCGTGCGAACGATCGACCAACCAGAGGAGCGCATCGGGATCGACACCGCGCGCGCCGGTGCGATAGAGCGGCAACGACGGGAAGCGCGCTCCGTTTCCGGCGCGCGCGATGACGTGAATATCGTAGAGCCCCGCGGGCGCGTCGGCGCTCGAAACGGCGAGCGCCACGCGCGTGCGTCCGCCCGCCGGAACGAGGAGCGAGCCGCTGCTCGGCGAGACGCTCGCGGGAGCGGCGATCGCGGTGCTCCAGGTAACGTGGTGCGCGTGCGCTCCGGGATTGAGAACGGTAAATCCGCCCGCGCTCCGTTCGAGCGTCATCGCCGTCGATGCGGGAAAATGCAGGTGCGCGGGTGCGAAGGAGGGCGGTGCGTCGGCGCTCGCGCTTCCCCACGAAGGGTTCGGCTGCGTGCCGAGCGTGAACGAGAGATGCAGCGTTCCGCTCTGCGGCAGTGCGATCCAGGGACGATTCCATGGGTGCCCGTCGACCGAGAGCGCGCGAACGTAGGGCGCATCGGCGGCGGCCTGCGGCGCATCGATGGTGATGACCGGCCCGCGCGGAGGGGCGATCGTCGCATGCGTGAAGAGCGGCGCGCCGATATCGAGATAGCGTTCGGCGGGATTCTGCGGATAGAGCCCGAGCGCGCTCCAGACGTACCACGCACTCATCGTGCCGAGATCGTCGTTGCCGGGAAGGCCGTCGGGACGATCGCCCCAGAGCCGCGTCATCGCGGCGCGGACGACGCGTTCTTCGCGCCACGGAGCGCCGGCGGAGAGATAGGCCCAGGGGCTGCCGATGCTCGGTTCGTTTCCTAGCCACGCATAGGGAGCGCTCTCTCCCGCATTGAGGTGCGTGAAGAACCTATCGAGTCGCTTGCGTGCTGCAGCGCGTCCACCCATCCCGCGGAAAAGATCGGGGAGATCCTGCGGCACCATCCAGGTGTACTGCGCGGCGTTGCCTTCTTGGAAGCCGCTCTGCCCGTTCTCACCGATACGCGTGCGCTCGAACGCGCCGCCGGGTCCGCGGGGTGCGATCTCACCGAGCGAACGATCGAAGATATGCGACCAATTTCCGCTGCGGTCGAGAAACGCGCGCGCGAGCTTGCGTTCGTGTAACGCGCGCGCGAGCGCGGAGATGGAAAAATCATCGAGGCTATATTCCAGCGTCTCCGAGGCGCCATTCGGAACCGGCGAGACCGAGGTGGTGTAGACGTTGGGAATATATCCGAGTTCGTTAAAATCGCCGCCTGCGGGACGCTCTTGGTACCATCCAAACGCGGGCGGCGCGGAGGTATCGTCGGCGCCTTTCACCATCGCCGCCAACGCGCGGCGAACGGAGAAATCGCGCGCGCCGAACGCGTAGGCACCGGCGATCACCGGATCGACCGAATCGCCGCCCATCACGCCGGTCGGAGCATTCGCGAGCGCCCAGCGCGGAAGCCAGCCCTCTTGCGTCGCCGCGTCGACGAGCGATTGCATCATATCGCTCGTGCGATGGGGAAAGAGCAGTGCGAGCAGCGGAATCTCGGTGCGGTAGATATCCCAATCCGAAAAATTCGCGTAAAATGCGTGCCCCGGTGCGACGCGGTGGATTTTTCCGTCGAAGCCGCGATAGCGCCCGTCGACGTCGCTAAAGAGATTCGGATGGAGCATCGTGTGGTAGAGCGCGCTGTAAAACGTCCGGAGGTTCTCGTCGCTGCCGCCGGAGACGCGCACGCGCCCGAGGAGGCGATTCCATCGCTCCAGCGCGCGATCGCGGACGCCGACGATACTCCAGGAGCGCGCCGATGCGCGTAGGTTGCGTAACGCGCCGCGTTCGCTGACGAACGAGATCGCCACTTGCATGCGTACGTCGCGCCGTTTGGTGGCGTCGAAGCGGAACCATGCCCCCGCGTTCCGGCCGCGACCGTTTTCGTAGAGCCCCGAGGCCGCGAAGGGACGGTTGAATCGTGCCGCCATGTAGATGGTGAAGCGGTCGGGCATGCCGCAGAAATGCCCGCTCCGAGCACTCGCGACGAGTGCGTCCGTTCCGACGATGCGAACGCTCGCGTTGCCGACGCCGGCCTGATCGGAGGCGGGATTGACGGTGAGTAGTGCGTCGTGCGTTTGCGGATAGGTGAAGCGTGCGAGGCCGCTGCGCGAGGTCACGGTGAGTTCGGCGCGGATGCCGGGCTTGCCGAGCGTGACCGCATAATAACCCGGCACCGCGATTTCACCTTCGTGCGAGAAGGGCTGCGATGCGCCGTGCAACGTCGCGGGCGGCGCGCCGAGGAACGGCAACACCGCGAAATCGCCGAACACATTGCAGCCCGGCCCGCTGAGGTGCGTGAGGCTCAACCCGTCGATCGTCGTATCCTTGAATTCGTAGCCGCCGCCTGCGTTCTGCGAGGGAGTGTCGGGGCTCCATTGCAGCATGCCGAACGGGACGTCGGCACCGGGGAAATCGTCGATCGGGCCGCCGACCGGCGTTCCCGATGTGCCGACGAACGGATCGACGTAGGTGACCGGCGTCGTCGTGCGCGCGGCGGCGAGCGTACTGCCGAGAATTGCGAGCGCCACGAAGAACGGAAGTGCTCTTCGTGACGCTCGCAACATCGGCTAGAGCGCCTTGACCGCTGCGGTGAGTGCGTCGACGCTTGCCTTCGCGTCGCCGAAGAGCATCGAGGTGTTCGGCATCTCGTAGAGCGGGTTGTCGATGCCGGCGAATCCCGAACGCATCGAACGTTTGAGCACGATGACGTTCGTCGCCTTGTCGACGTCGAGAATCGGCATTCCGTAGATCGGCGAACTCTTCACGTTTCGCGCCGCCGGGTTGGTGACGTCGTTCGCACCGATCACCAATGCGACGTCGGTGGTCGGGAACTCGGGGTTGGCGTCGTCCATATCGAGGAGTTGTTCGTAGGGAACGTTCGATTCCGCGAGCAGGACGTTCATGTGCCCCGGCATGCGGCCGGCGACGGGATGGATGGCGTAGAGTACTTTCACTCCGCGCTTTTCCAATTGATCGCCGAGCGCCTTCACCGAATGCTGCGCCTGCGCGACCGCCATGCCATAACCGGGAACGAAGATGACCTTCGAGGCGTAGGCCAACATAATCGCAACGTCGTCGGCGCTCGCACTGCGGATCTGCTGCGGGCCGCCGCTTCCCGCCGCGGGTTCGCTGCCGCCGCCGGAACCGAAGGCACCGAAGAGCACGTTGGTGAGCGGGCGATTCATCGCCTTGCCCATCATGACGGTGAGCAGCGTACCGCTCGCACCGACGAGCGCACCGCAGATGATCAGTAAGGGTGAGTTAATCTCAAAACCGGTGACGGCGACGGCGAGGCCGGTGAACGAGTTGAGCAACGAGATGACGACGGGCATATCCGCGCCGCCGATCGGCAGCACGAAGAGGATGCCGAGCAGCAACGAGCAGAGTAACAATCCGAGGAAGGCGAGCACCGGCATCGTTCCCAGCGTCGCGATAAACCAACCCGCGAGCCCGAGAATCGCCAGCAAAATTACGGCGTTCACCACCTGCTGGCCCGGATAGGTAATCGGCCGCCCCGTCATCAGTTCTTGAAGTTTGAGGAACGCGATGATCGAGCCCGCGAAGCTCAGGCACCCGATGATCGCCGAGAGCACCAGCGAGACCGAGACGACGGCGTTCTCGCCGTTACCGCTCGCCAGGACGAAGAACTCGAGGGTGGAGATCAGTGCGGCCGCGCCGCCGCCGGCGCCATTATAGAGCGCGACCATCTGCGGCATTGCGGTCATCTTCACGCGAAGCGCTGCGACGATGCCGATGGTGCCGCCGAGAATCACGCCGACGAGAATCGCCCACCATCCGATCCCTTGAGTCTGTAGGAGCGTGGAGACTAACGCGATCGCCATGCCGACCATCGCGAGGCGGTTTCCCGCCCGCGCCGTCGGCGGAGAATTCAGCTGATGGAGCCCGTAGATAAAGAGTGCGACCGCAACCAAATTTACAAGACTTAGCGCAACGCTCATAAACGCGGGCCCTCTTTCTTTTTGAACATCTGCAGCATACGTTCGGTCACCGCAAAGCCGCCGAACACGTTAATCGCGCCGAGCGTGAGAGCGGCGACGCTAATGATGGCCAAGAGCGGTGAGGTGGGCCCGACGAAGAGCGTGCCGACGACGAGAATCGCCCCGATAAAGACGATGCCGTGAATGGCGTTGGTCGCGGACATCAAGGGCGTGTGCAGCGTCGTCGGAACCTTCGAGATCACCTCGAAACCGACGAAGACCGCCAACAATAGGACGGTCAATAGTTGAATGAGGTGTGTGATATCGTTCACGGCGTCGCTCCAATCAGTGAAGTGCCGTCGTGGACGATACAGGCGCCTACGATGACATCGTCTTTGTAATCGAGAGCGAGCGTACCGTCCTTCGCAAACGGCGAAAGCAGGGCGAACAAATTACGCGAGTAGAGTTGGCTCGCGTTATAGGGCATCGTGGCGGGCAGGTTCGTGGTGCCGATAATCTGCACGCCGTTCTCGGTGATTACGATTTCGTCAGTCTTGGTCAGCGCGCAATTCCCACCCGCTTCGGCGGCGAGATCGACGATGACGCTTCCCGGAGACATCGCGGCGACCGCCGCTTCGGTAATGAGGATCGGCGCCCGGCGCCCGGGGACGAGGGCGGTCGTGATCACGACGTCGTTGTTGCCGATCTGTTCGACCATCCAATCGCGCTGCCGTTGCTGCTGTTCGGCGCTAAGCTCCTTGGCGTAGCCGCCGGAGCCCTCGGCGCTCTCGCCGAGATCGAATTCGAGAAACTTCGCGCCGAGCGATTGCACTTGTTCGCGCACCACCGCGCGAACGTCGTAGCCGCTAACGACCGCTCCGAGGCGGCGCGCGGTGGCGATCGCCTGGAGCCCAGCGACGCCGGCTCCGAGAACGAGCGCCTTCGCCGGCGGAATCGTCCCCGCCGCGGTGGTGAGCATGGGGAAGAATTTCGGCAGCGCGCTCGCCGCGAGCAAGACCGCTTTATATCCGGCGATATTGCTTTGCGAGGAGAGAGCGTCCATACTCTGCGCGCGCGTGATGCGCGGTATTTTTTCAACCGCGAGCGCTTCGATGCCGGCGGTGGCCAAGCGTTCGGCGTACGCCGGGTCGCCGAGCGGATCGAGGAAACCTACGAGAAGCGCGCCCTTTTTCAGGCGCGCGATTTGAGCTTCGGTCGGCCGAGCGACGCAGAGGAGCGCGTCGGCCGAGGAAAGGAGTTCGTTTTCGTCGGCGACGATTCGAGCGCCGACGGATTCGTAAGCGGAGTCCGGAAAAGAAGCGGCGCGACCGGCATCGCGCTGTACGTGGATTTCCAGTCCGAGTTTCTTAAATTTGGAGACGCTTTCGGGAACGAGCGCGACACGGCGTTCGCGCTCGGCGCTCTCACGCGGTACGGCAAGTATCATCTGCGGGGCATACGGCTCCCGCGTAGCGACTCCTATCGCAATGCTGCGATTAAAATTATGAGGAGCGCCGAAAACCCGATGACGCCTCCAAGGTGGGCGAGCAGTTCGGGGCGGATTCGGCGCAGGTGCGTGTAGGCGATCGCGAGATCGAACGCCGAGAGCAGGATGCCGAGCGCCGCGAAGATTGCGAGTTCGAACGGGTGGTTCCGTACTGCGACGGCGAGGATCGCGGCACCGAGCACCGCATCTCGCGCTCCGGTCGCCCGAACGAAACCGAGCGCGTTTCTCTCGCGTACCGGGAGCCCGTACGCCTCGGCGAGCCGCTCCGGCGCGAGCAGTGCGAGCGCGCCGATCCCCAGCAGCGCGCACGCCGCCAGGAGCGAGAGCGAGATGCCGAGCGTCGGCAGCATTACGAGAGCGCGATGCGCGTGCGCAGCGAGCCGATCCGTTCGATCCGTACTTCGAGCAGGTCGCCGTCGCGTAAGAACTCGGGAGGCGTCCGAGCGAAGCCGACCCCCTCGGGGGTTCCGGTCGCGATCACGTCGCCGGGCAACAACGTCATGCCTCGCGAGAGCTCGGCGATGATGCGCGGGATCGAGAAAATCATCTTTGCGGTCGTGCTGCGTTGCTTTTCGATATCGTTGACGTACATCGCGATCTCGAGCGCCTGCGGATCGCCGATTTCGTCGGGGGTGAGAATCGCCGGGCCGAGCGGGCAGCTTTCGTCGAGGCTCTTGCCTTTCATCCATTGCACGTGCGCGCGTTGGAGATCGCGCGCGGTGAGATCGTTACAGCAGGTATATCCGAAGATCGCCTCGCCGGCGCGTCGTTCGTCGACGTCGCGGCAGCGTTCGCCGATGACGACGGCGAGTTCGGCTTCGTAATCGTACTCGTGCGAGATCGATGCATCGAAGTGCGCGACCGCATCGGGACCGATCACCGCTGTCGTCGCCTTGGTAAAGAACGTCGGCACGTCGGGCAATTTCAGGTCGCGCCCGGCCGCGCGCGCCCCTTCGAGTGCGTGTTCGAGATAATTGCGCCCGACGCAGAATACGTTGCGTGGTGGAAGGATCGGCGGCCCGTAAACGAGCGCGGCCGCATCGAGATTCGGCGCGCCGATGCGCTCCGCGCGCCGCTCCAGAGGGAGTTCGACGAACGCGCGCATGTCGGGCGCGTCGATACGCGCGACGAATGCGTCGCGCAGGAGGCCCGGGCGGAGCGAGCCGTCGTCGTCGTAAAACGAAATCAGCCGCACGGATTACTCCTTGCGGCTGGTGAGGTGGAGAAAACCGCAATAGCGGCATTCGTAGGTCCGTAACATCGCAGCGGTACCGTTCATCAGCATGTGGGCGCGTGCCTCCGCTTCGGTGCGGAAAGTATCCTTCGTTCCGCAACTACGGTCGCGATCGATCTCGCTGCGCGGTCGCTCCATTCGGCGCTACCGCGAGGGACGGTGCGTCGGCTTCGGCGTCGGCTTGAGCAGTTTCTTCAGGCTGGGAAGATGGGGATGCTCGTGCTCTTGCTGCATGCGCTTTGCATCGTCGATCATTTGGTTTGCGGCACCCGGGTCGTTACCCCAATTCCCGCCCGCGCGAACGAGCGCGACGTGGCGAACGATCGTGCGCGTAAACGGGCTGTAATCGAAGGTAACGCGGTAGAGCCCCACCTCGGCGGTGCCGTCGGGGTGGCGAATCCACATCTGCAGCACGTTGCCTAAGGTGTGCGCGTTGAAATTGAGATCTTTACAGCCGTGCTTTTGCGTGACGCGAACCACCTGGCCGAGCCGGTTTACCTCGACGACGAACTCGGTATGCAAAGGAACCGAGGGCGGGCGGGGCGTCACCAGCGGGTGCGCGGCGGCGGCACGAGCGACCGGCGCGAGCGCGGGCAGGGCAAGGACGGCGGTCGCCAGCAGGGCGGCGAGCAGATTGCGAAGTTTTCTCATGAGTGTGCGGTAAACGATTCGTAGGGGCCGGGGGTTCCGCCTCCGAAGCGCGCTCTGCTCATGGTACGTCGTTTTCGCGCGCTCGGGCTCGCCTGCGCTCTCCTCGCCCTTTCGCTCGCCCCCGTCGGGGCGGCTCGCCCTATCGTCGATCTCCATCGGCTCGACGGGTATTTCGCGCTCTTCGCTCACGATAGCGACGTGCCGTGGCAGCCGACCGTGGTGCGCCTCGATACCTATTCGAGCGCACCGGTGAGCTTTGCAGCCTACCCGGTCGATCCGGGCGACGTGCTCACCGCTGGAAGTAACGCGCGTCCGCGCGCGATCGACGTGAGCCACCGGCGAGCGGTCGTGCGCTGGAACTTCACGCCTCCCGGCGGCTATCGCTTTCAGGCGAACGTCGTGCAGGTGCCCCTGGGATCTCGGGCGGGTTTTTTCGTCGTCGAAGCGCGGCGTGGTGGCGTTGGCGAGCAAGTCTGGATCAACCGTACCGACGTCGGCATGATCGCCAAACAGACACCGGGCGGCCTAATGATTTACGCGACCGATTTGCGAACGGGGAAGCCGCGGCCCCATATGCGCGTGATGTTCGTCGTCAACAGCCGCTTCGTCGTGCGCTACACCGACGCGCACGGCATCGTACGTTGGGATCGCGCGCCGTGGCCGGTCTTCGCGCTCGGCCAGTGGGGCAGTAGTTACGCGTTCGTTTCGTTATTACCGCAGGCGCCGTTGCCGGCGGAGGTGCTCGGCGTGCGCCTGGAGAGCGCGGTCGTGCACGCCGGCGAGAGCGTGCGCATCGTCGGTTTCGCGCGGACGAGAGACGGCGAACTCTTGCGCCCGGCGCGCGGCGACGTAACCGTGAGCGTTCGCAACGGCCCGCTCTCCGTCGCCGACGTGCGCGTACCGCTCGATCGTGCCGGCGCATTTTCGACCACCGTCGCGATTCCCGCCGACGCGCGCAGCGGCGATTACGCGGTGCTCGCTCAGGGGGCCTCGGGGATCGCGGGTGCGACGCTGCACGTCGACGCCGATGCGAACGGTATTGCGTTGAGCGTGCGCTCGGCATGCAACGGGCGTTGCCCGGCGAACGCCGATATCCCGCTGCACATCGAAGCGCGTCGCGGAGGGCGCCCGGTCGGCGATCTTCCGGTGACGGTCGATATCGTTCGCTCCCCGCACGTCGTCGTCGGATTCGAAGAAAAGCGTCGTCCGTGGGCGATCTCCAAATGGCTCCAAACGACCGTGCGCACCAATGCCGACGGGGCGGCGGAGGTCGAAATCCCCATGCCGACCGACGGGCTCGCATCGACCTACGGTGTGACGATCTCCTCCGGTGGAGCGAGCGCCGAAACGCGCGTCACCGTCCCGACCGCTCCATTTACGATTCGCGTGCGGCCGTTTCATCGGCGTCAATCGCTGGGAACGCCGCTCGGCTTCGATATCTACGCCAATAACGTCGATACGCTTGCCCCGCTCGGCGGCGCGAAAGTCGTCGTCACGCTCTCGCACGGCGCCTCGGTGCAGCGCCAGGTACTGACGCTCGGCGGGAACGGCTTCGTGCGCGGCGCGTTCAGCACGCCCGATCTCGGAACGAATCTCATCGTCGCCGAGATCGACCGGAACGGAGAGAAAGCGAAGGACGCCGACCAAGTCAACGTCGTGCCGCAGGCGCAAGATACCGGCGCGATCGGCAGCGCGGCGCTCGCGCTCTCGCTCTCCGGTTCGCGCTTCACGCAAGGAGAAAAAATCGGCGTCACGGCGCGCTCGCCGGGCGCGCGCGGAGATACGCTCTTCACCTTGGAGAGCGCGCTCGGCGTCGAATCCGACGTCGCGGGAGATGGGAACGGTATCTCGCGCGGTGCGTTTGTCGCGCGCACCGCGTTGGGCACGGTCTCGATCGGCGCGGCGATGGTACGCGCCGGCGCAATCGAATGGAACACGATCGCGCTGCCGCTCGATACGCCCGGGCGCCCCGCGCAGGCGCGTTTGCAACTCCTCGGCGGCGACGCGCGCCCCGGAGCGCTCGCGAAACTGGCGATGGGTCCCTTCGCCGACGGCGCCGGAACGGTGGTGCTGCGCATCAGCCGCGGCGTTCCCTCGGGGAGCGCGCTCTTCGACGACGCGCCGGGACTGCTCGCGGTCGGCGCGACGCTGACGCAGAATAGCGCGCCGCCGGAAACCACCTGGCATCCGTGGGTCGATTCGACCGGCAAACACCCCGAAGTGCTCGGCTTCGAACGCGTCGCGTTGCCGCCGAGTAACCTGACGATCGCGGAATCCGATACCTCGACGGTCTCCTGGAGCGTCGAGCCATCGCTCGGCGATATTCTCCCGTTCCATCTACCCGGAGATGCCGGGCGCTACACGCTCTCGATCCTCAAAATCTGCGACGACGGCCGCGTCGTCGCCGGTTCGATGCGTCTCGAGGTTCGTTGATGGCCGACGAACGTCGCCTCCTCTTGCTCGATACCTACGGGCTCGTCTATCGCGCTTTCTTCGCGCTACCGCCGTTGACGACTGCGGGCGGCGTGCCGATTAACGCCGCCTACGGTTTTACGACAACGCTGGTGAAGATTCTCGAGAACGAAAAGCCGACGCACGCGATCGCCGCATTCGACCGCGGGCTCCCCGCGCATCGTATGGAGATGATGCCGCAGTACAAGGCCCAACGCGAAGCGATGCCCGACGAACTGCGCTCGCAGTTCGCATTGGTGCGACGGGTGCTCGAGGTCTTCGGCATTCCCATCGCCGAGCTCGACGGAAACGAGGCCGACGATATTATCGCGACGCTCGCCGCGCAGGCGGAGCGCGCCGGCGCGCAGACGTTGGTAGTGACGGGCGATAACGATTTGTTGCAGATCGTCGACGACGCGACGATGGTGCTCGCCACGCGGCGCAGCGTGACCGACCTGGTGCGGTACGACCGCGCCGCGGTGCGCGAACGCTACGGGCTCACCCCCGAACAACTCGCGGATTATCGTGGACTCAAAGGCGACCCATCCGATAACCTTCCCGGCATTCCGGGCATCGGTGAAAAGACGGCGATCGCGCTCATGCAATCGGCGGGGACGCTCGATGCGTTGCTCGCCGATCCCTCGCTCGCGGGAAAACCGCGTTGGGAGGCGCTGGTGCGCGAATATGGCGAGCAGGCGCGCCTCTGCCGCGACGTCTCGCGCGTCGATCGCAACTTGCCGGTGACGCTCGATTGGGATGCGGCGCGTCTGCGCCCGCCCGACGCGGCGCGCCAGTACGCGCTCTATCGCGAACTCGAATTTCGCACGTTGCTCCGAAAGCTCGAACCGCCGCCGGCGAACGGCGACCTGCCGTTGATGGCATCGTTGCGCGCTCCCGACGGCGCGTTTCGTTCCTACGTCGCCGCCGTCGATCCGCCCGACTTCGTGCAGCTCTGCGGCGAATTGCAAGCGATGGCCGATGCGCCGCGCGTCTCGCTGGCGATCGAAGGCGACGCGCTCGGCGCGAGCGCGGCGCCGCACGCGGGGCTCTCGTTCCACCTCGATGCGCTGCGCGGCGAGCCGGTGCGCAGCGCGCTGGAAGCGGCGCTGCACGGAACCGGGCGCGTCGTCGGATACGATACGAAGCGGATCGTTCGCGCGTTCGACGCCTACGGCGTGCGGGTGCCGGAGTTTGCCGACGATGCGATGCTCGGCGCGCACTTGCTCGATCCGTCGCGGAGCTGCACCGACCCCGCGGAGGCGGCGTTGATCGTGCTCGCCGAAGAGCCGGTGCGCGATGCGGCGGTCTTCGCCGATATTGCCGCGCGCGTCGCGCTGCGTGCGACCGAATTGCTCGGCGAGCGCGAGCAGCTCGCCCTCTATCGCGAGGTCGAACTCCCGTTGCCGCCGATTCTCGCGCGCATGGAAGAGGCGGGGATCGCGATCGACGCCGAGGCGCTGCAAGCGTTCTCGCTGGAATTAACCGCGAATATCGCGACGTTGGCGGAGCGCGTCGTCGAGGCGGCGGGAGAGCCGGTCAATATCGGTTCGCCGCAGCAACTCGGGCGCGTGCTCTTCGAAAAACTCGGCATTCCCGGCGGCAAAAAAAATAAGACCGGCTGGGCGACCGGCGCCGAAGTGCTGCAACCGCTCGCCCGCGATTACCCGATCTGCGCCGATATTTTGGAGTGGCGTGAACTGACGAAGCTCAAGAACACCTACGTCGACGTCTTGCCCGCGCTCCGCGATCCCAAGGACGGGCGCGTCCACACGGTCTTCAACCAAACCGTCACCGCGACCGGGCGGCTTTCGTCGACCAATCCCAATTTGCAGAACATTCCGGTTCGCGCGGGCATCGGGCGGCGCATTCGGCGCGCCTTCGTCGCCCGCGCGCCGGGGCGGTTGCTGTTGAGCGCCGATTACAGCCAGATCGAGCTGCGCTTGATGGCGCATCTCTCCGGCGACGAAGCGATGCGTCGGGCGTTTCGCGAAGGCATCGATATCCACGACTTCACCGCGCGCGAAATATTCGGTCTCGCCCCGGGGGCGCCGATCGAGAGCGAACAGCGGCGCATGGCGAAGGTGGTCAACTTCGGGTTGCTCTACGGCATGTCCGATTTCGGGCTCGCCGCACGGCTGGAGATCGATCGCACGCTCGCGCGCGGCATCACCGAGCGCTACTTCGCCCGTTTCCCCAGCGTGCGCGCCTATATCGCCAAGACGTTGGAGCGCGGGCGCGAGGACGGATACGTGAGCACGATTCTCGGACGCCGCCGGTATATGCCGGCGCTGAAATCGAGCAACGCGATGCTGCGCAACGCCGCCGAACGCGAGGCGACGAACGCGCCGCTGCAAGGCAGCGCCGCGGATTTAATGAAGCTGGCAATGATTCGCGTCGATCGTGCGTTACGCGAGAGCGGGGAGGATGCGGTATTGTTGTTGCAGATTCACGACGAGCTCTTAATCGACGTCGCCGCCGGAGCGCGCGACCGCGTCGCGGCGATCGCACGCGAGGCGATGGAGCACGCGATGGCGCTCTCGGTTCCGCTCGACGTGAGCGTGAAGGCGGGGGCGAATTGGGCCGAGACGGAGAGCTTCGATGCTTAGCGCGCTCTACGCCGCACTGGTGATCGCACGGCAATCGGCGTTGCCGGTCGTTACGGTGCCAGCACCGCGACAAGCGATGCATCTCTGGGTAGCGCGCGGCGAGCGCTCCCACGAACTCGGCCTGATGGAGCGCACCCATCTCGATCCGGCGCAGGGGATGCTCTTCGTTTTCAGGCGCGAAAGCGAGCGCTATTTTTGGATGAAAGATACGCTGATGCCGCTCGACATGATCTTCGTCGAACGCAACGGCTTGGTGCGCGCCGTCATATCGCGCGTGCCGGTGCTCGCACCGGGAACTCCCGATAGCGCGATTCCGCTGGAGCACGCGCGCGCGCAATACGTTATCGAACTCGCGGGCGGCGAAGCGTTGCGGCTCGGCATCGTCGCGGGCGAAACGCTGAAAATTCCGCCGCTGCCGAAGTAAGGCGGTCCGCCGCGCGATGCCCGAGCTTCCCGAAGTAGAGACGATCGCCCGCGGCCTCCGCCGCGCGCTCGTCGGCGCGGAGATCGTCGCGGTCGAGGTGCGAAAGGCGAAGATGGCGCAGGCGCCGAGCGGCCTCGATTTCGTCCGGGAGCTGCGCGGCGAGCGGATCCTCGGGGTCGATCGGCGCGCGAAATACGTCACGATCGCCCTAGCCTCGGGTCGCAGCCTGGTCACCTCGCTCCGCATGACGGGGCGCCTGGTGGTGCAGCGCCCCGAGCAGCCCGATTTCCCTGCGACCTATGTCGTGCTCGCTCTCGCCGACGGGCGCCGGCTCGCCTTCGCCGACGTTCGAACCTTCGGGCGCATGCGTTTGATCGAGCCGAACGAGCCGTGGGATGCCGATCTGGGCCCCGAACCGCTCGGGCGCGCCTTTACAGGTGAGCGCTTTGGCGCTATCCTTGCGAAGCGAAGAACGCCGATCAAGGCTTTGCTTCTCGATCAGCGGCGAGTCGCAGGCATAGGGAACATCTATGCATGCGAGTCGCTTTGGCTCGCCGGAATTCGGCCGAGTCGCCCCGCGGGGTCGCTGCGGGGGCCGGCGCGCGAGCGCCTGCGCCGCTCCATCATCGACGTGCTCGAACGAGCGATCGAGATGCGCGGCACGACCGTCGACGATTACGTCGACGCCGAAGGTCTCAAAGGCGGCTTTCAAAACGCCCTTGCGGTCTACGGACGACTCGGGGAAGGTTGCCCGCGCTGCGGGTCGCCGATCCGGAGAACGGTTATCGCGGGTCGAGGCACCTGGTGGTGCGGGCAGTGTCAACGGTAGGCTTCGCAAAATAAAAAATTAAAGGCAGGACAACAATCATCTCTACCACCGAACTCGCCCATCCGCAGGGCGAAGAAGAAGATCAGCTCGCGCTCGAGCAGCGTCTTTACGAAGAATCGCTGCGCGTTCTCGACGAAGGCCAAGTTCTCAACGGCATGATCGTGCAGAAAGACAAAGACGAGTTCCTCGTCGATGTCGGCGGCAAATCGGAGGGCGTACTGCCCTTCCGCGAGTTGTCGCTCGCAATCGATCCCAAGAGCCTCAAGGTTGGGGACTCGCTCGAAGTGATGATCCATCGCATCGACGAGCTCGACGGAACCCTCTTCCTCTCCGAACGTCGCGCACGCGCGCTCAAGACGTGGGAGAAAGTCATCGAATCGCACGAACGCGATGAAGTGATCGAAGCGACGGTCACGCAAGTGGTCAAGGGCGGCGTTCTCGTCGACCTCGGTATGCGCGGCTTCGTTCCCGCTTCGCAGATTCGCCGCCAACCGGTCGGCAATCTCGAAGAGACGATCGGCCAGCAGCTTCGGCTGAAGGTGATCGATCTCGACCACAAGCGCCACCGCGTCGTTCTCTCGCAGCGTCTCGTCCTCGAAGAAGAGATGCAGGCGAAGAAGCAAGAGCTGCTCGGCATGCTCGAAGTCGGACAAATTCGCGAAGGCGTCGTCGTTCGGCTCGCCGATTTCGGCGCGTTCGTCGACCTCGGCGGCATCGACGGGCTGATCCACAACAGCGAGCTCTCGTACGCTCGCATCAAGCATCCTTCGGAAGTCGTGAAGATCGGCGATGTCGTCAACGTCGAGATCATGAAGTTCGATCAAGATGCGAAGAAAGTCAGCCTCTCGCTCAAACACGCGTTGCCCGATCCTTGGGATCAGCACGCCGACAAGATCTACGAAACCAACCAACTCACCGCGCAGATCGTCAAAGTGACGCCGAATTATCTCCTGGTGGAGATCGTTCCCGGCATTTTAGCGATGGTGCCCAAAGGCGAGTTCGACGGTGCTGCAAATTACGCGCAGGGACAGGACGTCAGCGTCACGCTGCTCACCGTCAATCACGCGACGCGCCGCATCACGGCCTCGATCCAGCACGTTGCGGATATTCCGTTGGAAGAGATCGAAGCGATCGCAATCGACGAGGAAGCCGAGATCGGCCTTCCCGCAGTCGAAGCGGCGAATCCGGAGGCCGCCGCCTCCGAAAGCGAACCCACCGCGTAAGCGGCTTTCGCGAAATCGGCAAAACGAGAGGGGAACGCGGGAACGCGTTCCCCTCTCTGCGTATGAAGCGGCTATGCGAATTGGATTGACCGGCGGAATCGGAAGCGGAAAGAGCGAGGTCGCCGCGGAGTTCGAGCGGTGCGGTGCATTCGTGATCGATACCGACGAGGTGGCGCGCGAAGCGGTCGCGCCGGGAAGCCCGGCGTTGGCGGAGATCGCACGCCACTGGCCCGCCGCCGTCGTCGGAGGTTCGCTCGACCGCGCGGCGCTTGCAGCGGCGGTCTTCGAAAGCGATGCCGAACGGTTGCGCCTCAACGGCATCCTCCACCCCGAGATTCGACGGATCGCGTTCGCCCGCGAGCGCGATGCCGCGCCGGGGCAACTCGTGGTGCACGTCGTGCCGTTGCTCTTCGAAAGCAACTACGCTCGTCTCGTCGATCGCACCGTGCTGGTGATCGCTCCGCCGGAGCGGCGCGTCGAGCGCGTGATGGCGCGCGATCGCGCGCAACGCGACGCGGTGCTCGCACGCATGCGCGCGCAGATCGATCCGGAGGAAGCGCGCGCGCTCGCCGACGAGGTTATCGAGAACGACGGGGATGTGGAGCGATTGCGGGAGCGCAGTCGCGCGCTGTACCATCGGTTCGTAGCGGCGCGGAGCGGCTAACGGCGAATCCGCGTACGCCGCGCAACGAGGTGACTTGTCCGCGCACGACGATGCAACGCCCCACGGCGATGCCGCGCACGATCCGCGAGAGCTGGAGCGAATGCCCCGCAGCGCCGAGCGAATCGCGGTCGGCATCGAGCGTTCCCGCGATCGTGGCGACGCTTCCGACGGGCAGGGCCGCGACCGCACTCGGTGCGAGCGGAGCGATAAGGCGCAGCGTTCGCGCGGCGCGCAAGCGAACGCCGACGCCTTCGATCTCCGCCACGACGCGGTAACGCCCCTGCGCCGGGCTCGTTCCGTCCGCCGCGAGTGCGTTCCACACGTAGGTGACGAAGACCGACGCGCCGGGCGCGATGTTGCGCGCGTGCGTTCCGCGCGACGACGCCGCGCGCGACGTCGAGACGCGCGCCGAATGCCAGATCTTTTTTTTGCCGCGATAGATTGCGATGAAGTATTCGTTCGGAGATGCGAATGCGACGTCGCGCCGACGCTCGCTCGGATTATCGACGATGAGTTGGATGCCGACGGGATCGAGCAGATCGAAGCTCGTGCGCGCGAAGCGCAGCGAGAGCGCGAGCGGGGGCTGCGGCGCGACGGCGAGGAGGGCGAGAGCGGCGACGAGCGCTGGAAGGCGGCGGTTCACGATCGTTCCAGAATGCGCCCCGGATAGGCGATCTCCCCCGTCGCCTCGCCGTAGACCGCGCTGCCGTTTACGAAAACGCTACGAATGCCGACGGGCGCCTGGGCGGGGCGTTCGTAGGTGCCGGTATCGGCGAGCGCCCGTTCGTCGAGCAACACCAGATCGGCGAATGCGCCCTCGCGAATCTCGCCGCGATCGCGAAGGCCGAAGATGCGCGCGGGGAGTGCGCTGCAGCGGCGGATCGCTTCCTCGAACGAGAGCGTTCGGCGCATGCGAACGAAGCGCGCGAAGAGGCGCGGGAAACTGCCGAACGCGCGCGGGTGCGCGAGGCGGAACGGATCCTCCGCGAAGGAACGGCTCGCATCGCCGCTGCCGATGCAGGCGAATTCCGCCGAGAGGATCGCGGCGACGTCATCTTCGTTCAGCGAACGGTGCAACAACGGCGTCTCGGCGCCGAGCTCGTCAAGCAATTCGATCGCCGCGCGCTCCGGAGAGAGCCGTCGGCGTGCCGCGATCGCTTCGATGCTGGCGCCGAGTTCGGAGAGGGCGCGCTCGTCGCGGACGGCGCGAACCGAGATCTCGCCCCAGCGATCGCCGTAGCGCAGGCGCGCGTGGAACATCGCCGCAATGGTTTCCTCGTCGCGGCGCGCCCCGGCGTTCGTTGCGGGCGGAAAGAGCGCGCCGAGCGGCTCTTCGTCAGCGATGTAGGGAAAGAGATCGCAACTCACCGGCATGCCGCGCGTTCGTTCCGCATCGATGCGCTCGAGGGCGACGTGCACGAGCGCGCGATCCTCGCCGTACGCGTACGAAAAATGCGAGATATGGAGCGGCATCTCGGTGCGCCGCGCGAGGGCGATCGCTTCGTCGAGCGCCGGAAGCAACGCGCGCTCGCGATCGCGCAGGTGCGCGACGAGCGGAATCCCCGCATCCTTGGCGACGCGCAGCGCTTCTTCGGAGGGCGGCGGCTCGCCGAATCGCACGCTCAGGCCGCAGGCGCCCCGCTCGATCTCTTCGCGCAGCGCCGGGGCGACGAGTGCGAGATTGAGCCGGAGCGAGCCCCGGAGATCGGCCGCTTGCTCGGCGAGAACGCTGCGATTGCAGGCGCCTTCTACGGCGGTGGTGATCCCTTGAGCGAGCGCGCCCGCGGAACTTCGAGGCTCGAACCATCGTTGCTCTGAGTGTGCGTGCACGTCGATGAAACCCGGCGCGAGAACCAGCGCCCGTGCGTCGATTCGTTGCCGCGCTTCGAGATCCGAGCAGTCGCCGACCCTCGCGATCCGCTCTCCGATGAGGGCGATATCGGTGGAAAAGCGCTTTCCCCCACCTCCATCCACAACGCTCGCCTTCTCGAAAATCACTTTGAGCAATTTTGAGGGCTTTCTGAATGACGAAAGAGGCGACATGGGACTAGCATCGACAGAGACCTACATTCGAGTAAAGGAGACCAGCATCATGGCTGAGTCGGATAGGCCGCGCGAGGATTCCGGCGGTATGAGCGTTCGCGAAGCGGGTCGCCGTGGCGGCGAGCGCGTGAAAGCGAAGTACGGCCCGGAGTTCTACGAGGCGATCGGCCGCAAAGGCGGCCAATCAACGAAGAAAAAGTACGGCGCTGCTTTCTACGAAAGCATCGGTCAGAAAGGCGGCCAAACGCCCAAGGCGCGCCGCGACGCGAGCGAAGCCGCACCCGTAGGGCGCGAAACGAAGCCCGAATAGGGCTTCCGGGTTAGTGAGTGCAGGCGCCGCGCGCTAACAGCCGCCGCGCCTCCCGCTCCAGCTCCCGCCGCGAGCCGCCACCATCGGCGATCAACGTCATCACCGCGCCGCGTTTGCTCGTCCAAGCGATATTTTCGTGCATGAATATCACCGGAACGCATGGCGTGGCGGTGATATCCTTGGTGATGAAATTGAGTTGATATCCTTGCTTCGGCCACTGCGAGAGAATCACGCGCGTGCCCGATGGCGCGACGTATTCGATGCCGACGCCGCGATTGGCCGGCGTATCGGGGCCGCCGAGGGCGGGTAACGCCGCGTAGGCGAGCGGATCGGGCACCGGCATGAAGGGACGGAGATCGACGTTCCGGCGT
>JAJYHP010000140.1 GCA_021784715.1 bacterium
AATCCCTCGATGAACGGGCCGCGTAACTTCGGAACTTGTGCACTCGCTAAGCGCGAAACCCGCCCAATGAAGACAAGCGTTGCTCGATGAAATTCCTCGGTCGTGGGAGCTAGTGCAACGAGCTTCACCCTGACATACGGGCTTCGAAATGCTGCCGTGCTCAAACGCGTCCATCCGATCGGAAGCTGAATCGCGGGCGAGGTACTCGCAATCGGTGCGGGCGACGGGCTCGCCAGCGCAGCGGCGAGCAAAACCGCGCGCATCATGCTGCCACCAGCCCGACTTCTTTTGCTACCGCAGCGAATGCATCGAGCGCGCGATCCATCTCCTCGTGCGTTAACGTCGCGCAGAGTTGCGTGCGTATCCGCGCCGTCCCTTCGGGTACGACGGGGAAGCCGAAGCCGGTTACGAAGACGCCGCGTTCGAGCAATTTGTCGCTCATCGAAATCGCAAACGCCGTTTCACCGACGACGATCGGCACGATCGCACTCGGCCCCGGCAGCGGCTTCAAACCGATCCGCTCGAGCCCGGCGCGGAAATAGGTGACGTTCTCCCGAAGCGCGCGCGCGCGATCGGGGTGCGCATCGAGAAAATCGATCGCCGCCAGCGCACTACAGGCGACCGTCGCCGGCAATGCGTTCGAAAAGAGCTGCGGACGCGAGCGCTGGATCAACATATCGACCAACGCATGGCTTCCGGCGACGAAACCGCCGGCCGCGCCGCCGAGTGCTTTTCCGAGCGTCCCGGTGATGATATCGATCTCCCCGGTCAAGCCGAAGTGTTCGATCGTTCCCCGACCGGTCGCTCCCATCACGCCGGTACCATGCGAATCGTCGACGACGCTAACCGCTCCGTACTTTTTGCAGAGGGAGACGATCGCCGGAAGATCGGCGACCGAACCCTCCATCGAAAAAACGCCGTCGGTAACGACGAGAATCGGCGCGCAGCCGTGCGCTGCCTGCAGCTTCGCTTCGAGATCGGCCATATCGCCGTGTTTGTACACGCTGCGCTTCGCCTTATTGGCCAGGCGCACGCCGTCGATGATCGAGGCGTGGTTCAACTCATCGGAGATAATCGCCGACCCTTCGCCGCAAATCGTTGCAAAGAGCCCGGTATTCGCGTTCCAGCACGAGACGTACGTAAGCGCCGCCTCGGTGCCGAGAAAGACCGCGATGCGCTCCTCCAATCGGCGATGGATATCGAACGTTCCGCAAATGAATCGTACCGAAGCGGTTCCTGCGCCGTATTGATCGAGGCCCGCTTTCCCGGCCGCGACCACCGAGGGCTCGTCGGAGAGCCCCAGATAGTTATTGGACGAGAGGACGATGACGTCGCCCGCTTCTTCCATATGGACGCTCGGCGCCATCGGCGTTGTTATATGTCGAAGATGTTTGTAGGTGCCCGCCGCCTTGAGCGCGTCGAGTTCTTTCTGTAGCGCAGCATCGAAAGCGGCGTTCATTTCTTTCCTCCGGTGAGATCGAGAACGATTTTTGCGGCTTCGCCGCTGTGCATGAGTTCGAATGCGCGGTCGTACTCGTCGAACGGCAACACGTGGGTGATGATGGGACGGAGATCGACGCGTCCGCTCTTCACCAGCGCTTGCGTTTGATACCACGTCTCAAACATTCGTCGGCCGTTGATGCCCAGCACGGTGAGACCTTTGAAAATTATGCGTTCGGCAAGATTGATGCTAATGCTGTCGGAGGGGATACCGAGCAGCGCCGCGCGCCCGCCGTTGCGCACCATCTGCAAACCCATATCGATCGCCGCACCGCTTCCCGACATTTCGAGCAATACGTCGACGCCGTTGCCGCCGGTGCGCGCCTTCATCTCTTCAACCAAGCCGCTGCTGCGAGAATCGAAGACCGCATCGGCTCCGAGACGTTTTGCCAGCTCGAGCTTGGCCGGATTGACATCGAAGGCGTAGACGCTCGCCGCGCCGGCCGCGCGCGCGACCGGAATCGCCATGAGCCCGATCGAGCCGACACCGGTAATCGCCACGCTCTTGGTGCTCACGTCGGCGGCCATAACGGTATGCACCGCGTTTCCAAGCGGATCGAAGACGGCCGCGAACTCATCGGGGATCGCGGGGTCGAGCGGCCATACGTTGTATTCGGGCATCGAGATATACTCGGCAAATGCGCCGTCACGATCGACGCCGATAATCTTCACGCGCTCGCAGATATGTGCATCGCCGATGCGACAGAGGAAACAGGTAAGATCGGCGATATGCCCTTCGGCACTCACGCGGTCGCCGACGGCGACGGCGCGCACCGCTGCCCCGACCGCAGCGACGCGGCCCATAAATTCGTGGCCGACGGTAACCGGCGGCACGATGCGATGCTGCGCCCAAGCATCCCAGTGGTAGATATGGGCGTCGGTGCCGCAGACCCCCGCCTTCTCGACGCGAATGAGGACTTCGGTTGGGCCGATCGACGGAATAGGAAGCTCTTCGAGCGTAAAGCCCGGGCCGGCGGCACTCTTGCGGAGCGCATGCATGCTGTTTTTCATCTCTGGGGCCCTGGTATTCGCGCCGATCTATCGGCTACCTCGACGCGCGCAAAAAGAAGGGGCCGCGTCGCCGCGAGCCCCTTCCTTTTCCGAGCTGAAGTCGACGACTAGAAGTCGTATTCGACCTGTGCGCGGTTGTACTTGAAGAGCGGAAGGCCGCCGAACTGCTCCGTACGCTCGCCGTAGCGATAGCGAACGAGCCAGCCGTGATAGCCGCCCTTGCCGACTTTGTTGAGGTAGTAGAAAGCATCGACGTCGGTCTCTTGCGTCGGTGCGAGCCCGACTGCAGCGGTACCATCGGCGTAGAGCGCACGCGAGAGGATCGCGTGGAAACGCTTGTTCGTCGAGTTGAACATCAGCGCGAATTTCACGCCCTGTCCGTAGGTACGACGATCGACCATGCCCTGGGTCATCGAGGTGGTAAAGAACGGATCGGTGGCATACGAATCGGTATACGGCGATGCGAAACCACCGTAGTACAGCGTCGTCGTGCCGGCCGCGCCGTTGCTCACGCAGTTATAGCCGTTGCCGGCCAGGAGATAGGGAACGCTGGTTGCAGCCGACGTACCGGCCCCAACGAGTCCGTGGGCGGAATTACAGCTGACGCCCGCCGGAAGAACGACGGTATCGCTCTTCGCCGGAACGTTGTTGTAGCCGACGGTGAAGTCGACGTTCTTCGTGAGCGAAAGGCCGGCTTGAATGCCGTAGCCGGTCGCACGAATCTTCCCGATCAGCGCGTTGCCGGTGTCCTGTTCGCTACCGGCCTGCACGGCAACGAAGGGTTTGTACTTCGCCATGAAGCCCGGAAGGCTGTATTTCGCATCGAACCACGTCAACGTGGCGATGTTGTTGAAGCCGTAGTAGTAGAGGTCGGCGGCGAGGCCCTTCGCGGCATAGCCGACTTTGGCGTAACCGAAGCCGCTATTGGTCATCGCGTTGTTTTTGCCGTTCGGATTGAAGATATTCCCTTCCGATCCCAACGACGGTGCGTCAACGTAATAGCCGGTCAGCAATGTCGAGTTCTCGAATGCCGACTGCGCGCGTCCTTCGAACTTCGAAAAGACCGCGCCCTCGAGATTCCAGTTCTTGTTGAGCTTGTAGGTAACGTCGCCACCCTGGAACGCGACCGGCTTCAGACGCGAATCCGAGCTGTTCGCCCACGGCGAATTGAAGACTTGGTTACCCAGCGTCGCGCCGAATCCATGCCCCTGATACTTGACGTACGCTTCGTAAAGCGTACTCATCTGGAAATCGGGGAGCGTGTTGTCGGCGGCGATTCCCGGCGATGCCGGAATGCACGCGTTGCCCGGCGAGGGCTGATAGTTCGCGGCCTGCGAACAGTTGCCGTTGAGCGGGTTGGCGTAGAAATAGGTCGCTCCCAACGTGAAACCGCCGCCGGCGTTATATTCGCCATGCAAGCTAACGCCCGTGTTCCAGGCCGCTTGGTTCGGCCCTTTTTGGGTCGCACTTGCGTTCTGGCGCGTGAAATAATAGCTACGGACGTAGCCTTTGTACGAAAAGCGGCTGACGGGCTTCTTGGATGCGCTCTCTTGGGCGACGATCTTCTTCTTTGCCGGTGTGTCCTGCGTTGCCGCCGACGCGAAAGAAGTTGCCACCATGAGAAGCATCGCAAGGGCCGCGCCGAAGCGCTGAATCATCTTCATGAATAATCCCCTGTGATTGGTGTATTTGAGGTTCCGGTTCCGAGTCTATCCCGGGAACGTTAAGGGCAGCTTAACGGGCCGACCTCTAGGCTGCTGGAACTCGCCCCGCGGGCAAAAAGTTGCCGCGAAATCCTCGTGTCCCTAGCCGTAGCGGCCGGTAATGTAATCCTCGGTCCGCTTGTCCTTCGGCTTCGTAAAGATATCGGAGGTGGTGCCGCTCTCGATAAGCTCCCCGGAGAGAAAGAAGGTCGTGTGATCGCTAATGCGGGCCGCCTGCTGCATGGAGTGGGTGACGATGACGACGGTATACTCCCGCTTGAGATCCTCGATGAGATCCTCGATTTTACTGGTCGCGATCGGGTCGAGCGCCGAGGCGGGCTCGTCCATCAGAATGACCTCGGGGTCGACGGCGAGGCAGCGGGCGATACAGAGGCGCTGCTGCTGCCCTCCCGAGAGCTGGAGGGCCGGCCGGTCGAGCCGATCCTTCACTTCATCCCAGAGCGCGGCGCTGCGTAACGAGCGCTCGGCGACCTCCAGCAGGTGCTCGCGCCGCTTCTCGCCGTGGATACGCGGGCCATAAACGACGTTCTCGAAGACCGTTTTCGGGAAGGGATTCGGGCGCTGAAAAACCATGCCGATGCGATGCCGGATGGAGACCGGGTCGACATCGGGAGCGTAGATATTCTCGCCGTCGAGCAAGACCTCGCCTTCGACACGCGCGCCCGGCGTCAGGTCGTGCATGCGGTTGAGCGCTCGCAGAAAGGTCGATTTTCCGCATCCCGACGGCCCGATCAGCGCCATGACGCAATGCTCGGCGACGCCGAGCGAAGCCTTCTTCATGGCATGGAACTGCCCGTAATAAACGTCTACGTTTTGAACGATCAACTTCTCGGCGCGCTCGTCGCGCACGTCGACCGGCGACATCGTCGGAATCATATACTCTCCTGCTCGCCGCCTTTATGCGACGCGGAGGGGCGAAATTCCGCGTTATGGCCGGATTAAAACCGAGCGCGCCCGCCTACTCGCGTGCGACGCGGAGGATCGGCAGCCGCACGACAAAGGTCGCGCCATGCCCGAGCATCGACTCGGCGGCAATGCTGCCGCGATGCGCCTCCACGATTCCCTTAACGATCGCCAGCCCCAACCCGGCGCCGCCGTGCTCGCCCTCACGCGCGCGCGAGGGATCGCCGACGTAGAAGCGCTCGAAGATATGCGGGAGGCTGCGATACGGTATCCCATCCCCGCTGTCGCGCACGCGTAGCAACGCATCGGAGCCCTCCGCGTCGATCTCGACGGCGATCTCGCCGCCCGAAGGCGTATGCCGCAGCGCATTATCGATGAGGTTCACGAAGACTTGGGCGAGCCGGTCAGGGTCGGCCTCCAAGCGCACCGGACGGAGCGCCTTTACCTCGAGATTGATGCCCTTCCCGAGCGCAGCCGGCTCGAAGCTCGCCGCAATCGTGCGCGCGAGCTCCTCGAGATCGACTTCGCGGAGACGCAGACGAATGTGCCCCGATTCCGTACTCGCCTGCTCGAGAAAACGAGCGACCAACTCGGTGAGCCGGTCGACCTGCGCGAGCGCCTGCGGGAGAAAGAGCGCGCTTGCTTCGGCATCGCCGGAATCGAGCACCGTTTCGATCATCAGCCGAATCGATGAGAGCGGGGTTCGTAATTCATGCGACACGTTGCTGAGGAATTCGGTTCGCGCTCGCTCCAATCGCGCTACCTCGGTACGATCGATCGCAACGAGCACGACGCCGCGCGGCCCACGCGTATCCGGCGGCAGCGGAGTTGCAGAGATGGCGAACGTGCGCTGACGCCCGGGTTCGCCGAGTTGCAGCGTTTCGAAGGATGCCTCGCCCTGCAGTGCATCGAGCGTCCGCCGCTCGATTGCTACGTTGGGTATCGCACGTAAGATATGCTCGCCGATTGCGCCTTTGCGGTTGAAGCGAAATATTCTTGCAGAGGAACGGTTTGCAAACGCAATACGCAAATGTTCGTCGACGAGCACGACGCCCAGCGGCAGGCGGTTGAGAATACGGCGAAGATCGCGCAGCAACGGAGCGCGTTCGCTCTCTACACCTTCGACGGCAGGGACGACGAGTTCGTCGCGCGAGCGTCGCGCCCCGCGAAGCCACCACCCGACGGCATAGCCCGCAACGAGAGCGACCGCCGCAGCGATCGCGGCGATCGACATCGAGCGTTACCCGCGGAACATGTAACCGCGGCTGCGGACGGTAACGATATGGTGCGGATTCCGTGAGTCGACTTCGATTTTCTCGCGCAACCACCGTACGTGCACGCTGATCGTCTGATGTTCGCCGTCGAAATCGTAGCCCCAGACTTTATCCAGCAACGTCTGTCGCGTGACGACGCGGCCGTGGTTCTCCATCAGCAGGCGCAGCAGGCTGAATTCTTTCGGGGCGAGCGCAACTTCTTCTCCTCGCACCACCAAGCGCTGCCGCGAAGGATCGAGCGTAATTTCGCCGAGCGTGAGCGTTTCATCGGGGCCGACCACCAGCGGGCCGCCGCGCCGCAAGCGCGCCTTGACTCGCGCGAGGAATTCATGCAGGGCGAAAGGCTTCGTCACGTAATCGTCGGCACCGAGTTCGAGCGCGAGAACTTTGTCGATCTCTTGATCTTTCGCGGTGAGCATGATGATCGGCACCGTTGAGAATTTACGAATTTCCTTGCACGCCTCGACGCCGTCGAGCACCGGCAGCATGATATCCAGCACGACCAGATCGGGTTCCTCGCGTTGCGCCAGCGAGACTGCGGTACGCCCGTCGCCTGCGGTCACGACGCGATAACCGCTTCGCTCTAGGTTGAAGCGAAGGGTCTGTAAAATCGCCGATTCGTCGTCGACGACGAGAATTTTCTTATCGAAGTCGGCCTGCTTCGTAAATGTCCGTTGCATCGTCAGGGCTCCTGCGCTCCATAAAGTTTCGCTATGGCCGTGTAATCGCGCTTACCGTCGGTCTCGGATTGCAGCGTATAGAGCTGATGTGCGAGAGCGGCCTGCGGCATGGGGTGCCCCATCGAACGCGCCGCATCGAGCGCCGCCGCAAGATCTTTGCGCAGTAAATCCATCGCGAAACCTCCGTCGAATCCGGCTCCAAGCCACGTCTTGGGAATCCATTGTTCGAGTACGTAATTCGAAGCAGTCGCACTTTTGAGCACCTCGCGCACCGCATCGAGATCGGCCCCGGCTTTCCGCGCGAACATCAGCGCTTCGGCGTTGGCGATCATAATGCTGCCGATCGCGATCTGGTTCACGAGTTTTACCGTCTCGCCCATCCCGACGGGGCCGAGATGGTGAGGCGTTCCCATCGCTTCGAGAACCGCGCGTACGCGCGCGAAATGCTCCTCGCTCGCCCCTACCATAATCGTTAACGTGCCGCTCTGCGCGCGCATCGGCCCACCGCTGACCGGTGCGTCGACGAAGCCGATGCCGCGCAGCGCGAGCCGCTCGGCGAAGCGGCGCGATGCGACCGGTGAGATCGTCGACATATCGACGACGATACTTCCTTCGCGCAACCCGTTGACGATGCCGTGCTCGGAGAACAGCGCATCCTCGACCTGCGGCGCGTCGGGCACGCACAGCACGACGATCTCGCTCTCGGCTGCGACTGCACCCGGGTGCGCCACCGCACGCGCGCCGGCCGCCGCGAGCCGCTCGAGCGGAGCGCGGTTCCGATGCGCCGAGGCAACGACGGGAAAGCCGCTGCGCAGCAAGGCATGGGCCATCGGCTCGCCCATAGCGCCGAGCCCGATGAAACCTACAGTTGTGGGGGATGACATCGCATCGTGCGATTATCGCTTCCGACGCGCCCTTCCTCGTCCCGCCCCCAGGCATAGGGGCGGGCCTTCGGCCGGACGAAGCCCCGGCCCCATGCCTACACCGACTCGTCGTCCTACTTTCGACGACATGAACCTCTCCACGGGCAAACGCGCCCGTCTCCACCGGCTGATGTACGAGCATGGCCCCGCGAACGGCACGCTGATGATCCTGCCGATCGACCAGGGCCTCGAGCACGGCCCGATCGACTTCTTCGACAACCCGGATTCGCTCGACACCGATTGGATCTACCGCCTCGCCGTCGAAGGGCGATTCTCGGGCATCGCGCTGCACGTCGGCCTGGCGGAAAAGTACCACCGCCACTACGCCGGACGCGTCCCGCTGGTGCTGAAAGTGAATGGGAAGACCAACCTACCCCCCGACGACGAAGCGTTCTCGTCGCTCACCTCCGGCGTCGAAGACGCGGTGCGCCTCGGCGCGGAGGCCGTCGGCTATACGCTCTACGTCGGCAGTCCCTCGCAAGATGTCGATATCGCGCAATGTAACGAAGTTCGCCGCGAGTGCGAGCGTTACGGCATGCCGCTGATCGTCTGGTCCTATCCGCGTGGAAGTGCGGTGAAAGCAAAAGGCGGCGTCGATTCGCTCTATGCAATCGATTACGCGGCCCGGGTCGCCTGTGAGGTCGGGGCGGATATCGTCAAACTCAACGAACCGAAATGGGAGCCCGAAGCAGCCGCAAAGTCGCCGAAACCCTATAATACGCTTGCGTTCGACGATCTCGAAGGCCTGCGCCGCGTCGTTCGCTCGGCGGGGCGCACCTTGGTTTTGGTCTCGGGCGGCAGCAAAATGGGCGACGAAGCGACGATTCACAAGGCCCAAATCGCGATGGAAGCGGGCTGCGTCGGGTTGATCTTCGGTCGCAATATGTGGCAGCGACCATGGGAGAGCGCGCTCTCGATGGCCGGGCGCATGCACGAACTCATGAAGGGCTACGGCCAATAACGCTTGCTCGCTAGCGAAACTAGCCGCCGAGCACGAATGGTTAAGGACGTATTATGCATGAAACGACAACCGAGCTGGCCGAACGCGTCAACGCGGCCCTCGATAAGGTGCGACCGGGAATCGCCGCCGATGGCGGCGAGGTCTGGCTCGTACGGATCGACGGCTCGGTTGCCTTCGTGCAGATGCTCGGGGCGTGCGGCGGCTGCCCGGCCTCGCACCTAACGCTTAAAGGAGCGATCGAAGCGATCGTTACCGCCGAAGTCCCGGAGATCACCGAAGTCGTGCAGGTCTAACCGCACGACTTTTCATTACCGCTACGTCCTACCCGCTCACGACTACAAAAAAACGAAGGAGAACGAATGATCCGTCGAACGATGACGGCGCTTGCAGCAGCAGCGTTAATAACGCTTGCTCCGCATATCGGCGCCGCAGCGACTCCGCAGCTGGTTCCCTCGCTCGCGACTGCGAGCAATCCGGAAACGCTGTTGCTCGATGCCCGCGAAGCACCGCGCGGCATTATGATCGCCCACCTCCATATCCCCGCGCGTGCGGGCACGTTCACAATCGTCTATCCGAAGTGGATTCCCGGCGAGCACGGGCCCACGGGACCGATCGGCGATCTCGATATGCTCTCGGTTCGCGTCAACGGCAAGAAGGTTCCGTGGCGTCGCGACCTGGTCAATATGTATGCATTTCACATTGCCGTCCCCGCCGGAGCTAATGCCGTCGACGTGACGTTCCGCGAGATCCTGAACTCGCCCGGCGACATGATGGGCACGAGCAAGCTCGCCATCGTCAATTGGAACCGCGATATTCTCTATCAGAACAACACCAACAATCGCGACGTCATCGTAAAATCATCGATTATTCTCCCGCAAGGTTGGCATTACGGCAGCTCGATGCCGGTGGCATCGCGCTCGGGCCAGCAGATTAACTTTAAACCGGTAACGTTGGCCTTCATCGTCGACACGCCGCTGGACATGGGACAATACGTTCGGAAGATCGTCCTTTGGCAGCACGGAACGGCAAAACAAGTGCTCGACGCCTTCGCCGACCATCCCGAAGACCTCGATTTCTCGAATAAACTGATCAAAGAATACAAGCGGATGACGCCGCAAGCGCTCGCGCTCTACGGCGCGCGCCACTGGTACGTTTATCATTCGCTCCTAACCCTCAGCAACAAAATCGGCTTCCAGGGGATCGAGCACCATCAATCGAGCGACGACCGCGCTCCCGAAGACTTCATGACCAATCCCATGGAGCAATTTGCCGCCGGCGACTTGCTCACGCATGAGTTTTCGCACTCCTGGAACGGCAAATATCGCCGCCCCTTCGATCTCTACCAGCCGAACTTCCAGATCCCGGAGCGCACCGAATTACTCTGGGTCTACGAGGGCATGAACCAGTACCTCGGCGATCTGCTCTCGTTCCGCATGGGGATTCGCAAACCGTCGGAGTACCCGGAGTATCTCGCGAGCCTCTATGCGAGCATGGCGAACGAGCCCGGACGCGATTATCGCCCGATCATCGATCTCACCACCTCCGCTCCCTATCTCTATCAATCGTACGGCGACTACACATCGCTACGTCGCACGGCGGGAGATTTTTACACCGAGGGTGAGTTACTCTGGCTCGATGTCGATTCGATTATTCGCGAAAAATCGCACGGCACGAAATCGCTCGACACCTTCCTTCATCTGTACGCCGGGCCTCCGAATACCGGCCCGATCACGAAGCTCTACAACCGCGAGCAAATCGAAGCGCTGCTCAATAAGGTCGTGCCCTACAACTGGCACGCATTCTTCCAGAAATACGTCTACTCCGTCGC
This sequence comes from bacterium, assembly GCA_021784715.1. Next base: position 10,805 of record JAJYHP010000140.1, read on the forward strand.
GGTGCAACCCCCCGATGCTCTCGCGCGAACCGGTTTCAAGTTGGTCTACACTGCGACACCGAATAAGTTCATCCAAGCGAACGAAACGCTGCGCCATTATGTCGATGCATGGTATTCGCTGGGCCTACGCCTGGCGATGAACGGCGGCGTCGGTGACGTTCGTCGCGGATCGCCGGCATGGACGGCGATGCTCTCGCCGCACGAAAAGATCGTCGCGATCGACGGCCGTGCCTTCTCGGGCAAGGTTCTCACGCGCGCGCTCGTTCGTGCCGAGAAGAACAAGCAGCCGATCTCGCTGCTCGTCGAATCGGACGGCTACTTCAATTCGGTGAACGTCAACTACAACGGCGGCCCGCGTTATCCGCACCTCGTGCGTATCAAGGGCGTCCCGAACATGCTCGCCAAAATTATGGCGCGTAAAAAGTAGATGACGCGACGGAGGGTTTTACGGGCCTTCGGGCTCGCGCTGCTCCTCCTGCTTGCGTGGCTGGGCTCCGGTTATATCGGGGCCCAGCGCGCGTGCGCGCACGACCCGCGCTTCGCGTGCTCGCCGCGCGATTCAGCACACGCGATTCACATCGCCGACCCGACGAAATCTTGGGCCTTCTACGGACGACTTGCGCCGGGGCAGCACGACCGCTATGTTTTTCGTCTTCAAAAAGCGGCGTCAATTCCGTGGAACCTTCTTGTAGAACGACGCGACGCCGGAGATCCGGCACGCCCGGTGGCCACCCTGACCGCCGCCTCCGGAGCGCCGATCGCGCGAGCAACGCTCGCGCACGCTCAGAGATTCTACGAACCCTTCTCAGGGATTCATTATCTCTCGTCTCCACCGGTGAATCTTCATCTCGCACCCGGCAGTTATCGCATCGAAATCGCGATGAAGGGCCCCGGATCGGCGCAACGCTACGTACTGGCGATCGGCGCGCAAGAGCGCTTTGGGCTTTGGGAGATTCCCTACGTTCTCGGGGCTATTTCCCGTATCAAGACGCGCGGCTGGTAGTATCTTCGGCGCAACGGTCGCAGTACCAAGCGACGGCGCCTTCGAATTTCGCCGGCACCATATGTTCGCGCACGTTGCGCTTGCCGCATTTCGCGCAGGCAAAGCTCTGGCCCAAGGGCGGAACGATCGAACCTTCACCCCGCTTGGCCGTGTAGGCGACCAGATAGATAATCAACCCGAGGGTTAACGGCGCGAGCGCCATAAAGAGCCCTAAATGCGCGCCTGAGAGCGTAGCTGCTGTCGTCATAACGATCGCACACTTTCGCACGTTTGCGGGAAAATTCCGCCCTCCAGCGGCTTGGGCGTGGTGACCCCTAGTGTCCTGAGCAGCAAGTGTCACCACATGCCCGCCGGGTCTTTTCCGCCGGGTGCAGCGTTGCTCGTCGGATCATGTTGCGCGACTTGCGGCTCAGGGCACTAGAGCGATATCGCTCCTGCGTAGCCGGTCAGTTCGACGTAGCCTTGCCCGAGTCGACGACCGGTGCGTGCATCGAAGACCCGCACCGCTCCCTCCCAATAGGTCGCCTGCGCACCGACCAGCTCTTGGTTTTTGAGAACCGGCACCAATCGCAGCGGCGCGGCTACTCCCGCAACGCGAACGATCCACCCCGACGGATAGCGGGCGTGCGTTTGCGGGCTGCGCCAATCTCCCGTTGCCGAGATTTGAAAATCATGAAGCGTCAGATACGACGGCTTGCCGTCGCGCGCCACGAGCGTTCCCGATGACTGCGGCGTCGTCGCTCCGTCTTTCTCGCGTAATCGGTATAGCATGATCTCACGACCGTCGCCGAGTTGAATCGAAAACCAATCCCACCCGACCTGACCGGCTGAAAGTTCGTCGGAGCCGTACTCGTGATCCATCCACGCGATGCCGCCGACGCGCTCCGTACGGCCGTCAATGCGGAGCGTGCCGGAGGCCCGCAGGCGCGTGAACGAATAATAGTGCGAAGCACAGCTCGCGCAGGCGCCTTTACGCGAGATTCCGCCTCGGCCCTCGACGACCGGCCCTTTCTCGGGTACGACGCGGAGATCGATCGCGTTGCCGCGACCCGCCGCTTGCAAGTGCATCGTGGGCTCGATCGCCGAGGTGCCGCGGAGCGACCAACCGTTCACGCGCACGAAAAGGCGTCGCTGCGACGCATAGCCCATCCCCAGTGCGTCGCGCGCCGAAGTCTCGGTATAGAAAAAGCGCTTCCCGTCGATATCGGTAATTGCGAAATGCGCCGAATAGAGCTGGGCACCATGCCAAGCACTTCGCCCTGGTTGGACGCGATAAGGATGGGGGCGCAAGCCGACGCGAAAGAACGTTAATTCAAACCCATATCGCCGTCCATTACTTGCACGCAGATGTCCCGTGAAATACCACCACTCCGTACGATAGTTATCGTGTGCGAAGTGATCGCGCGGAAAGACAAACCGATAGGGGGCTCGGGCGATCTGCCACGTTTGCGTTCCCGATGCCGGCACCGCCTGGAAAGCGAGAAGCGCCAGAACGACGGCAAGCGAGCGAACGAGCGATGGGAATCTATTCAACGCGAAGCGCCTCCAGGGTCCGTATCTCGGCGGCGAGCTTCGCGGGGTAGAGCGCGGCGACGAACGCGGTGGCGATCACCAAGAGCACCGATTGTACGAAGAGTTCCGCAGGTGCGCTCCAACCGATCACCCAGCCGAAGCTCTGCCGGTTAATGACGAAGATCAGATCGCGCCCGAGCAATACTCCAAGCGCGGTACCGAGCAGCGCAGCTATCGTACCGATCGCCAACGCCTGGAGGAGTACGGTACGCACCACCCCCGAACGTGGAAGGCCGAGATAGCGCGCGAGGGCGATCTCCCTCCGGCGTTCGATAACCAGCGCGACGAGCGTGCCGACCGTTCCCAATATGGCAATCAAGGTGCCGATTGCGTAGAGCGCCCCGGTGATTGCAAAGGTTCGGTCGAAGACGCCAAGCGCGAAACCGCGGAGTTCGCGGTTGCTCTCGACGTGCGCGCGCAGCGGCGCGAGGGCATGGTAGATGCGGTACCGCAGTCTATCGAGCGAGGCGCCCCGGCGCGCGTATACCGCGAGTGAATCGAGCGTATCGTCTTTATAGAGACGGCGGAACGTCGCGGCATCCATCAAAAATGTTCCTCCGCCGGTTGAATAGTCGTTATAGAGTGCCACGACGCGCAGCTCGACTCGCCCCGACGGCGTATTGAGATGGAAGCGATCGCCGACCCGCATGCCGTAATGAACCGCGAACGGTTCGCTTATCGCAACGGCGTTGCGGTCGTGCATCAACGCTCCGAGCCGACGTGGCGGCGGCGCATCGACAAACGGCAACTTTCGACGATTCGTAAAGGACGCCAGATTCGTCGCCTCAAGCTGGGCGATATCGCCGCGAACGATGACCGAGAATCCGCGAATATCGTCGACGGCACGGACACCCGGCAGTGCCGCGATTTTCCGCGCGACGCTTCCGGGGAATCCGCCACGCGATGAAGCATCGCTGAGCCCCACGGGAGTCACATAGAGATCCGCCGGCAACGCCGAGTACGCCCACTGGGCGACGGTCGTGCGAAAGGAGGCGACGAGAATCCCGATCGAGAGCATCATGCCGACGGCGGTCGCGAGCGTCGCCACCGCGACGGCGTACCGGCGCGGCGAACCGCGCAAAAATCCCACCGCTAATCCCGCAACCGCTCGTTCGCCCGCAAGCGAACGAAGGAGCGATGCCGCGAGCAGCACTCCCGCAGGCGCGAGCGCCGAGATACCGGCGATGCAGAGCGCTCCGGCGAGATAGCCGAAGAGCGGTATCCCGTTCCCGACCGCCGGCATTTTCGCCGCGCCCCACGCCGCCGCCAGGAAGAGCACTGCCGCTGCAAGCGAGAGCGGCAGCATCTCTCCAAGCCCGCGTTCGCTGACGCCGCGCTCCCGCATCGCCAACGCCGGCGGCGTTCGCGATGCATCGATGGCGGGGATCGCCGCACTGGCCATCGCGATTCCAAGGCCGACCACATAGGCCTTCACTGCGAGCGCGAGCGAAAAACGAACCCCCTCGGCGTGCGCGCCGATATAGAGGGTCGAGACCGTCGTCTGCACCGCCGCGACGGCGTAACGCGCGAGCAGCGCGCCGAGAACGAGACCAAGCGCAGAGCCAAGCGCCCCATAGAGCGCCCCCTCGGCGAGGAATATCCCGACGATCTGTCCGCGGCGCGCGCCGAGCGCGCGGAGCGTACCGACATCGTTGCGTCGCTGTACGACCGAGATCGCCACCGCGTTATAGATAAGAAATCCCCCGACCATTAACGCCACGTACGCAAGCGCCGCGAGATTCATCTGAAAACTCGCGAGCATCCGCTGCACTTGGTCTTGCCGCGTTTTCGGAGCGACCGCTTCGGTGCCGGGCGGCAAGATTTGCGCGAGGCGAGTGCGGACTCGATCCATCCGCGACGGATCGACGACGAGATCGATACGATCGAGGCGACCGACTTCACCGAAGATATCCTGCGCGGTAGCGATATCGACGAACGCGACATCCGCATCGATGCCGACGCGTCGCGCGGGAATCAGACCCATGACGCGCAGTCGCACCGGCGAACCATCGGCGAGCGCACGCATCGCGCTCCCGACCTGCAGCCCTTCGCGTTTCGCGAGCCGATCGCTGATCAGCACTCCGTTATCGTCGATGAAATCGCCGAGATTGAAATGCGACGATGTCGCAACGCGGACCCCGGGCGGCAAGGCCGCGCGCGTGCTGTCGAGCCCTACGGTATTGAGGACGATATCCGCGCGCGAGCCGGAGCCCGTGAGGGTCAGCTCGCCGGTGACCGCCGGGTCGGCGGCGCGAATGCCCGGGATGCGCTGCACGCGCAGCAACGTACGCTCGCCAAATCCGCGCCCCGTACCGACGACCTGCAGGTTAACGCGCGACGAGAGCACGTTGACGCTTCGTGAAAACGAGGCGACCGCCGTCGCATTCGCGAGATCGATAGCAAAAAGCGATGCGACTCCAACGGCGACGGCGATCAGCGTGACCGCTGCGCGCAGTGAACTATTGCGCGCATAACCCAGCACCAGTGCGCGAAAGAGCGCCATCGAGCTTACGAGGTGCCCGGGACGATGCGCCCGTCGCGCATGTGCAAGCTGCGGTCGGCAGCCGACGCTGCCTCCAGAGAATGGGTGACCATCAGAATCGTCTGACCTCGCCGAGCGAACGAGCGTAATAATTCCAGAACGCGCTCGCCGCTATGCGAATCAAGATTGCCGGTGGGTTCGTCGGCGAGAAGGATTGCGGGCTCATGCGACAACGCACGCGCGATCGCGACGCGCTGCGTCTGCCCGCCCGAGAGCTGCGACGGCATCGCTCGCGCTTTTTCGGGGATGCCGACCGCTTCGAGCACCTCGCCGACCCGCGCCTCGATCTCCGCACGCGGTCGCCCTTGCAGACGCAACGGTAGCGCAACGTTTTCAAAAACATCGAGCGTCGGCAACAGATTGAAAAATTGAAAGACGGTGCCGACGCGGTCGCGACGCAGGCGCGTCAGCGCGTCGTCGTTGAGTCCGCTCGTCGATATTCCATCGATCTCGATATCGCCGCTATCGGGTAGGTCGACGCAGCCGATGAGATTGAGCAGCGTGCTCTTGCCGCAACCGCTCGGGCCGAGCAGCGCAAGCATCTCGCCGGTCTCGATCGTAAGGGAGAGACCGTCGAGCGCGACGACGCCTCCATCGTAGATTCGACCGACATTTGAAACGCGTACGGGCACCACGGCCCGCTCAACCGTCCCCGTATGGAGAACGGTTGCGCCTTACTTTTTCTGAAAGTACTCCGCGTTGATCGCCGTATAGTTCGTCCATTTTTCCGGCACATCGGAATCGGCGAAGATCGCTTCAACCGGGCAAGCCGAGACGCAGGCGCCGCAGTCGATGCAGACTTCCGGATCGATATAGAGCTGTTCGTCGCTCTCCTCACCGTGAATGCAATCGACCGGGCAAACATCGACGCACGACTTGTCTTTAGTACCGATACACGGTTCGGTGATGATATAGGCCATGAAGCGGAAGAAACCTCACTATGGGCGAGCGATAAACGGTGGGTACGATCCCGTCCCTCCAGGATGCAGGGAGTGGGAGGTTGGTTGCAGCGACCTACGTCGCTTTATGCGTTCCCAAACGGCGCAAGAGGTTGAGGGCAAGCACCGCTCCCAGCAGTGCCATGACGGCATCGCGAATACTCGGCTCGCCGATTCCCGCCCCGGCAACGAGTTCCCCTATCCATCCGAAGAGCGCGCCGCCGAGCACTCCGACGAGCAGCTCCAGCGGTCGCGCACGCGGCGTACCGGGGATATAGGGGGTCAGAAACGCAGCCACCAGCGCCCCGACCACGAGCCAGAGAAGAATCGCCATCGGAGCTCCCTTCGGCATCCGATGCCCTCCCTCATCGCAGCAGGGGCAAAGCAACCCGGCGCTCTACGTTGTCGCTATGAAAATCATCGCCCTCGCGCTTTGCGCTCTCTCGCTCGCACCGCTTCCCGTGCTCGCCGGCGGCGCCCGCCCGTCGCAGGCCGTCCTTTCGGTCCACGGCACCGGCATCGTTTCGCAAATGCCGGATGTCGCCGATATCACCGTGACGATTTCGACGATCGGGGATAAGGCAACCGATGTGACCTCGAAAAACAACGCCGCCTACGAACGGATCGCCGCCGCGCTGAAATCCCTCGGAATCGGCGCGAACGATCTGCGCACCGCCGGCTATAATCTCAGCTACAATCCACCGCCGAATCCGTTACCGAAAACGCTGAATCCGTACGTCCACTACGGGTACTCGCTCTATCGTAGTTTCACGATCCACGTCGAGAAGCTCGACCTCGTCGGCAAAGCGATCGATGCTAGCATCGGCAACGGTGCAACCGGAATCTACGGCGTGAATTTCGGCGTCGCCGATCGGCACAACGCGCGTCGGCGCGCGTTGGCGAAAGCGACCGCCGATGCGCGCGTCCAGGCCGAAGCGGTCGCCGCCGCGGAGCACCTACGCCTCGGCCGCATCATCTCCATCGCGATCGACGGCGCGACCCCGCGCTACTTCCCGCAGCAGGGTCTGGCCTTCAAGACGATGATGCCGGCGCCGACTCCACCTCCAACCGAGATCCCGCCATCGGCGATCGCCGTTCAGGCAGGCGTGACGGTCACCTACCAACTGCTTCCGTGAAACCGCGGCGGATCGGCGGCGGTAGAACGAAACGATGAACGAACTCTGCCGCCGGTGCGCCGTCCGCCCCGCCGTTGCTTTCGATGAGACCGGGCGCGCGATCTGCGCCAACTGCCGTGCCTCGACCGCCGCCGCACGCTCGGCGATGGGTTGGCTCGGGGCCGCGGCAACCGCCGCCGGGCTCGTCGTCGCCGGATCGTTGCTCTACGAGCGGATCGCCAACGAGCGAGGG
>JAJYHP010000177.1 GCA_021784715.1 bacterium
GAGTTCGACGACCGCTCCGGTCGTCATCGGCGCGTTATTGGGCTACTGGTACGAGCGCCGTTTGCGCGGCGAAAGCTTCGCCGACATCGGTAAGCGATTGGGGGTCTTGCTGGCCTCGGGATTGATCGTTGGGGAGAGTCTCTTCGGCGTACTCTTAGCCGGGTTGATCGTCGCGAGCAACCATGGGACGCCGCTTGCACTGGTCGGGGATGCCTTCGTCGGGCCCTCGCAGGTGATTGGAACGCTCGCGTTCGTCGCGACGGTCGGCGGCCTCTATACCTGGATGCGACGGTTAGCGCGAGGAGTTCCCGGCGCATGAGAGCGCTCGATATTCTGGGCCTGAGCGCCGGAACGCTCACGACGCTCTCGTTCATGCCGCAGATGTTCCGCATCCTCAAACGTCGCAGCGCCGACGATCTCTCTTATGGCGCGCTCGCGTTTTTTATCCTCGGCATCTCGCTCTGGGTTTGGTACGGCATCGCGCTCCGCTCGTTGCCGATTCTGCTGACCAATGCCGTAACGCTGGCGCTAAATTGCTCTATTCTCGTGCTGAAGATCGCCCACGACCGTCGCCGCGCTGTGGAATGAATCGCAGCGCGAGTCCGTCGATACAGTAACGCAATCCGGTCGGCTGCGGGCCGTCGTGAAAGCGATGGCCGAGGTGCCCGCCGCAACGCGAGCAGTGCACCTCGGTGCGAACCTCACCGATCAACTGATAATCTTTTTTGTAACGCACCGCCCCTGGAAGCACGTCCCAAAAAGACGGCCAACCTTCACCCGCGTGATATTTTGCCGCCGAGCTAAAAGCGGGCCGATTGCATCCGGCGCAAAGGTATCGCCCGGCGGCGAACTCTTTCTCGAGCGGGCTCGAATAGGGTGCCTCCGTGCCGCCCTCGCGTAGAATTGCGTATCGCGCCGGGCCGAGCCGTCGGAGCCATGCCGCCGGGCTCATCGTGACGGCATAGCGTTCGGCACGCGCGATGCCCGGCAGCGAGGCCGCCGCAACGAACGCGCTCCCGACGCGGAGCAGTGTTCCGCGCGTCACGGTGCCGGGACGTGGCAGGCGATCGCGTTGCGCTCGAAGTAGCGCTGGTGGTATGCCTCGGCGGGCCAGAAGGTGGTCGCATCGACGATCTCGGTAGCGATCGGTTTGGAGAACGACGCCTGCGCGGCGCGCTTCGAAGCCTCGGCGATGTTGCGCTGCTCGGGTGAGAGCACGAAGATCGCGGAACGATATTGCGAGCCGATATCGGGGCCCTGTCGGTTCACTTGCGTCGGATCGTGCATGCGCCAAAAATACGCGACGAGATCGTCGTAGCGCACTTTCGAGGGATCGAAGAGCACTTCGACCGCTTCGGCGTGCCCGGTGCCGTGCGCGCAGACTTCGCGATAGGTCGGGTGTTCGGTATGGCCGCCGATGTAACCGCTGGTGACATCGAGGACCCCGGGAACCTGTAAAAACCCGGCCTCGACGCCCCAGAAACAGCCTGCTGCAAAGATCGCTTTTTCCGTCATATCACCGATTATAACGCGGTCGGAGCGAACTTGGATTCGACGGATGTGGTTCTCGTCTGGCGCTCCCGACTAGGGTGCGGTGACGATCGCGCGGAGGATCGCCCCGCGCACCGCGTCGAGTCGCTTCATCGCGCCCGGGCCGCGATCCATCCAATCGTTGACGAGCAAGGCGAAGGTAACGGTCCCGTGTCGCTGCGTGGAGAGGTATCCGGCGAGCGTGCGCACGTGATTGACGCTGCCGGTCTTCGCATTGACCTTACCGCGCAGAACGGGGTCGCGGAAGCGACCTTTCAGCGTGCCGCGAACACCCGAGAGCGGGAGCGCCGCTTCGACGATCGCCTTGCGTTGCGGGGCTCGGTCGTACTGAAGGATGCGTACCAGCGCCCGCGGCGTTATGCGGTCGTATGCGGAGAGTCCCGATCCGTCGACGATGGTGAGCGTATGCGGGTCGATGCCGACGCGTTGCAACCACGCGCGCTCCGGTCGTGCTCCGCCGAGATGGCGAAAGAGCATCTCGGCGATAAAGTTATCGCTCGGTTGCCACATGCGCGCGAGAATCGTCGCGAGCGGCGGCGAGCGGTGTTGCCAGATCGTCGTTGCTTGCGGCGGTAAGGCGCCGGTTCGCATGCCGGCTGCCACCGCAACGCCGTTCGCTTCGAGATCGGCGAGAAATGCATCGCCGATGAACGCCTGCGGATTCTCCACCGCGACGCGGAAGCGATCCGGAGCGTTCGCACCTTGCGGGATGACGCCGATAATCCGCACGACGTTCGGGTCGTTCCAGGGGCGCATCGCATCGATCGTGTCGCTCGCTTCGCTCGAGCCGGTGATCGCTCTATTCTCGATCTGCAACGAGGGCGTCTCCGGCGAGACGGAGAGCGTTACCGCAGAGCCCGGCTGCGGCCCCGGAGCAACGGTAATATGGAGTGCGTTTTCATCGAGCGAAAGGGCGCTCGTCGGTGCGCCGTATCCATAGGTGAGATCGTCCCACGCCCAACCCGGGCGATAGAGGGCGCTGGGATAACGAAATGCGGTATCGTCGAGCAGAACCGCGCCGTCGATGCGCGTGATTCCGGTTCGCGCGACCGCGAGCGCTGCGTCGCGCAGCGTTTTGCCGTCGAGCGTCGGGTCGCCGCCACCGCGAAGAATCAGGTCTCCGTGCAGAGCGGTCCCCGCGCGCGTACCATCGGTAGAGAGAGTTGTGACGAAGCGATCCTCGGGGCCGAAGCGATCGAGGCTTGCCGAGCCGACGACGAGCTTAAACGTGGAGGCGGGAATGAAATCGTCATCGGGATGGACGGCGTCGATCAGCGTGCCGCGCTTGGCATCGATGGCGAGAAAGGCAACGTGAGCGCCGCGTAGCGCACCGCTGCGAGCCGCACGCAGAATCGTCGCAATGCGCGCGCGAAGACTCGCGACCGTCGCCGTTGAGAAACGCGTCGAGGGCGTCGTCGTCGGCGTGGGTGCTGCCGCCGAGGAAGCGATCGGCACGGAGAGCGCCAGCAGGAGCGCGAGTGCGCCGAGATTCCTACGGGCGGACATCGCGTGCCACCGTTTCATCGAGCGATTCGGCGCGCATCCAGAGTGCCACATCGTCGCCGCGTACGGCAACGACGGCAGGGCGCGCAAATCGGTTATACGTACTCGCCATACTCGCGGTATATGCTCCGGTATCGAGAAGCGCAATTGCATCTCCCGCCTTTAACGATAGCGGTAGATCGTAGGTGCCCAGTTCGTCGCTCTCGCAACTTCGCCCGCAAAGGAGCGTCGGTTCGCTTGCTTCACCCACAGCGGAGAGCACGCGCAACGGATGCGTTGCCCCGTACAGTGCGTGGCGCGGGTTTTCGTAGAGGCCGCCGTCGCAGATCGCGATGCGCTGTTGCGAGGTCCGCTTGATCGCTCCGATACGCAGCACCGTCATGGCGGCGGCGGCAACGATCGCGCGGCCGGGCTCGATACCGATCGACGGGAACGCGATGCCGTGCCGCGCAGCGCGATCGCGCATCGACGGTATGCACGCTGCGAGGATCGGTTCGGGGTCGCCGACGAAGCCGCCGCCGAGAACGATGTGCGGCACGGGAAATCCGGCCTCGGTGAAACGTGCTGCGGCGTCGACGAGCGCAAGCGCGTGTTCGATAAACGCGGCGCTATCGTCGATTTGCGAACCGAGATGCGCGTGCAGGCCGAGAAAACGCACGCGACCCTGCGCACGCCGTAAGAGCGCGAGTGCTTCGGGTTCGGCATCGGGGGCGATCCCGAATTTACTTGCTTCGCCCGCGGTGCGAATCGCCCGGTGGGTCGCAGCGGCGATTCCGGTGTTGAGCCGTAAAAGGATCGGCGCGGGTTGCTGCGATGAGTCGCGCTCGATCGTGCGGGCGAGTTCCTCGCATCCATCGACGACGGAGCGGCCGACGAATCCGTCGACGACCAGCGATATCTCGGCGTCGCTTTTCATGCAACCGTGCAGCGTGAGCGCCTCGGGCGGAATATCGGCGCGGCGCGCGGTCTCGAACTCCCCGAGGGAGCTCACGTCGATGCCGATTCCGCGTTCGTGGAGATAGCGTGCGAAGGCGACGCAGAGAAAGGCTTTTCCGGCATACGAAACTTCTATTCCATAGCGTTCGGCCGCGGCGGTTATCCGCGCGATCGAAGCGTCGAGCGTATCGAGATCGTAGATGACCAGCGGCGTTCCAAAACGCTGCGCGAGCGCAACGGCATCCATCGTCGTTCGCCTCTATGCGTTGCCGGAGAATTGTGCAAGAAACGCGTCGATCGTGCGGTCGATGGTGCCGGCTTGATGCATGCGCGTCCCGAGGCGCTCGGGAACCGTCGGCACGACGCAGAGAAACTCCGTCGCGTCGGTGCTGCTGACCGTTACCGAATCGAGCTCTGCGGGGACCAGGGCGCTCTGATAGGGAGCGAGGCGCAACGCGCCGCTCTCGTGGGCGATCTCGATGCTGCCCCCGAGGGCGGTGATGACGGCGGGAAGCGCGTCGGTGAGGAGCGTCGTCGTGGCGCCGCCGATGAGGGCCAAGCGTTCGACGGTAAAGTTCTCGTCGGAGATCAGTGCGGTTCGCGAACATCCTTGCCACGCGTAGGTGATCGTTTCGAGCGCCCCCATCGTGCCGGCGCGATAATCGAGGACGTCGCCGGCCTTCGCAACGTGTAGCTCGCGCGGTTTGCCGTCGTTGCCGAGGCGGTTCCAATCAAAAATGCGGTAGGTAAGATCGCTCGTTTGCTGGGTCTCGTACACGACGATACCCGGCCCGATTGCATGGAGCGTTCCCGAAGGCAGATAAAATGCGTCACCGGTCTTAACCGGCACGCGGCGAAGGATCTCGCCGAGCGTTCCATCGGCGACGCGCCGTTCGTATTCTTCGCGCGATGTATCGCGCGTCCATCCGAGTACGATCTCGGCGTTCGGCTCGGCATGCAGCACGTACCAGCACTCCGTTTTTCCGAACGGTTGATGCTCGACACGCTGTGCGTAGGCATCGGTCGGATGCACCTGCACGGAGAGCCAGTCCCGCGCATCGATGAATTTGGTGAGGATCGGAAAGACGCGATCGGTGTCGAGCGTGCCCATCAAGCGCTTTCCCAAGCTCGATCGCAGCGACGAAAGGGTGCTCCCCGCGAGCGGACCGTCGACCACGCGACTGCCCTCCCAGCACTCCCACGATTCGCCGATGCGCTCGTTTGGGTCACCGTGCTTGCCGAAGAGGCGAACGAGCGCATTTCCGCCCCAGATCGCGGGCGTCAGGACGGGGTCGAGGCGAAACGGCATGAGTGCAACGCTTGAGGATATATCGGCCATAGCGGCTGTTTTACGCGCAGAAGAGCGGTGTCCTGGCGAACGCTGCGGGGAACGCACGGGCCGGGCCGGAAACGGGAGAGCGTGTACCAGTTCCATATCAGTCTCGGTTCGAACCTGGGCGACCGGCAAGCGAATATACTCAGCGCCTTACAGCGTCTTCGCACGCGCGTCGAAGTGCTCGCGCTCTCGGGTTTTTACGAAAGCGCACCGGCGAACGGCGCGCAAGGCCCCGCGTTTTTAAACGTTGCGGCGGAGATTCGCGGGCCGCTCGATATCGACGACTTCAATCGCTACGCCGCAGCAGTCGAACGCTCCGTCGGCCGCGCCGGGCACGAGCCGCTCGCCGCGCGGGCGATCGATATCGATATTACGGTGGCGCAGGGGAACGTGCGCCCCGATATCGCAGAACGCATTTTCGATCTGCTACCTTTAGCGGAGATCGCTCCCGATCTGCGCGACGCCACCAGCGGTCGGTTGCTGCGCGAACTCGTCGCGTCGCACGGCAGTAACGGCGTGCGGAGGCTCGAGCGCTCGTTGCACTTCCTCTCCAACCGCCAAGAAGAGGAGCCGGAGGTCCGTCTCTCGCTCAATCGCGTCGGGGTCGCTCGGGTAAAACGGGTGATCCATCTCGATGTCGAGGGCGAGCCGCGCGTCTATAACGCGGAATTTTCGATGGTTGCCGATCTCGCGCCCGATAAGGCGGGCGTGCATATGTCGCGTTTCTCCGAGATTCTCGAGGAGACGCTGCTCGACGTTCTCGCCGACGGAGATATGCCCGCGCGAATCGAGCGTTTAGCCGAGCGTATCGCACAACGCGTCATTCGTACCCAACGAGCGGTTCGCGCCGACGTGAAGATACGCGCCGAGTTCGGGCTCGAGCGCTGGACGCCCGTCAGCGGTAAACGCGGGGTGGAGACCTACGCACTCGTCGGCATCGCACATGCCGACAGCGAAAGCACGCGACATGCAGTCGGTGTTGAAGCCGAGGGGATGACGGCGTGTCCTTGCGCGCAGCAGATGGTGCGCGAGCACTCGCAGCGGGAACTTCTCGATGCGGGATTCTCGGCGGAAGAAGCGGAGCGAGCGCTCGATGCGCTGCCCGGTGCGACGCACAATCAACGGGGGCGCGGAAGCGTGCTCATCGGCACGACCGACCGGCGCGGTGAAGCGATTCGCGCCGAAGATCTCGTCGAGATCGTCGAATCTTCGATGTCCTCGGAGACCTACGATCTCCTGAAGCGGCCCGACGAATTCTTTATCGTCAATAAAGCACATCATAATCCGAAATTCGTCGAAGATGTCGTGCGCGGCATTCTAGCGCGCGCACTCGATTTCTATGCCGATTTCGGCGACGATGCCTTTCTTTTCGCCAGTCAAGTGAATGACGAATCGATCCATAAACACGACGCGTTCGCCGAAGCGTTCGGAACCTTCGGAGAGTTTCGGCGAGAGCTCGCAGGCGGGGCGTACGTCGCGGCAAAGACCGATCTTGCGACCTGGCTCGGAACGCGGAGTTCGCGGATCGTCGACGCGGTGCGCTAGTGCTCGTGCTCCGCGCTGCCCTCGGCGACGCGACGGAGCATATCGATGCGCTCGCGGAGGCTGGGATGCGATGCGAAGAGGAGCTCGAACCAGCGCGGGGATTCCGGCTCGGCGAGATTTTGCTCGGCAAGGCGTTCGAAGGCGGCGATGCCCCAGCCCGGGGCGCCGGTTGCCGCCACGGCGAAACGATCTGCCGCGCGCTCGCGATCCCGCGTGAGTTTGAGCACGAAGGGTCGTAGCGCCGTCGAGGCAAGCGCTACGCGCGCCGAAATGCGGGCGAGGAAGATCGGGCGTTTGCGCGATTCTGCATCGCGATTCTCCGGTAACATCGAAGCGAAGAGCAGAGCGATTGCTACCTGCGCTTCGGCCGCCGCCATCAAGCGATAGGTATCGTGCGCGACATAGTGTCCAAGTTCGTGCGCGACGACGAACTCGATCTCTTCGGGGGTAAAGTTCTCGAGCAGCGTATCGCCGATCACGATACGATGCGTGCTGCCGATGCCGATGACGAATGCATTTGCCTTCGTCGTCTGCGCGCTCATGTTCATTTTCAGAATCTCGGCGTCGCCGCAGCCGTATCGCGCGGCGAGCCGCCGGAGCCGCTCTTCGATCTCCCCTTCAATCGGCTCGAAGCGGTTGAAGAGCGGTAAAATATAGAGCGGGACGACGATATTACCTAACGCGAGCAGCGGGAATGCGAACGCCGCACCGACGAGCGGCCAGCTCTTTCCGGTGCGACGAATAACCGCTCCGCCGAGCGTCGCGAGAATCGCCGAGAGCGCCGTCGCCAAAGCGACGCCTTTCATCTGTTCCAGGAACCACGCTTGGGGTTGCTGATCGGTCAAGCCGTAACGACGCTCGGTGGTATAGCCCTCGATAAAATCGACCGGTATTTCCAGGAGCGCGCCGATGGCGGTGATCGGGGCTGCAAATGCCGCCGGAGCGAGCCACGACGGGGCCTTCGCCGCGACGCTATCGATCGCGTCGGCGATCGGACTCTCCGGCAGCGCCCACGATTGCGCGAGCGAACGCATGGTGCCGAGTACCGCAAGGGTTCGGCGCTCGCGTGCGTAGCGCACGACGTCGCGCTCGCCGTGCGGTGTCGGCGAGCCGAGCTCGGCGCGACACTGGCTCGCTCGCCAAAGAACGTAGCCGAGGCCTGCGGCGCCGACGAGCAGGGCGGCGATTCGTCGTTGCTTCATGACGATCAGATGATCGAGATCGTTTCCTTGGGTTTGGGATGCGCGGCGAGCGCATCGAGCAGCCGCGCTGCGAGTTCGTCGCAGATCGGATCGTCGATCTCTTCGACGCGCCCTTCGTCGGCGAGCATCGCTTTGCGCGGATCGATCGGCAGCGTTGCGAGAACCGGCGCCGCCGCCAGCTCCGCGACCCGGCTTGCATAGGATGGACCGAACACATCGTAGCGTGCGCCGGTATCGGGAGCGACGAAGTAGGACATGTTCTCGACGACGCCGAGAATCGGTTTTTTGAGTTGATGGATCAGATTGGCTGCTTTGCGGACGATCATCGTCGCGAGCGCCTGCGGCATCGTGACGAGCACCACGCCGTCGATCGGCAGCGATTGCAGCACCGTCAACGGCGCATCGGAGGTGCCCGGGGGCAGGTCGATCAGTAAGACGTCGAGATCGCTCCAGAGTACCTGTTCGTAGAACTGCCGGATAACGCCGCTGACGATCGGTCCGCGCCAGATCATCGCCGTATCTTCTTTGTCGGTCAACAGATTCGAACTGACGATCTCGATAGCGCTGCGCGTGAGTGCCGGAACCATGAGCGGTTGCGGATTTCCTTGCGGCGTTTTCGGCGCGTTGGGATCGGCTTCGATCGCTAACGGCTCGCGCAGCCCGAAGAGTTTGGGGATCGACGGACCGGTGATATCGCCGTCAAGGATGCCGACGCGCAGATTGCGGCGTCGTAAACCGAGCGCGATCAACGCCGTTACGAGCGATTTGCCGACGCCGCCTTTCCCCGACATGATCGGGACGACGTGCGCGATTTTCGCGCGACCGCTAAAGCTCCCCGGCGCGCGCCGATGCGGGGTGCGGTCCTCGTTGGCGACGAGCGGGACGAAGCCCGAGAGGCGGGCTTGGCTAAGAGCGGCGAGGATCGGTTCGACACGAAGGCCGTGCGCGGCGGCGCCTTGCGCGATCGTTTCGTATTTGCTGACGCCGCAGCCCGAACATCCGAGCCCGAAGGTCGTGAGCACTTCGGCGGCGATGGGAAGGGCGGCGACGAGCTCGCGGATATTGCTCTGCGGGGTAATCTCGATGGTGCTATGCGGCATACGTTCACTAGTAAAGCGCGAACCGACGCAATCCTCTCCTACGTTCCGTGCATCGAGCGTCGGAGGGGCGCGCAGGGTGCGGGCAGGCCGGGCCTGAAGCCACGCCCCTCGTGCAGACGAGAGATACAAGCGAGCGCGCGCGCGCGGTCCTCGCGGGCGGTTGCGATTCGCCCGTGAGAAGCGGACATTCCATCGGCGCCCCGATGTTCGTACAAGGAAGTGCGCGAGGCGCCTATGCGTACGACGAGCAGGGGCGCCGGTATATCGATTACATCATGGGGTACGGGCCGCTGCTCTTCGGGCACACCCACCCCGCACTCGTGACCGATCTCGATGCGCTCGCCGCGACCGGGTGGATTTGGGGAACGACCCACCCCGAAGAGATCCGCCTCGCCGAGCGCATTCGCAGCTATCTGCCCGCCATGGAGCGCATGCGGTTCACCTCGACGGGGACCGAAGCGGTGATGGGCGCGGTTCGCGTTGCGCGCGCATCGACGCGACGCTCGGTCATCGTCAAATTCGCCGGCAACTATCACGGCCACTCCGATCTCGCGCTCTTCGACGCCGGTGCATCGGCGCATACCGACGATGCATCGCGCAGCGGCATTCCGCAGGGCGTAACCCAAGACGTCATCGTTGCGCGCTATAACGATCTCGACGATCTCGATGCGAAGCTGCGCGGGCGCGAAAAAGATATTGCCGCGATCCTCGTCGAGCCGATCGTCGGGAATATGGGGTACGTCACGCCGGTGCCGGGCTTTCTCGCCGGACTGCGCGAGCGCGCCGACCGCTACGGTGCGTTGCTGATCTTCGACGAGGTGATCACCTGGTTGCGTTTAGGGTTGCACGGCGCAAGCGCGCTCGTCGGCATAACGCCCGACATGGTGACCGTCGGAAAGATTCTCGGCGGCGGCGCGCCGATCGCGGCGTTCGGCGGGCGCGCCGAGGTGATGGCCGAACTCGCTCCCGCCGGGCGCGTTTTCACCGGCGGAACGCATGCCGGGAACCCCGTCTCGGTCGGAATGGCGCATCGCGTGCTCGATCTTCTGGAATCGAACCCGCAGTACTATTCGAACATGGAGCGCCTCGCCGAGACGCTGGCATCGGGTATTCGGTCGTTATTTTCGCAACGTGGTTTGCCGTATGCGGTGGTCCAACACGCATCGATCGTCGATTTTAAGTTTCGCGCCGGGGAGCCGAATCGGAACTACGACGATGCGCGTCGCGCCGATAAAGCGCTCTATCGCCGGTATTACGACGCCATGCTCGCGCGAGGTATCCTGTTGCCGCCATCGCAGAACGAAGTGATGTTTCTTTCGGTCGCTCACGCCGAGGGCGATGTTGACGCGACTCTCGTGGCGATCGGCGAA
This sequence comes from bacterium, assembly GCA_021784715.1. The sequence goes on from JAJYHP010000177.1 coordinate 10,544, forward strand.
TCGCTCGACGAGATCTTCACGGGCTGAGTTTTCCGGCGTAGGTCGCTGCGCCGCCGTCACGCCGAGTAGCGAAACCTTGTCACGCCGAGTAGATGGGATGAGAAGGCCGGTCGCCGAAGCGGTTTTCGAAAGAACACCCGCGTTGCGCACTCAGAGGTGCAAGGAGACCGACCTTCATGAACAAGCATACCAAGGACGTAGCCAAACGCAAGATGCAGGATACGCTCCGCATTGCCGTGAGCACACTTCCCTCCGCCGCAATGGCGATAGGCGTCGACCTTTGCGATAGATTCAGCAATCTCTGCGTCATGGACGCAGCCGGTGAGATCGCTTAGCTGGCCGAAAATCGCGACGAGGGTCGCGATTGTGGTCGCAGGGTCCTTCATGAGAATTAATCGGAAGTCTCGGATTTGGCGACATGCCGAAGCCCTTTGGGATCTGCGGCGAGCGAGTTCGATTAGTCAAGCCAATCCGGCATAGCGATCCGCGTGCCCCAGAACAGCTGCTCTTCAATGGTTCTGCGCGCTTCCTCGTCGCCAGCATGTGCCGCTTCTACCAGAGCGCTATAGTGCTCCCAGGGCTTGGCTTCGTCATCTTTTTCTCGCAGCATGCGCGTGAGGTCGTGGCCACTCGGCTGCCAAGCTTGCAGTCTCGTGGCGATATGATTTACGAGCTGCTCGTTTGTCGTGATTTTCCGATACGCGAGGTCTTTAACGTAGAGATTGCGCGCGCGGACGTAGCTTTGCGTGTACGGCGAAACGCCGTACTCAAGGTCGGGAAGATCTTCATGCCATGATTGAAAATGATACGTGCGCCCAGACAGCAGTTCCGCCGGGTGAACCCTGCCGTATTCGACGTCGCGATACTTGTCTGGTGGCAAAATGATACCCGACGAGCGTATGAAGCCTTGATGAATCGAGTTGGATCCGCTGGCGCGACCGAAGAAATACCGCGTTGCGTTCTTAAGAAAGACGATTGCGCCCGTGAGCGTCGCGAACTCGACGACCGATGCATGCCCTGTGTTACCGACATCGTCATGGACTGGAATGTCGCTGGCTAGAAGCGTGTATTCGTGCGAATTGTTGACGCCGAAGACCATGCATTCGCCGCGCGGCTCATCACCCAAGACGAAGACGAGTAGCTCGTAAAAGCATCCCTTCTGATACAGCTCGCGGAACATATCGCCCACGTCGCGGTGCTTCGCGCGCTTGTAGAATGGTGAGCCTTCGCCGGTCTCAAGCCACTTGCGATCGACGCCGTAGAGCGCACACAGCCGGTCGCCATCATCGAACGAGATCGGCCGTTCAAGGCGCATATAGGCGTCGACAGTCGAGGGGTCTGTATGGCCGAGCGCTCGAGCGATAAACGGAACTGAAAACTCCGTTTGCACATGGTACTCGCTGCGAAGTCGGGATAGCGTTTCAACCACCCACGCGAATCGTTGAGTGAGCCCTAGCGAGGCGTTGCGGCCCTTTGGCGTCGGCCCCCACGTACGGTTGGCGAACCATCGGAGGTAAGCTTCACGAGCCTTGAAGCCAGCTTCTGCGGAAGCGAGGTCGATGCCGGCAATGGTATCGTCAGCGACGTCGCGAGCCGTCAAAGTGGCCATGAACGGATTATCGCACGTATACGCGAACATGTCAATAAATTGTACACATAAAATGTAAACGCGATGGATGACTGACATCGCCCATGGGAAGGTGCCGGCGTCCGGTTTTGCTTACGATGCTCAGCCGTGCCTGATTACTTATTCGTTACTTATGGGGTGTGAACGCGACAAAACTCCGGCGAATCGTCCGAAGCCCGACCGAAGCCGGATCAGGACGAAAATGACGCACCCTGGGAGCACCGAAGACCGTCACGGATCACATGTTCAACGGGTACGATTCCTGTTAGCGTTACCACGTAGATCCCGTATCCACGGGCTTTTTCTTTGCGAAAAGCGCAACGGTTGCCATTCGGTTGCCGTGCGTCAGCCAAGTTGATTTCATGCAGAGAGCATGAGCCCCATAGGCCCGGCACGAAGATGACGAGGATCGGCTAGAGCGCGATCACAGGTGGAGCACGACCGCAGGCACCCGGCCTTGTTTTAGGCAGCGAAGTTCGAAAATGGAGACGAGGCTCTCGGCGAAGATCGCGCTTCTAGCGAAAATAGACTTTCGCGAATTAGAATGTGAGGGCATCGTGAACGACAATGACGGCGGAGACATTCAAAAGGCGGCGGGACAAGCGATCCGATTTGACCCGGTCAAGCCCGGGTCAGGCGTGATCGACCTAGTGGGCTCATTGAGTCAGGAGCAGCAGGGCCAACTCGTCGCGGAGTATATGCGTGGAAACCTCGACATATACCAAAAGGCTCAGCAGATGCACATCGATGTTGACGCATTCAAGAACATGCTCGACGTGATGTCCACCAAAACGCGCGAACTTGCCGAGCAAGAAGGAACGTCCGTCACGATGCAGCACACGCAAGAGACTAGCGTCGGTCGTACCGAGGTTATCATGGGCAACACGGCACAGGCAGCATCTGGCCGCCTCACGCGCACAATGGCCGGAGATCGCAACGTGAACTGGCTCTATCTTATCGTCGGCGCGGTCGTGCTCCTGATCCTCGTTTCGATGTTCGTCCGACACTAACCATGTTTAAAGTCCGTATCCGCGTCGACGAAGACACGGACATCGCAGCTGAAGTCGAAAAGTTGGCGAATCACGCTCGCAAGCATGGGCTCGACGAGGTCGGTTTGTTCGCGCTCGTTCGGAATGCCGAGAGCGTCCTGACGGAACTCAAACGTCAGCAAGCTGAAACGGCAGCGTACGGCATCCAGCTCGCCCTGAGCAAAAGCTTGAAGACCCAGGACTGCGAGATTTTTTTCGATTTCAGTCCGACGCGCAAGCGCTTCTCAGGCGGAGGTCTTCTTTCCAGAATCTTCGGTAAATAATCGTGAGCTACTATTACCGAACACCGAGAAAACGCCGTTACTGGAGCCACCCGCGCTACCGCCGGTCTTCCGACCAATTCGGTTCAGACTTTCACTACGTGTTCGGGCACAACACTGGCGAAGCGGCGACGATCGTTAGGGAAGTATTTTTCAATCTTTCGGGACATGAGCTCGAGCACGTCCTTGACGAATACGGAAAGAAATACGGCAAGGGTAAAAAAGCATACGCTAAAGCGACTATCTCCAAATGGAAGACCGGCGGCGTCAACATGAGCGACGCGCTGGTCGGGAGGCTGGTGGACTTTCTTCCGCCGCTGATGACCCCGGAACAAAAAAATCGCGTCGTCGAAGCAATCTGGAAGGCGCACGCGAGGCGTTCTATAAAGTACGCGTACATCGGACCCGACGCGGACGTCGAGGCCTTCGCTGAAGCGTTGCGTTCGTACTTCAACGGTACCGCAGTGACGCACGCAATTCCCCGCGATATTCAGCAATGTTTCTCGTGGCTCGCCGACAACGACGCCGTTGCAAAGCAACAGCTTCTCAACCACTTCATGGAGAAACAGCTCGACGCGGCACTCGCGGCGGGCCGCTTCAATGCAAAGCTCATCGTCGATCGCGTCAGAACCGACATCGACGGCCAGATATCCAAGTTTGAGCACATCGTTATCGTTGGGGGCCACCAAGTCGTCATCAAGGCCGATAAACTTCGGTCCGGCTATCTCTTCACCGATTCTCCGAACGATTTCTACAAGCTACCGTTCAAGATCAGCCCACGATTCTGGCTATCCGTTAGCACGGCGACAATCGTCGGCTTCATCATCTTCACATCCTTTAACGCGCACAGATCGCAAGAATCCGCAATGGCACGGGCGCAAAGCCGCATGCAAGTCCAATCGGTATTCCAGGCGCGGCAATACGTTCTGCCGAAAACGGTCTTCACAGCGACCCCAGCACGGAGCATGGCAAAGCCAGCATTTAATCCGGTGAAAGCATCCGTAAGAGAAATCGCCTCGACGATTACAGCTACGACCGTACCCCACATCATCAGGACGAAGTCGAGGGGAGCCCTGGTCGTGGCAAACGGCTGCGCGACGTTTACTGTCGCCTCCGTCAACGACGACGGTAGCAGCGTCGCCCTCTCGAACGGCGAGCGGTATTCCATCGTGGGCAGTTTGATGCGCACAGAAGCCTCTGGATGGAGCACTGGCGACGAAATCGTCGCCTGCACGTCGAGCCAGGAAACGACGTTGAAACGCAACTTCGAGACCGCCCGGGCGGCGCCAACCGGACAGGTTTCGCTCAAAAGCTACGGCTGTCGAACGCGCTATATCGGATACACGGATGAAGATGGCTCAAAGCTCGCCACGACCGACGGGACGACGATGGCGCTACTCGGCAACGATCTCGCGCGGACGGAGGCAGCCGGATGGAGTACCGGAGATAAAGTGGACGTATGCGCGGCCAAGGAGGGCGACATCGTATACGTTGGCATCAAACGCAACTTTCAGGAGGTAGAAGCGACCATCGCGCACTTCGGGTCGGGCCAGTCCACACCAGCGACGTGCTCGCGGACGAGGATCACGAACACTATCGACGCGAGCGGAGTCATGAGCGTAGTACGCGGAAGCTATCGCGTCGACAACGACTTCATGAGAGGCGAAGCGGAGCAAATGGCGGTCGGTGACCACGTCACCATCTGCGTGTACTCGTCCAATGGTTCAACGTATGCATCCATCGCGACGTCCGACTTCCAAAAGGTCCAAGCGTACGGAGTCCGATGAGCGGGAGGAAGCCCAGACCGACTCGGCCATGGCTGAAGTACGGAAGGCATCGAATTGTTCGCGGCGCTCTGCTCGCCTTGGCCGGCATCGCCGCAGCAGCGGCCGTAATATCAACTGTCGCAAGATTCGGGAACGCTTCGAACGACGGCGCAATCTTGAGTCGTCAACCTGGGGTCTCGACCGCTCCGAAAATCCTGACGACTCGAGATGTCATCCACCGGATGTGGAAGGCCCATGCTATCACGGTCACGGCCTACGTCCGGGCTCCTGGCGGCGGCGCGACCACTGCGCTCATTAAAGCTGCGCGGCACGCACATGTCAACGTCGAGCTCGCATCGAATGCCTTCGGCTTCGCCCACAACCTCAACGTCGCAGGTTTCCAGCCCAGTGGCCAACGTAGGCCAACGTGAAATATAAGGGGTCAAGGTAACGACTCGCCGGGAGGGCTCATTGCGTTTATCGCAAAAATGCGATATCATCGACGGCGTGGATGTACCCAAAGTCTTGAAGGGCGTCAGGTGGATTGCTTCTGCAAAAGACGACTTGAGTGCGATGCCGCAAGATATCAAGGACGACATTGGGTTTGCCCTTGAGCGCGTTCAAGCGGGAAAGACGCCAACGAATTCGGAGCCAATGAAGGGCAAACTGAGGGACGTGCGCGAGATATGGGCCGACGACGAAGGCGGCACGTATCGGGCGATGTACACGACGGAAATTGGCGACGTGGTCTACGTACTCGACGCGTTCCAGAAGAAATCGAAAAGCGGCATCGCGACGCCACAACGGCACCTCGACCGCATCGAGCAGCGATTGAAACTCGCACGGGAGCACTATGAAAAAACGAAACGATGAATTCGTGGTCGAGAGCAGTGGAAATATCTATGCTGACCTCGATCTTCCCAACGCCGAGGAGCGCAAGGCCAAGGCCCGTCTCATGCACATGATCGCGGACGAAATTGAGCGCCGGGGTCTCAGTCAAAATGAGGCAGCCGAGCGCGTCGGCGTGGTGCAATCTGATATCTCTAACATCACTCGCGGACGAGGACGGACTTACTCGATGGAGCGACTATTCGAGGTCTTGCATGCCTTGGGTGGCGGCGTCACGATCATCGCAGAAGTCGGTTCGATCAAAGAACGCATTCCGGTCTTCACTGCCACCTGAGTAGCCGCTGCAAAGTCATCCCGAGAAGCCGCTGGGAGCTTGTCACGCCGAGCGTCGTCGAGGCGCGCTTCCTGCTACGCTGCCGAACCTGTCCTGAGCGAGCCCTTCGACTCACGTCGTTCGCTCAGGGCGGGCTCCGCAGGTCGAAGGGGCAGCTGCTCGGGATGTCAGAGCGGAGTCTCGGAAAGCGCTGAACCTGAAGGAATAAAGAAAAAGCCCGCCTCGATAAAAAGCCCGCATCGCTATGAACGACGCAGGTGGGGTCGGTTTTAGCGACGTCGCGGCGAGTGGTAGCCCGGGTTCCTCGACGAGCACGCCCGCGACCCCGGCAATCGCCGGGTATGGTGGCGGCGGCGGGGGTGGTGGTGATTTCACCGTGACGAGTGCAATCCTCGACGGCGGGAATGGCGGCGCAGGGGGCTTCGGCGGCGGTGGTGGCGGTTCGGGTGATGCCATCGGTAGCGTCGGCGGAGCCGGGGGTGCGGGAGGCGGCGGTGGAAGCGGCTACAGTGGCACGGGAGGCAGCGGTGGAGCGCTGGCGACGATCGCCCGGCGGAAACGGCGACACCTCCAACTATGGTGGCGGCGGAGCCGCGGCCGGCCCGGCGATCTTCATCCACGCCGGTAGCCTCACGACGCTCGGGAGCGGCGCGAGCGGATCCGCCGCGACCGGTGGCGCCGCAGGCGGCGGTGCCGCTACGGCCGGTGGAAGCGATGCCACGCCGGTCTTCAACTACGCGGGCACCGTCAACGGATCGAGCGCGACCGGGCCGGTTGCTAGCGCCTTAGGCGCCTCGCCTCCGTAAAACGCGTTCCGCCCTTCGGCGAAGCGCATCGATCTGCGAACGAGGGGTCAGCGGCGGACGGGGGTCGGGAAGACCCCGACGCTGCGGAGGCCGTCGGCATCGACGCTGCGGACGGCGAAGAGATCGTCGTCGTAGCTGATGGGAAGCGTCACGGTGGTGACGTCACCGACCGCGCGCACGTGCTGCCAGGTCGCTGCGTCGGTTTTGCGCCAGAGCACTTCGTAGCCGGTTGCATCGGCGGCGCGGCGCCACCGCAGCGTCGTCGTGTAGCCGAGATGCGCGAGCACGATATGTACGTGCGTCGGCGCGGCAGGGCCGAGCGCGAGGGTCGCAAGCGCCGCGACGTTGGCGCGCGTC
>JAJYHP010000122.1 GCA_021784715.1 bacterium
CGTTTTTTACCACCATGCTCGTCACGCTTGCGCTCGGCGCAACGGCGATCGCCGCGAATGTCGTCAGCGCAACGATGATTCCCGATGGAACCTACACCGCGAAAGTCATCAAGGTCGTCGACGCAAAGCATGTCACGGTGACAATGCAAAATGGTTTGGAGACGACGCTCGCGGCGGGCCGCCCAACCGTGGATTTTTCGAAACTCCATGCGAACGATTCGATGAAGTTTTCACTCGCGAACGGTCAAGTGCTCGTTTATCTCGACCTCTCGTCACATTAAGCGAAAACGCGCCGACGCCCTCGGCCTTCTTCCCATCGACGACCACCGGAGTCGATGGAGCCCGAAGGTCGAGGGTTTTTATATGCTTCCACGCGGCGTGTAAGCGCCGTTCGAGCGCTTGAACCTCGGCGAATTTTCGCTCGAGTTGCGTGCCGTCGCCGATAGCGATCTGCGTTCCGTCGGCAAGAAGTCCCCGTTCTTCTCCGTACCTATCCAGCGAGAGGGCGGCAAAGCGAATCCCGACGGCATCGGCGCGCCGTAGCACGGAGAGTAAACGCATCGTCGACGAGCTCGGCGCAACGCGAAGCGCCGCGCAGCGTTCTCGATCGACAACGATCGCCGGCAACTTCCCATCGCGCGGCAGGAGCGGGAATAGATAGCCACGCCGGTCGACCGCACACGTTCCGTCATCGGCGACCAGGCGTGCCGCCGGAATTCGTTGGTCGATGACCAGCGTCACCCGGTTGGGGAGGGAGCGATGCACGGCGACGTGGGCGATGCTCCGAATGCGCATCAGCCGCGCGGAGATGCCGGCCGGCGATTGTAACCAGATATTGACGTGGGGATCGATCGCGGCGACGGAAAGAATTCGCGCCGTTGCGACGCGGCTGTTTCCGCGTACGATAATCCCTCCGGGCCGGAACCCGCGCCAGGAAGCAGCCCACGCCAAAGCCGCCGTCAGCAACAGCAGCGCGAAAAACCCGACGAGCGCGAACGGGCGGAACCGGGGCCGGCGCCCGCGCCGGCGACTCGTGCGCTCGCTCTTCATCGCAGAACGAACCGTTCGAGCGCTTCGCAGACGCCGTCCGCGGCGACGTCGCCGACGACTGCATCGGCACAAGCGCGCACTTCCGGCGGTGCGTTTCCCATGGCGACGCCGATACCGGCTTGCCGCAGGATCGGCAGGTCGTTCCACGAGTCTCCGATTGCCAAGACGCGATCCATCGAAAGCCCGAGGTGCCGCGCTACGAATGCCAATGCCTTGCCCTTATCGACTCCGGGATCGAGCATCTCGACGAACTCCGGATAGCTCCGCGTAATATAGAGCCGCTCCCCAAAAAGACGGCGCGCGGAGAGTTCCACTTGGGCGGCGCGTTCGGGATCGGCAATAACGACAGCCTTCGTGGCGCCTCGGCGGGCAAAACGCTCTCCTAACGGCCCGACCACCGGCGCGACGCCGGCGATGGATGCATAGAGTTCCGAAAAGCGATTGCTGCGCTCGCAGTAATATCGATCGTCGGAATAGAGCTGTAAATGGAGATCTTCGGTGTTGAATGCTTCGAGAATTTCGCGTACGAGATCCGGGGCGATCGGCCGATCGAGCAGACGCTTTTGAGTCGCGTTATCGACCACCCACGCGCCTTGGTAGCAAATCGTCGGTGCGGTGAGCCCGAGTTCGATAACGAACGGCCGGGCCGCCTGAAACATGCGCCCGGTCACGATCCCGCCCGCTGTGCCCTGCGCGAGCATCGCCGTCACCGCCGATCGCACGCGATCCGAGAGCTGCGCATCTCGTCCCACGAGCGTACCGTCGAGATCGAACGCGACGTAGTCGATGCTCAGGATTGCATCCTCAAGCGGGCGCTCTGTGCGTGCGCATCGAGCCCCTCGAACGCCGCGAATGCCGCAATCGCCGCGGCATCGCCGCGCATGCGCTCGGGGGAGTTTTGCACGACGCTATAGGTTCGCAGAAAATCCGCGAGCGCGAGCCCCGAAGCAAAACGCGCCGAGCCCGAGGTCGGAAGAACGTGATTCGTTCCCGCCAGGTAATCGCCGCACGCGACCGGGGTTGACGGGCCGACGAAAACCGCACCGACGCAACGGAGATGTGCGAGGTAGAAATCGGGATCTGCAACCTGGAGGCTTAAATGCTCGGGAGCGAACGCGGAGATGGTCGCCGCGATCTCACCCTTCGATTTTGCCTCGATCAGGAAGCCGCCTTCGTCGAGCGCGGCGGCGATGGTTTCCCCCCGCGGCAAACGCGCCACGTCGATCGCTTCAAGCAGTTGCGCGCAGCTCTCCAAAAGTTCGAATGAGTCGCTCAGCACGGCGACGCGTGCCCGAGCATCGTGCTCGGCCTGGGCGAGGAGTTCGGCAACGACGAGTTCGGAGGAAGCCGAAGCGTCGGCGACGACCAATACTTCGGAAGGACCGGCAAGTCCGTCGATACCAACGATTCCGTAGAGCTGCCGCTTCGCCTCGGTCACGTAGGCATTTCCGGGACCGACGATCTTGTCGACTGCGGCGATGCTCGCCGTGCCGAAAGCGGCGGCGGCGATCGCCTGCGCACCACCGAGGGCATAGAGTTCGTCGACGTCACAGAGACTCGCGGCGAAGAGCACCGCCGGATGCACGCGTCCGTCGCGTTGCGGCGGCGTCAGAACGATCCGACGTCGAACCCCGGCGATCTTCGCCGGAACCGCTCCCATAAGCACCGAGGACGGAAGCGCCGCGCTGCCACCCGGTGCGTAGATCGCTACCGATCCAAGCGGCTCGTGCCGGAACGCATAGGACGTCCCATCGTCGCAGCGATAGGCAATATCGTCGGTCCGCTGTCGGCGGTGGAAATCCGCGATGCGCTCGGCAGCAAGCTCGATCGCCGCAGCGACATCTTCCTGTAACGCCGAACGTGCGACCGACGGCATCGGAATCGGCACGCGCAGATGCGTCAAGCGATACTCGGGGGCGTCGAATCGGCGAGAATAATCGAGAATCGCCCGATCGCCTCGCGTTTCCACGTCAGCGACGATCTCGGCAACACGCGCCGTAAGCGCCGCATCGGCCCTCCAGCCTCGGCGGAGAACCGCGGCCATGGCGATTCGATCGTCCGCGTTTACGAATCTCACGAAGCGACGCTCCGCTGCAAACGCTCGCAAAGCTCCGAGAGCCGTGCGTATTTGCTACGATAAGCGACGGGGTTCAGAACGAAACGCGCGGTCGAGGCCGCGATTTCATCGACGACGACCATGTCGTGTTCGCGCAACGTGCTCCCCGTTGCGACGAGATCGACGATCACGTCGGCGAGGCCGACAAGCGGTGCGAGCTCGACCGATCCGTGCAACGCAATAATTTCGCACGGTATATCTCGCTCGGAGAAATACTGCGCTGCCATACGTTTGAATTTTGTCGCGACGCGCAGAAACGTCGGATAACGCGCGCCTTCGTGAAAACCGTCGCAACGGCGAGCGGCGACCACGAGGCGACAGCCCCCAAAGCGGAGATCGACGGCCTCGCTCACCGAGCGTTCGCTCTCCCATAACGTATCTTTCCCAACGATGCCGCAGTCGGCGGCACCGAATTCAACGTATGCGGGGACATCGGTCGGGCGTAACAGGAGCAGTTTCGCCGAACCATCCAAGCTCGTCATCGTCAATCGGCGCCCGGGATCGGCCGGCGTCTCGATGCCGATCGCGCCAAGTGCTGCGGCACTCGA
>JAJYHP010000057.1:0-6716 GCA_021784715.1 bacterium
GTGGCTTCGAGCTGGTATCATGGATGGAACAACGTTCTCAGCAACGACGCAGGGCACCCCGCAAGGTTCGGTGATCTCACCGTTGCTTTCGAACGTCTACCTCCATTATGTCTTCGATCTCTGGGCCGACCAATGGCGACGGCGCCATTCCCATGGGAACGTCGTGATCGTCCGGTACGCCGACGACAGTGTCGTCGGGTTCGAGCACGAGCGTGATGCCACAGAGTTTCTTTCGGAGTTACGTGAACGACTGGAGCTGTTCGCGCTCCAGGTGCATTCGGAGAAAACGCGCATCGTCGAATTCGGCCGTTATGCGGCGGAACGACGCGAGCGCCGCGGACTTGGCAAGCCGGAAACTTTCACGTTTCTTGGCTTCGTCCATATCTGCGGCACGTCAAGCAACGGAAAGTATCTGCTTCTTCGCAGGACTCGACGTGATCGACTACGCGCTACGTTGCGCTCTGTCAAGGAGCGGCTCCGGCGCCGCATGCACGATCCGATTCCCGACATAGGCCGGTGGCTCCAAGGTATCGTGCGAGGGTACTTCGCTTATCACGCGATTCCGACGAACTACGCGTCTTTGTCGGCCTTCCGCCATCATCTCATCGCAATTTGGCGAAAGACGCTTCGGCGTCGTAGTCAACGCGATGGGTCGACATGGGCGCGAATGTACGGTCTGGCCGCACGATGGCTGCCCGAACCGCGCATTACACACCCGTGGCCACATGAAAGGTTTGCCGTCAATCACCCAAGGTGGAAGCCCGGTGCCCGAATCGGGCCCGCCGGGATTTGTGCGGGGGGCGCATAGCAATATGCGTCCCTACCGCGATCATTCCGGGGGAACCCGCATTTAAAGCTTGGAGCGAATTCGATCGAGCAAGATGGGATCGAGATCGTACAAGGGGCGTAGCCGCCGAAAATCCGCTTCCAACAGCTTGCCCTCTTGTACGCCGTGCGTCATGACGTACGAGACCGCATCCCTTGCCTGGTGATCGATCAGGAGGTCGACGATCGTGCGAAACAGGGTTGTGACCGGGAGACCATCGACCGTTGTCTTTTCGTCGTTGCGTAAATCGCGAAAGTGCAACTGCACCGCGGGCGGCGGTTCTCGTCGCGTTATGCGTTTCTTCTCCGGCGGCAAGGTTAGGTCGATTTTTCCTGGACTATCGAGCGAGGCGCCGTGCAGCGACAGCGCCGAGCGATGCGAGAGTACCGGCTGAGTCGCAGGGTCTCCGACCTGCGCCCAAAGCACGGCTCGCCAGAGCGATGCGTGTGGCGATAGCTGCCACGTGCTGAGCCGATAGACGCCCCACGCCTCGCGTGCGAGGTAGCCTCCCCGCGTCATCGTCGAAAGCTCAGAATGGGTTATGCCCTGCTCTGCCGCCTGACCCGCAGAAAAGAGCCCTCCGTGTAGCGCGGCAAGGTCGATGAGGGCCTGGAGATTCGCTGCTGTTTTCGACGCCACTTGGGCCTAATTTTAGCATAATGACGATAATTAGGCTAGCTGCGTGCCTAAATATCTGGCCTTCAAGACTGCGAACGGACGCGTGCCACCATGGGGCCACGAGTCTATGAATCGCGATCGATGTTGCGCCTATCCGGCGTACGGCGAGCGCTTCTGAAGAATTGCTTTGTCTCCAAAATGGAGGTAAAATGGAGTCATGAAGAGGCGCCGAATGCAGGTCGACCTGCGCGCTGAGGACGAGCTCACCCTGGAGCGCGCCCGGCGAGCCTTGGGAACCGAAGGGGACTCCGAAACCGGCCGAGCGTTGCTTGCCCTTTTCGCTCGCATCTCAGCGGCCATCGACCAAGGTTCGGTCGTCTCGTTTCTCCCTGGTGACGATCCCCGGGCGGTCGACGCAATCCCGGAAATTACCAGCGCCATCCGTCCGGAGTCACGCTATCGCTTTCTCGTTCAGATGCCGCATAAATGGCGTAAACAGCTCTCCCTCAAAGGGCATCGTATCACTGCCGGTCAGCTGGTGGCGAGCATGGAGGCAAACAACTGGACGGTCGACGAGGCGGCGTCGCAGTTCTCGCTCGATCCGCTTGCCGTCGTCGAAGCGCTCGACTATGTTGCGCGTAACCGCTCCCTTGTCGATGCCGAGGCCGCCGAAGACTGGCGTCGCGCCGAGCCACACATAACGCATCGTGCGCCTGCTCGTCGATGAGAACTGCGCGCAAGCCGAGCTACTCTCTCGCCTGAGCGCGGCTGGGCACGATGTCGAAACGGTCGCCGCCGCGATGGGTTCCGGCGCTCGCGATGAGGACATCGTTTCCTACGCGATCGCGCAACGGCGAGCGATCGTCACGAAGGACGTCGCAGATTTCACTGAGCTTCTTTCCGATCGCGAGGATCATGCCGGCTTGCTGCTGATTCGCGAAGGAGCATATGAGCCTCGAATGACGGCCGCAAATCTCGCTCGTGCGATCGACAATCTATCTACCACCTATTCCTCGCTCGATGGATATGTTCTCTCGCTTAACGCTTATGTGTGGTAAAGCCGCCACCCCGTAAGGAGTAGCGGCTTTACCAGTCGATCTCGACGCTAGCGGCCTATTCCGAACTACCGATCTCGCGAGCACCCATCTGCTTGCCGATTGCGAGGAGTTGCGCGGCCGAGAGTCGAACCGATTGAAGCGTTGCTTGTATCATCGACTGCGGCGTTGCGGCGAACGCTACCACCGGGACGGCGATCGCCGGCGCAATTGCAGCGATCCTTCTGTTGCGCCGGGCATCGTGAGTTCTTCCGTCCTGGTAGCAATCGTTCCGGTGAGAGAGATGCGAGCGCGGAGCGATTTATCGGGTCGCCCCTCGATACGCGCTTCGGGGTGAGAATGTAGCTCGCGCGCGTAACCGCGCGTGCCGGAAGCACGTTACCAGGAGGTGATGCAACGTGCGGCGATCGTCGTTTATGGGGCGGCGATGCTGCAGGGCTTCGCTTTTACGCTGGTTCCGTCACTGGCGACGCTCTTCGCAGGGGCGCCATACGCGATCGACGCCAGCGCCTTCGGCGCGCTCTTTCTTCCCTTGACGCTCGGGGCGATTCTTGCCGCACTCTTGACGCCGGCGCTCGCGCGTCGGCGCGGCATGGTCGGGGTGCTGGGGATCGGCGTGCTTGCGAACATCTTCGGCCTGATCGCGTTGGTCGCTTCGGTTGCCGTGCACGGGCACGCCGCGTACCTCTTGCTTCTCGTCGACACCAGCGCGCTCGGGATCGGCTTCGGGCTTAATTTTTCGGCGGTCAACGAACTGGCATCGCAATTAAGCGCGCGGGCGACACGCGACGTGACCTTTGCGAACGTGTTGACGGGCTTGGGCACCTCGCTGACGCCGCTTTTTATCGGCGCCTTCGTTGCGCATGGCATCTGGCCGCTCTGGCCCGTGGTGCTCGCACTCGCCTTCGCCGCGATCTTCGTGCTCTCGATCGGCTGGCACACGACGGCTCCGGCTCACGTCGAACGCACGAAAAATGCTCTTCCGCCCGCACTCTTGCTCTTCGGCGGCGCGGCGCTGCTCTACGCGATCTGCGAAGGCGCGTTTTCGAGTTGGGCGACCACCTTCGTCCACATCGATCGTTCCTTTTCGCTTGCGACCGGCGAGGCCGCACTCGCCGGCTTCTGGCTCGCGTTGACGCTCGCACGCGTTGCGTTCGCCCTTTCATCGCGCTTCATTCCGGCGCGGATTGCGTTTGCAGTGCTGCCGTTGGCGATTGCGGCGGCGTTCGTGCTGCTGCCGCTCTGGCGAACCTCGCTCTTGCTCGTCGGTGGCTTCGTGCTCGCAGGAATCGCATGCAGCGTGGTTTTCCCGTATGCGATGGCGTTGGCGTTCGCAGCGATGCCCGCCGATGAAGACCGCGTCGCGGGGGTGCTCGTCGGTGCGCTGATGACCGGGGAGGGCTTTGGAACCTTCGCTATCGGTTTGCTTCGCAGCGATGCGGGAATGGCGCTCGCGACGATCTATCGCGCCGCGGCGGTCGTTGCGTTCGCCTTAGCGATCGTGGCGATACTTGCGGTGAGATCCTCGCCGCGCAAGGCGGTAAACGCGAGTTCGTAACGGCGCTCTTCGCCGGGCTCGAGAAACGGCAGCAGCGCGTGAGCCGCGGCATAGGTACGCCCTTGAATGGCGGGCGTATTCGCCGGCTCGATCGCCATGACGTACGTGCCGGCGGCGAGTTGTCGCCAGCTAAAGAGTGCGGGCAGCGCGACTGGATCGTAGGCGATCTCGAAGCCGATACCGGTTCCCGCGCACGCCGCCGGGTTGACGATCGCAGCGCACGCGCGCCCGTCGGCGCAGGCGATCGGGCGGTGGATAAAGACTTGTTCGGCGAAATCTGCGACCGGTTCGCCGCCGAGATCCCAGCAATCGATGCCCGCCTGCGCGACGGCGTCGCGGGCCTGCGTCGCGGAGCGCGATGCGTAGACGCGCGTCGTTGCATCGAGCAACGGAAATCCGGCGTTGCAGTGATAGAGCAGCATATGCGGCGTGCGTTGACCGCCGGTATTGACGACCCGGTCCTCAAGGAAGAGCGTCGCGCTGCCGAGTTCGGTGCGCCAACGACGATGGAGCACGAGCTCGCTGGTAAACGCTTTGCTTTCGTGCATCGAGGCCGTCAGTTCGAGAAAACAGCGATCGCCCTCCCAGGTCGTCCGCGCTGCATATTCATCGGCCGGGATATTATCGATTCGCCCGTGGAGGCCGAACGCGCCCCATTGGTCGCTTCCCGCAGGCCCGAAATTCGCGAGCCCACAGGTGGTGAGCCAGCCGCCGAAAAACGAGCGCAGCCACTCGTCGCCGTCGGGATCGTAATACGACGGCGCGCAGATCTCATTCGCGCTGCGCCATGCGAACGGAATGCCGTCGATGGTTGCGTGGGTGATGTCGAGTGCGCGGTCGATCGCAAAATCAACGCAGAGGCGCCCGGTATCGAGGCGGACGGCGCGAACGCCGCGCGCGCGCCCGGCGGCGTAGGTGAACTCGGTGATCCCGCCGATCGCCGCGAGCGTCCCGGTGCGCGCATCGAGCTCCGATCGGGTCAGCGATTTGCCGAAAAGGTTGGGCATGAGCGGCGAGCGCCTTTAGTGTTGCTCGATCTCGAGCAGCGCGAATCCGCCGGCGTCGATAATCACCGGAATGCCGTCGACGATCGTCTGTTTTTTGAGGTGCCCGAGGTCGCGCCACGTATTCCAAATGGTGGAAAAGAGACGTACGGAATGCCGCGCTCCCTTGATTTCGCGCAACGATGCCGCCGTCGTGATCGCCTGTTCGCTGGAGTTGCCGATGAAGAGCAGCAGCGCACCATCTTTGGCGAAGACCACCAGCGTCACGCGCGGATCGGTGACGATGCCGATCTCGGTGAGGTCCTTTTCGTAGCGTGCGATCGGCGATTCCGAACCGAGTGCGGAGGTGGTAAAGATTTGCAGCCCCTCGGGCATACGCACCGCCACCCAAGCGATGTGCTCGCCGCGAAACGGTACGTTGACCGCCGTGAGCCAACGCCATTCCGCAGCGAGGCACGGGTCGATCGTCGCGTTTTGCCCACGAACGTTCAAACCGCCGGCACCTTCGATAGCGGCCCAAAGATAGCGCGGTGCATCCCAGGGCGAGAGCATCATTCCCTGGTTGACGAGAATCTCTCCGTGGAGCCATTCCGAGAACTGGCCGGGAACGGTATTGTTGCGACGCGGATCGCTCGAAAAATGGCGAAAACTCGTCGAGAGTGCCTTCGCCATGAATCCCGGATTATATTTTGCCGCCGCAAAAGCATACCAATAGGTTACTGCGACCCAGACGCCGCCGAGCAAGCCGTAACCGTTGATCGGTCCGTAAATGAGGTCGCTGCGGGGCACCGTTCTGATGCCGGCGGTCGTCCAAAACTCCGCATCGCTGAGGCGCGCGATGATGCGTGCGGCACGATCCGGCGGTGCGACGCCGAAGAGCACCGGGAAGATCAGATCGGCGGTAACGTCGCTGCGTTTCGCTCCATCGACATCGATATTGAGATAGTAGAGATCGTTGGCCGGGTTCACGAGGTGCGTGTTGATCGCTTTATAGAGATCCTCTGCGGATTTCTTGAAGCGCTTGGCGGCGGGCGCATCTTGGAGCAGGGTCGCCATTTCGACCAACGCTCCCAACGCGGCATAGCACTCCGCGTTCACCTCCGTCGACGCGCCGCTGATCCGATAATCTTGGATGACGTTGCGCCAGCCGATGATTCCCCAATCCGAGGTTGCCGTCGCCGTGCACCAAACGAGGCCGTCGTCGTTGCGTTGCGAGAGCATATAATCCATCGCGCGAATCGCGTGCGGGTAACACTCTTGAAGAAAATCCTGATTACCGGTCACCGCATAGTGATGCCAGAGCGCAATAACGGCCAGCGGTGTGTTGTCGTTGACGTTGAGGGAGTAATCCTCCCACTTGTCATTGCGAACGTCGTAGTACTCCACGATTTTTCCGTTCGGCTCTTGCAAACGGAAATAGGCTTGGAGCGAATCGTGCGCGAAATCGTGATTGAGATAGTCGGCGCCGAACGACATCCAGGCGGTGTCGCGCCCGACGCTGTTATTGCTGCGGGTGGGATCGTTGACAAAACACCAGCCCGTGGGAGCATACGTTTGAACGCGTAGCATGTTGGCTTTCGCCCAGAGTACGCCTTGGTTGACGTCGTGACTCGGCGTGCGCAAAACCGACTGCGTCAGGTAGTTCCAATAGTAGG
>JAJYHP010000057.1:7289-17457 GCA_021784715.1 bacterium
GGCGCGTTAAGCGAAGCGTGCTACGTCGATCCCAAAACGAGACGCCGAGAGCGCCGAAATAATCGAAGCCGGCATCGGGGCTATAAATTTTGGCGATCGCTCCGGTCGGTTTTAAGACGACGGTGCAGCGCGGGGCGCCGAGCGTACTGCCCTGCGCCATCTGGTCGTCGTCGAGAATATAGGCAAAGCGTCGGCTGGCGGCGCTGCCGCTCGAGGGGTCGGCGATGGGGTCGACGGATTCGTATTGCGTCATTATAACGAGCCCGCCTGGCGCATCATGCCGCCGTCGATGACGACCGTCGTTCCGGTGATATACGAGGCGGCGTCGCTACAGAGCCAGAGTACGAGCTCGGCGACCTCTTCGGGCGTACCCCATCGATGAAGCGGAATTTCGTCGAGTAGCTCGGTGTCGAGTTTTTTATCGGCGATCGTCGCCGCGTCCATCGGCGTATCGATCGCTCCCGGTGCGACGTTGTTGACGGTGATCCCGTGCGGGGCAAGTTCCAATGCAATCGTGCGCGCGAGCATGCGGACGCCGCCCTTTGAAGCGCAATAGGGCGCGTTCGTCGGCGCGGCAACATCTTCGTGGATCGAGGAGATATTCACGATGCGGCCTCCGCGCGCTTGCGCGATCATCTGCTTTGCCGCCGAACGGCTGCAATAGAACGGGCCGCTGAGGTTGACGGCGATCTCGCGCTGCCATACTTCATCGGGAGTATCGACGAACGGATAGCGCGCCTCGATTCCGGCATTATTCACGAGAATATCGAGCGAGCCGAACTGCGAAACCGCTGCCGCGACGAGTCTGTCGGCATCTGCGGCGAGCGAAACGTTCGCCTCGCAGGCGATCGCTTTGCCGCCGCGGCTCGCCAACTCGGCGACGAGCGCCTGGGCGGGTGCGGGATCGCCGACGTAGTCGATGACGGTGTTGATTGCGGCGGCAGAGAGTGCGCGAACGATGGCGGCGCCGATCCCGGTCGCTCCGCCGGTAATGACGGCAGTGCGCCCTTGTGATTGCATATCTAGCGCTGTGCCCTACCCGATGGGGTTCTCCTTCACAAGCGAGCGCTTGTGTGGAGCATCGCGTCTATATCAAACAAACCATGCCAACGCTGAATCTTAACCTTGTGAGGCAGTGAAAAGCCGGCTCGGGCCGAAGTCAAGACCTGCAAGGAAGCAGCTGATGAATGGATTCTCGCTAGCGACGAATGTAAACTCCGCTTTCGCGCAGTTCAACCTGAATCTGCGGCAGGCCGCTTTGCAATCCGATGTAAGCAAGCTGTCTTCAGGGCTGCGGATTCAAAGCGCCGTTGACGACCCATCCGGGTTTGCGATCTCGCAAAACCTACAAGCCCAGGTCGCAGGCTACCAAGCCGCGATCGGCAACGTGCAGACGGCGCAGAATGCGACATTTGTCGCCGAGCAATCGCTTAGCACGATCACGGACATTCTTCAGCGCATTCGCTCGCTCGCGATCGAAGCGGCAAACGACGTTTCATCCGGTTTGGATCGCGCCGACATCCAGGCGGAGGTCAATCAACTTCGCGCGGAGATCGTCACAATCGTGCGGGATACAAACTTCAACGGGAAGCAATTACTCGACGGCTCCAACGCGCTCAATCTTGCCTTTAACGGCGCGCCGATTCTCCCGGGCGCGGCGTCACCCGGACCGACCTTGAATAATGCATCGTTCGAAATCCCAAACGTCGGCTCGGGGACTTTTAATGCATTCAAGTATGATCCAATCGGAGCGGGATGGACGTTCTCAACCTATTCCGGGATAACGGGTATAAATAGCGGTTTCTCGTCGGGAGCTCCGCCGCCGCCAAACGGCGTGCAAGAGGCCTTCATCCAAAGTTACAGCGGTTCGAACGGCACGATCACGCAAAATGTGACGTTGCAAGCAAACACGGTCTATACCGTCACGTTCGCGGCAACTCAACGAACAAATTACGAAAACGGCGGCGAGGTTGTTCTGGTGGAGCTCGACGGCCAAAACATCGGGCGGGTCTTTGCAAGCAGTGGTACCTATTCATTCTACTCGTCCGCACCGATCGTTACGACCGCCGGCGTGCATACACTAAGTTTTGTCGGAGTCGATCCAAACGGCCTGGACAACACGGCCTTTATCGACAACGTCAAAATCGTCGCACAACCGCTGCCGTACCCGGGGCCGGCGGTTCCCGATGGCAGCTTCGAACAAGTGCCGATTAACGCCGGCTACACGTTTGGCGCATTTCAGTACGATCCAACGGGCACGCCCTGGTTTTTCACCGGCAATGCCGGCGTGTCGTCGAACGGTTCCGGCTTTACCTCGGGAAACCCAATCGCGCCCGACGGTGGCCAAGTTGGGCTCGTGCAGTTCACCGGATCGATGCAGGAAGATATCAGCGGCTTCCAATCGGGCGTTACCTACGAACTTGCGTTGCTCGCGGCAAATCGCGTGAGTTCGCCCGGCGGGCAGACGCAGACAATTTCCATTTCCATCGATGGCCAGGCGATCGCGACGATCACGCCGACGACTGCGAATTATCAGCAGTTCTACACGTCGTCGTTCGCGCCGGGCGCCGGAACCCACGTCTTAAGAATAACCGGGCTCGATCCTTACGGAAACGACGAAACGGCCTTTATCGACCACCTGCAAATATTTGCCAGTAATGCCGCAACGACCCCCGAAACGTCGTTGGTCGTCCAGGACGGGGCGAGCGAAGGAAACCAAATTTTGCTCACGTTACCGGACGCGCGCCCGGTTTCGTTGGGCGTTCCATCGATCGATGTATCGTCGTTCGCAAGTGCCGAGACAGCAATCGGGCAGATGGATGGCGCGCTCGGCATCTTAATGCAGGCGCGTGCACAGCTCGGTGCGCAAGTAGTCGCATTGGGAGAAAACGCGCAAAACGGCGCGCTGGCGGTCCTCAACGAGACGAATGCCCTATCGAGTATTCGCGACCTCAACGTTGGGAAAGCTGTTGGAAGGTTCACTCGCGATTCGGTGATGCAGCAAATCGCAACGTCGGTGCTCGCACAGGCAAATAACGATCCAAGGCTTGTGCTCGCTCTATTTAGGCCGTAGAAAGGGCATCCCATTACGCGTAAAGAGAGACGGCCCGCCGCAAGGCGAGCCGTCTCTCTTACTCGACGCGTTCAGCGTTTTGTAATTACGGGCGGCACTTCCGTCCGTGGCAGATCGGCGTCGGCGTCGGAGCCGGCGTCGGGCTGGAGGTGGGAACCGGGGTCGGCGTGGGAGCCGGCGTCGGGCTCGTCGTCGGAACCGGCGACGGGGTCGGGGTCGGGCCGACCGAGCCGTAGGTGATCACGCAGCTGCTGCTGGCGTTGCTCCAGAGCGGTTGAACCGGATAGGTTTGGCCGTTCGGGAATGTGTAGTTCTGGAGGTTCGTCCAGGCGCACTTGTCGCCTATCTCCGAACCGCTCGAATCGAGCCAGCCGTTGCCCGCACCCGGGTCGGTCTGCGTCTCGGCTTCTTCATGGCCGCCGACGATGGAGACGCCGTCGAGCGTTCCCGGCGAGTTTACCGAACCGACGCCGCAACCGGTCCCTGCATCGGGGGTGTACGGGAGGTTGGTATAGGCGAGCGGGTTGCCCGAGGGATCGGTCGTGGTGTTGTGATAGCCGCACCACTGCGTCGCGAAACCGCTTTGCGTGTAGCCGGTCGGCGTCACGACGATGAAGTTCGCATTCGAGCT
This sequence comes from bacterium, assembly GCA_021784715.1. The sequence goes on from JAJYHP010000057.1 coordinate 10,994, forward strand.
ATAGGTGCCGAAATGCGCCGCCGCATTGAGGGCTTCTGCCGCTACTTGCGCATCGGTATAGGTTTTCGGCGGTACCGAGCTGTCGTACCACACGCCTGCGTACTGCGGGTTGGTGTTGGCAATGTAGGTCGTCGCGCCGCCGAGCGTCTGGTAATACTGCGTATCGGTATTGACCCAGAGGCTGCCGCCGATCGACTGCATGTAGCCGGTCAAGTAGGCCGCCAAGCCATCGGGGTCGGCGGTCGTGTCGTTCGAGCTCTGCCATCCCCAAAATACGAGATAGACCTGCGGCGCCGTTTGCACGGGGCCGCCGTTATAGAGCAGGTTCGAGGTCGTCGTGCGCTGAGCCGACATCGTCGTACGCGCATTGGGGCCCCATTGGAAGCTCGGATGCGACGCTAAATAATTCTTCGAATAAAAAATCTGCGGTTTTCCAACGCGCACCGATTGCGCGGAGACGCGATGGGGCACGGGGTTCGATGCGGTGTTGCCGCTCGGGAGCATCGAGCTACTATGCCCTCCGCTACAGGCAGCGAGAATAGACGATGCAGCAAGCATCGCCACAAGAATTCTGCCGGGTGTTCTCAAACGAGGATCCTCCACAGTACGAGAGTTGAGTGTAGCAAGCAGTGCAGCAGATACGGAGAGGAAGGGATGGGGAGAGGTACCTGCTGCTCCGACTTACGTTGTATTTGAAGCCTGAGGTTCCTCTGAATTTCTAACAAAAGATTTACAATAGCGACACGTCACAGATAAGGGTAAATCGTCACTCGATAGAGCGAAGGCGTTCGGAGAGCGATTCGAGGACGCGCGATGCAGGGCGCGAAGCATTGGTTACCCACGGGAGCCCGCGCTTGGGCTGAGAGGGCGGGAGTATCCGCCGACCGTCGCACCTGATCCGGGTCATGCCGGCGGAGGAAGAAAACGATGAAAGTTTATGCAACCGGCAGCGCGCCGTCGATTCGCGTTCCCATGCGGGCCATCCAACTCACCGACGGCAGCGCGCATACCGTCTACGATACCAGCGGTCCTTATAGCGACGATAACGTCGTTACCGATATTCGCCGCGGCCTTCCCTCACTTCGCGCGGAATGGATTGCGGGGCGCGGCGACAGCACGGAACTCGACGCGCCGACCTCAGTCTATCAACGCGGTCGCGAAGCGATGCGGGAACTGGACGAGATTCGCTTCAAGCAGCCGCGGCGCATTCGGCGCGCGAAACCCGGAGCGAACGTGACGCAGATGCATTATGCGCGCCGCGGCGAGATCACCCCGGAGATGGAGTTCATCGCGATTCGCGAAGGGCTCGCCCCCGAATTCGTTCGCGACGAAGTCGCGCGAGGGCGCGCGATCATCCCCAGCAATATCAACCATCCCGAGAGCGAACCGATGATTATCGGGCGCAATTTCCTGGTGAAGATCAACGCGAATATCGGCAACTCCGCAGTCGCATCGTCGATCGACGAAGAGGTCGAAAAGATGACCTGGGCGACGAAGTGGGGCGCCGACACGGTCATGGATCTTTCGACCGGCGAAAACATTCACGAAACGCGGGAGTGGATTTTGCGAAATTCGCCGGTGCCGATCGGCACGGTACCGATCTATCAGGCGCTGGAAAAAGTCAACGGCAAGGCCGAAGAGCTCACGTGGGAACTCTACCGCGATACGTTGATCGAGCAGGCCGAACAAGGTGTCGATTACTTCACCATCCATGCAGGGGTGCTGTTGCGGTACGTTCCGCTTACTGCAAATCGGGTGACCGGAATCGTTTCGCGCGGGGGATCGATTCTCGCGAAGTGGTGCCTCGCCCATCACCAGGAGAACTTCCTTTACACGCATTTCGAAGAGATCTGCGAGATCATGAGGGCCTATGACGTCGCGTTCTCGCTCGGCGACGGATTGCGGCCGGGGTGCCTCGCCGATGCCAACGATGCGGCGCAGTTCGGCGAGCTCGAAACGCTCGGCGAGCTCACGGAAATTGCGTGGAAGCACGACGTCCAAACGATGATCGAAGGCCCCGGGCATGTGCCGATGCATCTCATTAAAGAGAATATGGACAAACAGCTCGAGCTCTGTCACGAAGCGCCGTTCTACACGTTGGGCCCCTTAGTAACCGATATCGCGCCGGGCTACGACCATATAACCAGTGCGATCGGCGCGGCGATGATCGGGTGGTTCGGGACGGCAATGCTCTGTTACGTGACGCCGAAAGAGCACCTCGGTTTACCCGATAAAAAAGACGTGAAGGACGGAGTGATCGCTTACAAAATCGCGGCGCACGCTGCCGATATCGCGAAAGGGCATCCGCGCGCTCGTCATTGGGACGACGTTCTTTCCAAGGCTCGCTTCGAATTCCGTTGGGAAGATCAGTTCGATCTTTCGCTCGATCCCGAGACCGCACGCGAATTTCACGACGAAACATTACCCGCGCCGGGAGCGAAGATCGCCCACTTCTGCTCGATGTGCGGGCCGCATTTCTGTTCGATGAAAATCACGCAAGAGGTGCGAGAGTATGCGCGGGCCGGGATGGAGGAGAAGAGCCGCGAGTTTATCGAGCGCGGCGCCGACGTCTACGTAGCGACGCCGTGATCGCAGCGGTCCTGCTCGACCGCGACGGCACGATCGTGCGCGATGAACCCTATAATGGCGATCCGGCGCTGGTCGAGCCCTTGCCCGGCGCGAAGGCCGCGCTCGATGAATTGCGCGCGCTCGGGCTCGGCATCGCGATCGTGAGCAACCAATCGGGTGTCGCGCGCGGGATGATCTCGCATGCGGATGTCGAGGCCGTCAATGCGCGCGTCGTCGAGTTACTGGGGCCGTTCGATGTCGTGCTCTTTTGCGCTCATGGTCCCGAGGAGGGGTGCTCCTGTCGGAAACCACAACCGGGCATGCTGCTCGAAGCGATGCGCGTGATGGGCGTCGATCCGCACGAATGCGTGATGGTCGGCGACAAGAACGATGATGTCGAGGCGGCGCAAGCCGCCGGCGTACGCGCGCTCAAAGTCGACGCGAAGATCGGGCTGGCACACGCGATGCCGGCGCTAAGGTGTTTTTACGGTGATCCGGGATTTGCTGACGACGCCGAGTAATGCGCCGCTCTCACGCCGAGGCACGCGGATGCTAGGGCTCGCCGATACGATCTGTTGAGGAGATCCAGTAACGTTCGTCGGGAGTCGCGTGACGGAGCGAGAGTCCGTGCGTTGCGTGGACGCTTCGGGCGACGCGTCGCCAAAGGCGCGTAACCTTCACGACGTAATGTTGCGTCTCGTAATACGGCGGAATGCCGCCGTATTCTACGACCGCCTTCGGGCCGGCGTTATAGGCGGCGATGGCGTTGCGGTACGGATGATGGGTTTTTGCGAAACGCTGCACTTGCTCGCTCAGGTAGCGCGCAGCGCCCGAGAGGTTCTGCAGCGGATCGTGGGGATCGATGCCCATGCGGGCTGCGGTTCCCGGCATGAGTTGTCCTAAACCGACTGCACCCGCCCACGAACGCGCGTGCGTGTGCCAACTCGATTCCACCGTGACCAACGCGACGAGTAAATTCGCATCGATGTGATAATGCCAGGCGCTGCGCAATGCGTGTAGCGCGAGTTGCTCGCGCTGCCAGCGCGGCATCTGCGGATTGACCTTCTGCAGGAAGCGCGCGTAAGCGCGGGCGTTGCCGATGGTCGCCGGAATCGGCTGGGGGCGGGGAGCCGCGAGAAGGCGTAGCGGCGCGAGGACGAGCAGGCCCACAGCAAATGCCGCGGGGAGCAGGGTTCGATATCTCCGCATGAAGGCCGAGGGTTCGCGCCGTGCCGAAGAGAGCCCTATGAGCCGCTTTTCGCAGATGAGCCCGACTGGTAAACGTGCCTGGGGGGTAGGATTGATCCTCTTTTTTGTCCTGCTCATCGGCGCAATCGGGTATTCCCAGTGGTACGCGATTCACGTCAACGTGCCGCACTACGAACGCACCGGCACTCCATAACGGGAGGATTGCTCCGTGCGTCTATCGCACTGCCGCGGTAAGAGGGTGGAGGGGTTCACCCGGCGTCGGCACGACGCGAAGCGCCCGCAGCGGGCCAATGACTCCTGACGAGCTATCGAGTTCTTCAGAAGGAGCCCGCCGACCATGATGACACGCATGCAACTCTTACGCGTCTACCTCAATGAGGGCGATCGTTTCGACGGTCGGCCCGCTTACGCTGCGCTCGTCGAGCGCCTGCGCGCGGCGGGAGCGGGCGGAGCGACGGTCTTTAAGGGAATCGAGGGCTTCGGCAGCAGCGGTACCCTCCGGTCGGCGCGGGTCTTCGATCTCTCCACCGATCTGCCGATCGTCGTCGAGGCGATCGAGAGCCCCGAGAAGATCGCCGCGCTCCTCCCGATCGTTCATGAGGTCCTCAGCGGCGGGATCGTCACGCTCGAGGGAATCGAGATTCTGCAGCTCGCCGCGACGGGGGGCGAGGGATGAGCTTGAAGGCGCTCCTCGCCGTCGCCCTCGGCGGCGGCATCGGGTCGGCATTACGATACGGCGTGAACTTCGTCGTCATCGCGCGCTTCGGCCCCGGCTTTCCGTTCGGTACGTTCCTCATTAATATTACCGGCAGTCTGCTGATCGGGATCGTGGCGGAGCTCGCCGCGACCTCCTCGGTGGGGATGGCGCCCCTCCTGCGCCTGTTTCTCGCCGTCGGCGTGCTCGGCGGTTATACGACGTTCTCCACCTTCGCACTCGATACGGTCACGCTCGTCGGGGACCGAACGCTGGGGATGGCGACGCTCTACGTTCTCGCGAGCGTCGCGCTCGGTGTGGTTGCCGCTTTTGCCGGGCAGGTGCTCGTGCGCTTGGCGATGCGCTAAGCGCGCGCCTTTGCGAGCTCCTTACAGATCGGGAGCAACCCCGCATTTACCCGAGGAGTTATGCTGCGAGATTCCCGCCGAGGGGATTTCCGCACGTAGAATTTTTCGTTAAAAGAGGAGCATTCATGCACGATCGGGATCTGATCGAACGCGTCGAAGCAATGAGCGCACAAGAGATCGACGGATTGCCCGTCGGCGTTATTACCTTAGGGCTCGACGGAAAAATACTTCGCTACAATCGTACCGAGGCGGAGATGGCGCGCCTCGACCAGCGCTCGCAGGTGGGGCGAAACTTCTTTACCGAGGTCGCACCCTGCACGGCGAATCCGGAGTTTCAAGGCCGCTTCACGACCCTGGCCGCAAAGACGAGCGGCGGCATCGAGACCTTCGACTACACCTTCCGCTTTGCTTGGGGCGCGCAGCGCGTGCATATTACGTTCGTGCGCAAGGCGGGTCGCGATGACGTCGACGTGCTCATCACGCGAATGTCTGCCTAAAACCCCTGCGAATCGCCGAGTTTTGAGCAACATTTGAGGCCGCGCTCGCAGGAGCGCGGCCTTCCCTCTAGGACTTCCCGGGCAAGAATCATGACGCTCTTTTCGAGGAGGTTCTCGTTGTCTCGCACATCCGTACGCTGGGCGCTCGCCGCCGCAGCACTTTTTGCACTTAGCCTTCCGTCGTTCGCGCGCGCCGCGGGCGCCGCGAGCCCCCCTCCCGCCAAGAGCGCGGTGAAGGCCACGCCGAAGCCGACGCCCACCCCGACCCCGCCGCCGCCCTACAAGCAGATGCATTGGCGGGAGATCGGACCGGCCGCAGGCGGCGGACGCGTGACCTCGGTCGCCGGATCGGCGACGAACGTGAAGCTCTACTTTGTGGGCTCCGCCGGCGGCGGCGTCTGGAAAACGATCAACGGCGGCTTCACGTGGACGCCCGTGTTCGCGAATCAAAAGGTCGCGGCGATCGGCGCGGTCACCATCGATCCCAGTAACAATAATATCGTCTGGGTCGGAACCGGCGAGAGCAATCCTCGCAACGATGTCAGTTACGGCGACGGTCTTTATAAGTCGACGAACGGCGGCATGACTTGGAAGCGGGTCGGCCTCAAGGGCGTGCGTTCGATCTCTCGCATCGTCGTCGATCCCAAAGACGGCAACCACGTTGTTGTCGCTGCCTTCGGTGACCCGTATCGCAACAGCGTTCATCGCGGCGTCTACGTCACGTTCGACGGCGGCAAAACATGGAAGAAGACGCTCTATCTTGCGCCCGATAGCGGCGCGAGCGATCTTGCGATGGTGCCGAGCGATCCGAACGTCATCTATGCCGGCATGTGGGAGTTTCGCCGTAAACCCTGGACCTTCCGTAGCGGCGGTCCGAACGACGGGCTCTATAAATCGACCGACGGCGGCAAGAGCTGGACGAAACTCGTCGGCAATGGTTTACCGACCGGAATTACCGGGCGCATCGGCCTCGCGGTCTCGCAGAGCGATCCGAATTATGTCTACGCGCTGATCGAAGCGGCGAACGGTATCCTTTGGCGCAGCGAGAACGCCGGCAAGACTTGGAAGATGGTCAGCGATAATACGCTCGTCGACCAACGTCCCTTCTATTTCACGCACATCGCCGTC
>JAJYHP010000015.1 GCA_021784715.1 bacterium
AAGAGCAGCCGACTACGATGCTTTTCGGCGTCGCGCTCGTAGGAGGTAACCACGATGCCCTTCGGGCCGAGATCGAAGAGCGCGTTGAGGAACCCGAATTCGGTGGCGCTCTCGCCGACGCCGCCGGTAAGAACGTCGGCCTCGAATCGATTCGGTGTCACGATCTGCGCGACCGGAAGCAGCAGATCGACGATCGCGCGCGCGGTCTCTTCACTGACGTAGAGCCCCTTCTTCCCGTCGCCGATGACCGGATCGAGAACGACGATACCCGAGAAATCGCGCAACGCCTGGGCGACGATATCGACGTAGATCGCCTTGGGAAGAAAGCCGACGAGGATGACGCGCGGTTCTTGTTCGACGAGAAAACGAACGTCGCGCCTGAAGTTGGTCGGATCGGCGTAATGCGTCGCCCGCCCCGAGAAGCCGCCGTGAGCGCCGGCGAACATCGACTCGGCATGAACGACGCGCAAGCCGAGGCCGTGGGCGACCGCGGCGAAGGCCTGGTTGCCGATAAAGCCCATGCCGACGCTGTTTTGGATGCTCCCAATGAGCGGATACGAAAGGGCTTCGTCGCGCTCGCCGTTCATCGCCTCTCCCCTACTTCAAAGTGATCCCAACCGTACCGATCGACCGGAGTCGCGCTTCCGCTTCTCCACCAGCGCACCCCCGCCTGCGCGTCGCAGCGCCCCACCGCAATCAACTCCCGTCCGAAACGTTTGTGAAATCGCTTTTGCAGATGGGCGAATGCCGGCGTCGCGATCGCCACGATCAATTCGTAATCCTCGCCTCCGGCGAGCGCGAGTTCCTCGGCGTTCTCGCCGGTCGCACGCGCGACCGCCGCGATCTCCGGTGCGACCGGAATACGATCGAGGAGAATGCCGACCCCCGAAGCCGCCGCAATACGCGCGCAGTCGCGACCGAGCCCATCGGAGCAATCCATCATCGCGCGGACGTGCGAGCTGCCCGCGAGCCATCGCCCTTCGGGAACGCGCGCTCGCGCGTTCTCGTACGCGTCGATGGCGCGCCCGCGAAGCGGCTCCTCGAGCAGGCGTCGATCCTCGAGCGCCCGCAGTCCCGCAGCGCTCGCGCCGAGGGGGCCGGTCACCGCGATCGTATCGCCGAAACGCGCCCCGTCGCGGCGCTTGACGCGCGACGCGCGCACCTCGCCGATCGCCGTCACCGCGAGCGAGAACACCGGCGATGCCGTGCAATCGCCACCGGCGACCGCTACGCCGTGCTCGCGCGCCGCGCGCGCGATGCCCCGATAGAGCAGGCGGATATCCTCGAGCGTCAGGTCGGCCGGAACGCCGAGCGCTACCGTCGCGAGCCGCGGGCGGGCGCCCGTAGCGGCGAGATCGCTCACGCTGGCGGAAATCGCCCGCGCGCCGATGCGATCGAGCGGGGTCGTCGCTCGCCGAAAATGGACGCCGTCGACGAAAGCATCGGTACTGATCGCACTCCGATCGCTCCGCGACGGCTGCCAGAGCGCGGCGTCGTCACCGATTCCTACATCGATGCGCGAGCGTCCCGCTTCGCCGAGCTCTTCGCGAATCGCCGCGATCGTTGCATTCTCGGAGAGCGCCATACCTTACGTCGCGAGCGACGCGCGCAGCGCGCGGAGTTGCCCGGCGGGATCGAGACCGTCGAAGACCGCCGATCCCATAACCGCGATATCGGCCCCCGCCTCTGCGACGAGCGGAAGCGTCCGCGCGTTGATCCCCCCGTCGACCTCGATTTCGCAGCGCGGATTGCGATCGGCGACCAAGGCACGCGCTTCGCGAATTTTCGCTAACGACCGCGTTAAAAAACTCTGCCCCCCAAAGCCCGGATTCACGCTCATTATCAGCAGCAGGTCGCAATCCTCGATAATATCGACGAGGGCTGAGATCGGCGTCTGCGGGTCGACGGCGATTCCCGCCTTCACCCCAAGGTGTCGCAGATGCGCGAGCAAACGTTGCGCGTGCGGCGTTGCCTCCAGATGAAAGGTGACGATATCGGCCCCCGCGGCGACGAAGGCTTCGACGTAGCGCTCGGGCTCGACGATCATCAGATGCGCGTCGAACGGAAGCTTCGTCAGTGGCCGGAGATCCCCGATGATCTTCGGCCCCCAGGTGATATTCGGTACGAAGCGACCGTCCATCACATCGAGATGCAGGTAATCGGCTCCGGCATCGACCACGGCGGCGATCTCCTCGCCGATCCGCGCGAAATTCGCCGAGAGCAACGACGGCGCGAGCTTCATCCCACCGCCAATGCTTCTAGCGCCGCCTCGCTGGCATCGAGGTTGATGAAGACGCGCACGATGTCGGGATGTTCTTCCAATGCATCGTAAAATGCCAGCGCCTCACCGAGACGCTCGCCCTCCAACGCAATCGGCGTCTTCGCTCGAACGCCGAGGTAGGCATCGCGCACGGTGAGCCCGGCGGCACTTAGCGCTTCGCGAACGCTGCGCAACGCTTCGATTTCACAATAGACGGTCGCCGTCGGATCGCCGAATTCGATGTCGACGACTCCGTCGACCAGCGCCCGTTCGAGAAACGCATCTTCATCCCGGCCGGCCGCATCGACTTCGAGAATGCCGAGATGGTCGAACATCCAACCGACGCTCCCAGTCTCGCCGAGCGCGCCCTTGTGTTTTTGAAAAAGGAAACGCAGTTCGCCGGCGGTGCGGTTGCGATTATCGGTCGCCGCGTCGGCGACGACGGCGAGCCCGTGCGGTCCGTAGCCTTCGTAGCGAATCTCTTCGATCTCGCGCTCGCCCCCCGAGCCGCCGCCGCGCGCGATGGCACGCGCGATGTTCTCGCGCGGCATATTGTTCGCGCGAGCTTTCTCGACCGCCATTTTCAGGCGATAATTCGCCTCGGGATCGGGCGAGCCGCCCCGCACCGCTAGGATGATTTCCTTGCTGAGTTTCGTGAAGAGGGCGCCGCGCTGCGCATCGACCTTGCCTTTGCGCAGGCGGATATTGTGCCATTTACTGTGACCGGACATGCCCTAGGGATTCGCCCCCGGTCCGCCCGCTACCCCGGCCCGATGATCCATTTTGGAATCCACATGCGTTGGTACCACTGATTGTAGGTAATCGGCGTCGCCGAAAGGATCGGGAAGAAGTAGATGAATCCGGCGATGACGAGCAAGACGTAGGCCCCGACGAGCCCACGAGCGAGCATCTTCTTCGTCTCCTGCTGTCGGTCGCCCCACTGCCAGAGCCGTTGCAATACGATGGCGTTACAGATACAGATGAGCGGAATATCGACGTAGTAATGGTACTCGAAGGCGATACGCGGCGAGAGCGACCACGGCAACCACTGGAGGAGGTAGTCGAGCACCAGCAAGGCGTAGCCCTTATGTCGCTCTCGCCAGGCAAGGACTCCGACGATCGGGATGGCGAGCAGCCCAAACCAGAGAATGAACGGGTTGGGCATCGAGGTGATTTCGCGCACGCAACAAGCATTTGGGTCGGCCGGATTCTTGCGTAGATCTTTGTAATAGTATGCGACCGGCACCAAATCGATCGGCCATTCCCAGAACTTCGAAGAGTACGGGTGCGTCGCTTTCAGGTGGTCGTGGTACTCGAACATCGTGTACTGTCGATAGACGACGTCGTTGAAATTATGGATCTCGTTGACCGACTTCGCGTTGCGGGCGATATCGGGCACCCACGCCAACATATAGACCGTCATACTGATAAAGACGATCGAGAGCAGCGCGACGTCGAGCCGGAAACCACGCGGGTTTCCCCATAGGGCGATTCGATTTTTCCAGAATCGTTGCGAGGCGACGAGAATCAGCACGAGCCAGCTGACGCCGAAGCCCATCACTCCATACCACTTGCTGGCGATGAGGCAACCAAGAGCGACGGTAAACGCGATCAACCACCACCCGGCGCTGCGCCCGTCCTCGCGTTCCCCCGCCTCGCTCTCGATACGATTCTCGGTGTAGAGGACGGCTCCGTCGGGCGTTGCGTACCGTACGCTGCCGTCGCGGCGATACTCGAATTCGACGCCCGGTTCGATCCGCGCGACGAGCGTGCCGTTCGCTACCGTCGTCTGCGATCCGCGAATCGGCGTCTTTCTGTCGGGCTCGATGCGACCGCCGTCGAAGGTCTCGACGCGAATTCCATCCGGGCCGACCAGCGCGACCGAGCCATCGGGAAAGCTGAACTCCCTTCGGCCGTCGCCGAAGATTTTCGGAAGCACGATCAGTCTTCCCAACAGGTAGAGACCGACCGCAACGTAGAGGGCGATCAACACGTCGGCGATGATGGTGACGGTCGGGTTCGCGGAAGGATTGAGCTTGGTGAAAACTACGTTGTAGAATGCCCCGAAAATCGAACCGACGCCGAGCGAGAGCGCGACCGTAACCGGATACGCCCACCACGGAAGATCGACGTGCTGCCGTTCGTTTACCTGCGAGGCGATCCAGAAACGATAGAACGCATAGACGGCGGCGACCGAAAAGACGATAACGATCCCTTCGGGCGTCGCGATGCGCGACTGGACGTAATGCATCCCATCGAAGAGAAAGAGCGTCGTCGCGATCGTTGCGAAGAGCGTCGAGCGCGTGACGCGCCTGGCGAATGCATAGACGATGGGGATGACTAACGCGCCGAACAGGACGTCGACGAAACGCCAGCCGTGCGCGTTATCACCGCGCGGCAATCCGCCAAAAAGCCACGTCGAGGCGGTGATGAGCAACTTCGTAAGCGGCGGATGCGTGTTTTCGTAGATGCGAACGTTCCGCAGGTACTCCTCGGCGGCTCGAGCGAAGTAGATTTCGTCGAAAATTTTCCCGCCGGGCTTCCAGTAATTGACATATGAAAGGACGAAGCTCGCGATCGTCAACGTCGCAGAAATGAGGTAATCGAGCGGCCATGCGAGCGCGGCCAATCCATTGCGTGGAGCGAACCAACGCCGCGCGCCCTGAGCGAACCATGCCTTGATCGCCTCGAAAGTAGGATCGACGTCGCGTCTGCCGGGCTCGCTCTCTCCCGTCATCGAAAGAAAAGCGTAACTGAGCGCGAAGAAAACCAACACCGCGATCAACGAGAGCGGGTGCGTGACGGCCGGCCAAATATTCGTTGGGTTGACGCCGGGCGTATGGTCGGTCATGACGCGAAGGTATGCGTAGGCGTACTGCAGGTTGACGAAGAGCACGATCGAGAGAACGATCGTCCCCCACAGGTAACGCCTCGCAACGCCGATCGCCGCGATGCAGAAAAGTACGCCGTCGAAACTGTAGCGCTCGTGCATGCGCGTCGCCAGCATATAAAACGCCAGCAGCGCGATCGCCGCCGCTTCGAGCAGCGCGCCCTCGCTGCGCTCCTGTAAATACCGCCACGTTACCAGCGTCGTCGCGGCGACGACGAGCCCGATGCCCCAGAGCCCTTGCGAAATGCCGAAGATGGTTGCGGAGTCCGGTTGCCAGAACGGCGCGGTAATCGTCCACAGGTTCATCGCATTCGCCGAATTGTCCGGATAGACGCTCGCGGCAAATTGATATTGGTGGTAGAGCCACACGAGGACGACGACGGGATCGACGGCGGGGTGGAAGGGCAACGTAACGAGCCATGCGAGCCCGAAGGCGGCGAGAATCCCGGCTCCCGCAGAACGAAGGCTCGTCGCGCGCCATTTCGTTCCGACGAATGCGTAGGCGAGCAAGAGTGGGGCGAGCACCGCGGCCTGCGGTTTAATCAGCAGCGAATACGAGAACGCCGTCCAGGCGAGCAGCGACCAGCCCATCGTTCCGCTCTCGTCGTCACCGCTTCGCAGCAGCGCATAAACTGCGAGCAACGCGAAGAAGCCCGCAACGGCGTCGACCTGCCCCCAGACCGCCGAGATAAAGATCGTCGCCGGATTGAGGACGTAGAGGATTGCGGCGAGCAACCCGAGCGCTTTCCCCCCGAGACGAGCGACGATGGCATAGAGCAAGGCGCCTATGCCGAGGTCGGCGAGGATACCCGGCACCTTTACGAGCAGATAGAGGACGGCATCCCGTGCGTCGTGCGCGGCGAAAAGATGCGCCCACAAAACGCCGATCGCTCGCAAGATATAGAAATATCCGGGGGGATAATCGGCGAAGCCCGCGCTTCCGTAGAACTGCGAGAGCGGATGCGTCGCTAACGTAATCGCCCACGAAGCGAACGCCGCGATATCGTTTGAAAAACCGTTCTCTCGAATAAACGCGAGACGAAGGACGAGCCCGAACGCGAGGACGACGTAGAGCAGGGGCCGAGCGATTGCCTCGACGCGATCGCGAAACGATGAAAGAGGGGTACTCACGCGGTCGATGGTCCTTTCCTAGCGAAGAGAATCGGCGGCAAACCGATAGAGATCGTCATCGCCAAAACGATGGAGGGCGTTCAGTCGTTGCGCGATCGCACGCTCGCATGCCGGGCGAGCACCGAGTTCGTCGAGTGCCTCGCGAACCGCTTCAACCTCGTCACCGCCGAGGCTGCGGCCGCTTGCATACATTGCGGCAACGGTACGCCGCGCGGCGCCCTCGGGCTGCGCGAGCGCCCAGACGATCGGGAAACTCCACTTGCGCCGCGCGAGGTCGCCCGCGACGCGCTTCCCGGTCTCGGCTTCGTTTCCCCAGACTCCCAGCATGTCGTCGCGAATTTGAAATGCCATACCGTATTCGCGGCCGAATTCGCACGCGCGTTCCGCCGTCGCGACTTCGGCGCCGGCGCAGAGCGCTCCCAACTCACAGGCCGCACCAAAGAGCGCGGCGGTCTTCCCGGCGATCATTTCGAGGTACTCGTCAAACGCCACGGCATCGCGCGATTCGAACGCAATATCGCGCGCTTGCCCGTCGCACATCGCTCGATGCGCCTCGTGCAGCGTCCGCACGGCGGCGAGCGTCCCTCGCGCGCCGAGCCTCGCCTCGCTCTGCGTCAGCGCGAGGAAACTGATCGCACACATCGCGTCCCCGGCATTGATCGCTTGCGCGATACCGTAGCGCGACCAAAGCGTCGGGCGACCGTGCCGCAACTCGTCGCGATCTTCGATATCGTCGTGAACGAGCGAATAATTGTGAAGAATTTCGACGGCGACGGCGGCGTCGAGCGCGGCTTCGGCCTCCGCCCCGAGCGCGAACGTCGTGCGAAAGAGCAGTTGCGGACGGAGACGCTTCCCGACGCGCGTCGGGCCGAACGCGCCGAAGCCGAAGTGATAGGCGAGCGCCTCGCGCAGCAGATCGCCGCAGCGGTGCTCGCTCACCCGTTCGCGCAACCGATGCACGAACGATGTCAGCGCCGCATCGATCGCCGGCGCGCTCACGCCGCCTCCGCGCGCAACGCGCGAATCGCCGCCATCACGCGCTGCGCGAACGGCTCGATATCGCCGCGCGCGAGCCCGTTCTCGCACGCATCGCGGAGCGGCTCGCCGTAGACGATGGTGATCCGTGCGAACTGCCGCGCTCGATCGGTTCCGACGATACAGGCCGGCACGACCGGGGCGCGCGCGAGCGAGGCGAGCAAGGAGACTCCCGATTGTATCGGCGCGAGTCCGTCGGTATTCCGTCGCCCTTCGGGGAAAATCGCGACCGCTTTCCCTTCGCGCAAAACCTCGACGGAGCGCCGAATCGCGCTCATCGGGTTTCCGCCGCGGTCGACCGGAAATGCGCCGACCGCCGCGATGGCGGCGCCGAGTCCCGGCACGGCAAAAAGCTCTCGCTTCGCCATATAATGCAGCATCCGCGGAAGAAAAATCCCCAACACCGGCGGATCGAGATACGAGACGTGATTCGCCGCCACGATGAGCGGCCCGCTCGTCGGGACCCGTTCGACGCCGAGCGCGCGGACGCGCCACGGCAACAGCGCGAGCCGACAGAGGCCGCGCCCGAACCGGTAGAACGCCGTCACGCTACGGCTCTCGCGAGTGCGGCGATCTTCGAGACGACCTCATCGACGCCGAGCTCGCTGGAATCGATCACGTGCGCGTCGGGCGATATTTGCAACGGCGAATTCGAACGCGATTCGTCGAGCCGATCGCGCTCTTCCAATTCCGAAAAGAGGGCGTGCGCGTCGATCGCGGTACCCGAGGCGGCGAATTGCGCCTTGCGGCGCGCGACGCGCGCGCTTATGCTCGCCGTGAGAAAGATCTTGAGCTGCGCGTCGGGGAGGACGACCGTGCCGATATCGCGCCCCGCCATGATGACCGGGCCGAGGCGAGCGATCTCGCGTTGTTTGGCGACCATCCGTTCGCGGATGCGGGGGTGCGCCGCAATCGTCGAAACGACGACGCTCGCCGCATTCGCCTGCAACTCGCTCTCCGAGAGCACCTCGCCGCCGGCGAGCACGACGAAGCCCATCGGCGCTCCCGGCTCGAGCCGAATCTCGATCGGGCGCGCTTCGAGCAGTCGCAGCAACGCTGGTTCGTTATCCGCATCGACCCGCTCCCGAAGCGAGAGCACGGCGAGCGCCCGGTACATCGCGCCGGTATCGAGGTAGAGCAACGCCAGACGCTCGGCGAGGCGACGGGCGACCGTCGTCTTTCCGGAGCCGGCGGGGCCGTCGAGCGCGATCTGCAGGTGGGGAGGAGTCACAGCGGCCGGGGGTTCGCCCGGCCTATCCTCCGCCCCCGCCAGCGTAGCCCGCCGCGGATCCCCGAATACGCCGCCCAGAGCCCGAGGGCGATGGCGAACGGCGCAGCCGGCGGTTGCGGCACTCCCCGCGGACGTTCGACCGCCCTCGCAGCGGAGAGAAACGCGAGCGTCGGAGCCGCAGAACCGAGCGTCAGCAGAAACGCCATTTCAAACCAGCCGCCCGAACCCGTCGAAAGGGCGTGGAACCAGGCGAACGCTGCGGCGATGGGAAGCGCGGAGCGCACGAGATAGAGCGAGGCATAGAGGAGGCTGCCGATGATACCGACCTGCCCGAGCAACGAACGCCCCAATCCATCGAGGCTCGCCCGCAGGCCGTCGTATCCTTCCAGCACGACGCAGTCGCGTGCGTCGGCGCAGGCGACGCGCGTACCGCTGCGTTTCAGCGCGCTCGCGAGCGCGATATCCTCAACGAGCGCGGGGATCGCCGCATGCCCGCCGCTGCGCGCGTACGCATCGCGTTCGACGAGAAACCACTGCCCGTTCCCCGCAGCGAAGCGCGGATCGAGCCCGCGCGCCGCACGCATCGGAAAGGCTTCGAGCAAGAGCAGCCGCGGGAGCGACGCGAAGCCCGCCGCCCAGAGATCGTGAATGCGCGTGCGCGGGAATCCCGTCACCGCTCCGACCTCGAACGATGCTCGCGCCGCGAGCGTCGCCCCGAGCGCGCCGGGAAGCGCTCGCACGTCGGCATCGGCGAAGAGCGCGAAGGGTGCTTCGATCGGTACCGCGGCTATTGCGGCGGCGATCGCACGTGCCTTCGGCGATCGTTGCATCGGTGCGTCGCTGGGAACGGCGAGAACGACGACGCGCTCGTCCTCGCGCGCGATCCGTGCGAGGATCGCTGCGGTGTCGTCGCTCGAGCCGTCGTCGATCAGGACGGCGCGCCGGAGCTCGGGCTGCGCGAGAAAGCTCGCGACGCATTCGCGCGCGCGTTCGGCCTCGTCGCGCATCGGAATGTAGAGATCGACCGTTCCCGGCGCGCCGGGCTGCGGCACGAGCCGATGGAAGAGCGGCGCGTTCGCCAACGTCATCGCCGCGCCGCAGAAGGCGATCGCGAGCGCCGTTCCTAGCAGCCAGGAGAGGGCGGCGATCACGTTCGTCGTCGTAACGGAGCGATGCTCGCGGCGACGATCTCGTCGATCCCCGAACGCCCGTGCAAAATCGCTCGATAGCGTTCGTCGATGCGCCCCTCGCGAAGATCGTTATCGATCGATGCGAGGAGCGCCGCGGCCGATTCCTCGCTCTTTGCCCGCGCCGCGCGCGGGTGGGGATCGATCGGCGTGCCGATCGCCGCGATCGCCGTCGGCCGTTGCTCGTCGAGAACGTAATACCGCATCGCGACCGGCAGCACCGGCACCTCCGCAGCGCGAGCGGCGTGGATGAATCCCGAGGTAAAGTGGGGCGCGCAGAGCGGTGGCCGGAGCACGCCGTCGGGAAAGATCCAGAGGCCGGCACCATCGCGCGCGCATCGCGCGCCGTAGGCGATCGCATCGTATGCGGCACGCACGCTGCGCGCATCGACGGAGAACGCACCGCCCATACGAAAAAATGGAAAGCGCCGCAATTGTTCGTCGTCCATCATCAGGTTGAACGCTCGCTCCGGTGCGAAGGCGCGGTGGATGCTCGATGCGAGAAAACCATCCCACCAGGAGTGATGGTTTGGGGCGGCCACATAGCCTGCCTGCGGAAACGCGCCATCGCGGCGTACGAGAACGCGCGCGAAACTGCGACGCATCAGCCAACGAAGATAGGCGCCGAAGAACGCTTCGAATCCCGCGACGCGATGCGCGCGTTGCCAGCTCATCGGCGCAGGAGATGCTCGGCGGCGAGTCGCCCCGAGATCACGACCATCGGCACCCCGGAGCCCGGTCGCGTTCCGCTCCCCGCAAAGACCAATCCGGGAAAACGTTTCTCGTGCATCGGCGGCCGGAACGGCCCCATCTGGTCGAGCGTGTGATCGGGGCCGAACGCCGCGCCGTGCATGAGCCCGAGTTCGCTCGCCCACTCCGCGGGACCGCGCGCGCGCTCGACTTCGATAAACTCGCGGAGCTCTCCGACCGCTCCTTCGAGTCGTTCGAAGATCCGCCGCCGAAATGCGGCGAGATCGCGTTCGCGCAGCGCCGTGAGGTTCGGCACCGGAGCGAGAACGAGGAGAGCGCTGCCGTCGCTCGGCGCCGCACTCGCATCGCGCGCGACCGGATTGTAGACGTAGAGCAGCGGATCGTCGGGAAGCATCCCGGCATCGAGCGCGCGATAGGCACGCCATGGATCGTCGGGGAGAAAGACGGTGTGATACGGGAGATCGACGCGCCGCCGCACGCCGAGATACAAGCAGAGCGCGCTATGCCCGTAACGTGGCGACCGAGCGCGCGGAGGCGGCGTACCGAGCAGCGCGAGCGCGGGCTCGCGATCCGCGGCGACGACGACGGCATCGGCCTCGAAACGCTCCGCGCCCGCGTACGCCCACCATCTTCCCGCGGCGTTCCGTTCGAGACGCTCGACGCGCCGTTCGTAGGAAAACGCAACGCCCAACGATTCCGCGGCGTTCGCGAACGCGTCGACGATACTCGCCATCCCGCCCGGTGCGAACCAGATGCCCTCGATCGCTTCGACGACGGGAAGCAGCGCGTACATTGCGGGAGCGCGCAGCGGCGAGGTGCCGAGATAGAGCGATTGAAACGTCCATGCGTCGACCAAACGCGACCGATGGAACGAACGCTCGGTGAAGCGACGTAACGAGCCCGCGATCCACGGGCGCATGCGTCCGGGGTGCGCGAGCAACCCCGCAAAGGAGAGCAGCGTATGGTCGCGTTCGAGCACCTCTCGGCGTGCGTCGCGATAGGCTCCATGCACGCGTGCGAAATAATCGAGCGCGCGCGCGCTCACTCCGGGTTCGAAACGCTCGAGCTCCGCGAGCAGCAATGCGATATCGGAGTGCATGGCGAAGCGCTCGCCGTCGCGCCAGCGTACTTCGTAGCCGGGTTCGAGACGCATCAACTCCAGCTCGGCAAGATGTCGCGCTCCCAACGCTTCCTCCAGCACGTCGGTCATCACGACGAGCGTCGGACCGAGATCGAAGCGATACTCGCCGCTGCTCCACGCCTGCGCCCGCCCGCCGGGACGATCGGCCGCCTCCACCACGCGCACCGAGATCCCAGCGCGCGCGAGATGGAGCGCGGCACTCAGCCCCGCAAAACCCGCGCCGACGACCAAGGCGGACTTCACGCCGAGCGCTCCGAAGCGCGCGCTATGCCGATTCTCGAAAGCCTCCACGTCGCAGCCGGCGTCCTTTGGCTCGGGAACTTCGTCGTTACCGGCATCTGGGCGACCCGCGCCTTTCGCTCGGGCGACGGGCGGCTTCGCCGCTTCGCCGTCCGTGAGATTCTCTTCACGGATATCATCTTTACCCTGATTTTCGGATCCGCGGTCATCACGAGCGGACTCGCGTTGGCCGCGCGGCTCGGCATCGACCCATGGCGGACCCTTTGGACGCGCGATGCGCTCGCGATCGCCATCGCGAGCGGCGTACTCTGGCTCTCCGTGCTCGTTCCGATCGAGATCCACATGGAACGGCGCGCCCGCGCCGGCGACGATGCGGCGCTAACGCGCCCTTTTCTCGCGTGGAGCGTCGTCGGCTGGACGGTCACCCTCGCCCTCTTCTCCATCATTTACTTCATGCTCGCAAAACCGGTGTAGGCGCGCACCCAGCAACGCGCCGCACGCGCGAGCTTTGCCGGAGTCGGCACGACCGCTCGCCCCGCCTCGGGATGAAATCCCCGGCGCTCCACTTCGTCGACGATCCCGCCATAAATATCGGCGGTCGCTAAAAGCGCCCAGCGTGAGCCGTCGTTCGGTACTCGCTCGGCGAGGACGCGCGCTTCGCGATAGTCGTTTCGCGCGAGCCGCGCGAGTTCGCGCATCACCTCGCGTCGCCCGATGCGCTCGACTTCTCGCTCCGGGAGATAGGTACGCCCGTTCCGTTCGTCCTCGGCGACATCGCGCAGAACGTTCGTGTATTGCATCGCGATTCCCAAGCGTTCGCCGCGTGCGAGTGAATCGTCGTCGCTCGCTCCGAGAATCGCCATGGAGCAACGCCCCACCGTTCCGGCGACCGAGCGCGCGTATCGCTCCAATTCGGCGTACGTCGCGATCGGCTGAGGATCCAAATCGCTCTCGCAGCCGGCAACGAGTGCGAGTATATCGTCGATCGCGATCGGGAAGCGCGCGAGCGCACGCGCGACCGCCGCTCCCCACGGCGCATCGCTCGCCCGCTCCCCGCGCACGATCGCCGCAACGCTCGCGCGTATCGCACCGAAACCCGCATGACGCTCGTCGAGCGTCGGTCCGGGTTCGTCGGCGAGATCGTCGGCGCTGCGAAAGAGACCGTAGAGCGCCTCGACCGCTTCGCGCTTCGCGCGCGGTAAGACGCGCGTGCTGAAATAGAAACTTTTCGCATGCACGCGCATGACCTGCGCACACCAACGGGCGGAGCGAGCGAGATCCTCCGGTGCCTTCACGTCGGTTGGGGTTTGCTCGGAGTCATCCAAGCTCCTCGCAGAGACGTTCGACGCTCTGCAAGGCGCCGAGCGTTACGAGCGGCAAGCCCGTCGCGGGGCGCGTCGAGGCACCTGCGAAATAGCAATTTTCTAGCGTAACGTGCCGATTATCGGGACGCATCGGCCCGATCTGAAAAATGTCGTGCGAGAGCCCGAACGCCGAACCACGATTGAGAAAGAGTTCGTTTTGAAATTCCAGTGGCGTTCGGGATCGCACCCAACGGATGCGCGACCGCAGCCCCGGCAAGCGCCGCTCCTCAACGATGCGCAACGCACGCTCCACGATCGCTTCACGCTCGCCGGCCCAATCGACGACTCCTTCGAGCGAGGGCGCGGGCACGAGCAGGTAGAGCGCCTCCTTTCCCGGCGGCGCCATCGACGGATCGCTCGCACTCGGAGCGCAGAGATAGATCGCCGGGTCCTCGGGAATCCGGCCGCGCCGGAAAATATCGTCGCAGGTCGCGCGCAGATCGCTCGGCATCACGAACTCATGGTGCAGCAGATCGTCGTACCGCTCTTCCAGCGCGGCATAAACGAGCAACGCCGAGGGCGTATGACGCATGCGCAGCGAGCGATGCTCGGGTTCGCCGAGAAGCCGATCGTAGGCGTAGGGGAGGTCGGCATTGAGAAGCAGCGCATCGCATTCGATGCGCTCGCCGCCGATGGTGCGCAGCGCGACGACGCGCTTGCCGTGCCGTTCGACCCCCGCAATCTCCGTCTCGTATCGCAGGTGCGCACCGTTGCCAAGCGCGGCGCGATCGAGCGCGCGCGGGAGCGCGCCGATGCCGCCGAACGGAAAGAAAATGCCTTCGCCGAGTTCGGTAAAGAGCAAGAGCCGATAGAGCAACGGTGCATCGAAGGGCGACATCCCGAGGTACATCGATTGAAACGAAAAGGCTCCGGCGACGCGCGGATCGCCGAAACTCCGCGACGCCTGCGCGCCGAGGTGCCGAAAGGCTCCGGTGGAAAAGAGCGCGGCGATCCGTTCGGGTGAAAGAAAATGCGCGAACGACCGAATCCGCTCGCCGACGAAGAGACGACGCGAGCGTTGATAGGCGTCGGCGGCATCGGCGAAATAGCGCAAAAAGCCGCGACTCGAACCGGGAGCGAACGCTTCGAGCGAGCGCATGGTCTCGGAGAGGAGCGAGGAGATAACCAGCTGCTTTCCGTCGGCGTAGTTGAGCCGATAATTCGGGCGGAGGCGCAGCATCGGCACCTCACGATCGAAATCGCCGCCCCAGCTCGCGAAGGCTTCGCGATAGACATCGGGCATAAAGAGGAGCGTCGGGCCGAGATCGAAGGTGAATCCGTCCCACGTCATCGCGGCGGCGCGCCCACCCGGGACGCTCTGCTTCTCGAAGAGACTCACGCGAAAGCCGCGATGCGCGAGAAGGGCCGCGGCGGTCAAACCGGCGACGCCGGCCCCCACGATCGCGATATGCCTCGGCGATGCTGCGCTCATCTCGCTGCGGGTAACCCGCACGGCGCGCGCGCGGTTGCCCGGCGCACGGGACGCTCGTCGCATGCACGCGAAGAGAGCGAGGATGGCCAAAACCCGAGCGGTGTTCTTCTGTAGCGCGTGCGGATTTGAATCTGCGCGTTGGCTCGGGCGTTGCCCGCAATGCTCGGCATGGAACACCTTCGAGGAACGGCCGCGCGAGGCGGCGCGCCCGATTCGCTCGATGCGCGGGCCGATCGTAGAACCGATTCCGCTGCGCGACGTCGAGAGCGCGCATCACGTTCGTATCGCGACCGGCATGCCGGAGTTCGATGTCGTGCTCGGCGGCGGCATCGTTCCGGGAAGCGTGACGCTCGTCGGCGGCCCACCCGGCGCCGGCAAATCGACGCTCTTGCTCCAAATCGCCGCGCGCCTGCAACTCGCCGGCCCGGTGCTCTACGTTTGCGGCGAAGAGTCCGCCGCGCAAGTGAAATTGCGCGCCGCGCGGTTGAAACTCGATTCGTCGTTGCTGCTCTTTCCCGAAACCGATCTCCACGCCGTTCTCGATGCCGCGGCGCGCATCGGCCCGCGCGCGATGATCGTCGATTCGATTCAAACCGTTCGCCTCCCCGAGAGCGAGAGCTACGCCGGAAGCGTCGGCCAGGTGCGCGACTGCACCCAGGCGCTCGTGGAGTTCTCGAAGCGAACCGGCTGTGCGACCTTCATCGTCGGCCACGTCACCAAAGACGGCAGCATCGCCGGGCCGCGCCTGCTCGAACATCTCGTCGATACCGTGCTCTATTTCGAGGGCGAGGTTCAGGGCGATTATCGCATTCTCCGCGCCTATAAAAATCGTTTCGGTTCGATCGATGAAATCTGCGTTTTCTCCATGCACGACGACGGCCTTCACGATGTAGCGAATCCCTCCGAAATTTTTCTCGCCGGGCGCGATGCTCGCCCAAGCGGCAGCTGCGTCGTCGCATCGATACTCGGCTCGCGCCCGGTGCTCGTCGAAGTGCAAGCGCTCGTTGGCGAGAGCAGCTTCGGCACGCCGCGCCGCTTGGCGAACAATCTCGATCCGGCGCGCCTCGCGATGATTATCGCCGTTCTCGAACGACGCGTCGGCATGATGCTCGGATCGCACGATATCTATGCCTCGGTCGCTGGCGGGCTGCGCGTCAGCGAGCCTGCCGCCGATCTCGGCATCGCCCTCGCGATTGCATCCTCGCTGCGCGACCGTGCCGTCGGGGCGGATGTCGTCGCCTACGGCGAACTCGGGCTCTCCGGCGAGGTGCGCGCCGTGAGCGCGGCCTCGCGGCGCGCGGCGGAGGCAAAGCGATTGGGATACGGCGTACACGTCAGCGCGGAGCGCTTTCCCGATATCGGTTCGGCGATCGCCGAGGTGCTGGGTTAGCGTTCGTGCACCTCTTCGAACTCGTCCCCAATCTCTCCGAGGGGCGCAACGACGAAACGATACGCCTGGCCGTCGAAGCGGTCGAAGCGACGGGCGCGCGCGTTCTCGACCGTAGCTCCGACGCCGCGCACCACCGCAGCGTTCTCACGATCGTGGGAGACGGGAAATGCCTGCCCCGAGCCGCACTCGCGCTCGCGCGCATCGCGCGCGAGCGCATCGACCTGCGCTCGCACCACGGTCTCCACCCGCGCATCGGCGCACTCGACGTGCTGCCCTTCGTGCCGCTCGGCGACGCACCGATGGCCGAAGCGGTCGATCTCGCGCGCAGCGCCGCACGCGAAATTTGGCAACACGAGGGAATTCCGAGTTTCCTCTACGGCGAGGCCGCGCTGATTCCCGAACGGCGATTGCTCGCCAACGCCCGGCGCGACGGCTTCGAGGGGCTCGCGGCTCGCTTCGCGCGGAACGACCGCCCCGATATCGGTGATATTCCCGCTCACGAAAGTGCCGGCGCGATCGCGGTCGGCGCGCGCGAGATTCTCGTCGCTTGGAATATCGAGCTCGAGAGCGAGGATATCGCAGCGGGGAGATTGATCGCCGCCGAGCTGCGCGAACGCGGCGGCGGCCTTCCCGGCATTCGCGCGCTCGCCTTTCGGCTCGACGACGGACGCGTGCAACTCTCGTTTAATATCACGCAGTATCGCGCGACCTCGCCGAAGCAGCTGAGGCGCAGCGCCGAAGCGGCCGCTGCAAAGCGTGGCATAACGTTAGGAAGAAGCGAGCTGATCGGTCTCATTCCGCGCGACGCACTCGACGATGCGGTCGCAGACTACCTCGCACTCGATGAAGGCGTTTCCACGAATTCCTCAACGCCGCATTCGTAAACGGGCCTCGTTTCCTCCGGCCGAAGCGCAACCGTTACGCGGCCGCGATGCTCGCGACGCGCGCGCGCACTTCCTCGGGCGTAAGCCCGGAGACGACGATGGTTTTCAGCCGTCCTCGGTGCCCGCGCGCGATCGCTAATCGCGACGGCGCGACGCCCAATGCCTCCGCAAGCGCATTCAACGCCCCTTCGTTCGCCGCGCCCTCGATCGCTCGCGCGGCAACAGCAACGACCAGCCGCTCGCCATCGCGCGAAACGCCCGGCCGCTTCGATCCCGGCTTGACCTTGATCTCCAGCATCGTGTCGCCTCGCGATTGCGTCATTGCCATTTCCCGCTTCGCTCCGGACGGAC
>JAJYHP010000120.1 GCA_021784715.1 bacterium
TGCGCATCGCCGTCAACGACGAACTCGGCGCGCTCCACGAAGGGCTCGCCGCCGCGATCCGGCGTCTGCGCGCGGGCGGGCGCATCGTCGCGATCTCGTTCCACTCCCTCGAAGACCGCATCGTGAAGCAAACGCTGCGCGGCGACGAGCGCCTCCACGTGCTCACCAAAAAACCGATCGTCGCCGGCGAGGCCGAGAGCGCCGAAAATCCGCGTTCGCGAAGCGCCAAATTACGAGCCGCAGAAAAGAAGGCAAGCTGATGGTACAAATGCAGCCGCGCACCCGCGAAGCGCGCATCCCCAATCCGCGCAGTGCGCGCAACGCCGCGCAGCGCCGCGTGGTGCGTAATTCGCGCGCGCGCTATCGCCCCATCGCCCTCGCCTTAGGCGTACTGCTCGCCGTGCTCGTGCCCGTCACCGGTTACGTCATGCTCACTTCGTCGATGACGGGGCTCACCTACGCCGTTGAAAAAGCGCACGCGCGTCAGAAGCGCCTGCAAGATGAAACGCTGCGCTTGGAAGATCGCGTCGAACAGCTCTCCTCCGACGCGCGTTTGGCGCGCCTCGCCGCCCAACTGCACATGCACCCCGCCTCGACCGAGATTGCGGTGCAACTCTCGCCGCCGCAAACGCAGCAGCAACGCATCGCCTTCCTCTCCGGCATCGCACGGTGGTTCCACCCCGCAGCGGCCGGGAAACGGCGATCCTGAAACGGAGCTTCGCGCGCACCGCGACCGATCGGGCGCGCTGGTTTTATATCGGCGTTCTCTGCTTCGGGCTCTTCCTCGCCGGAAAGCTCGCGGTCGTTCAAGCGATGCAGGGGCCCTCGCTCGCGCGCGATGCGCTCGCGCAGCGCTCCGATACCATCGAAATCTTCGCGCGCCGCGGGAGCATTCTGGATCGGCACGGCGCGGTGATCGCGCGCTCGCTGCCTTCGAAGAGCATCTACGCGGTTCCGCGCGATATCACCGATCCCGATACCGTCGCGCGCAAACTCGGCGCGATCGTCGGAAAGCTCAGCCCCGATACCGTCGCCGCGCTCCACGATAAGCACCTCTGGTTCATCTGGATCGCGCGCAAGGTCGACCATTCGGTCGCCGCGCGCGTCGCCGCATTGCATTTAGTCGGCGTCGCCGAACGCCGGGAGAAGACCGGGCGCCGCGTCTACGTCGACGGGCCGGAGTTTTCGTCGACGATCGGCTTCGTCGGCACCGACGAGAACGGTCTCGACGGGCTGGAGTACAGCCTCAATCCCTGGCTGCAAGGGCGTTCGGGCAAAGAGACGCTGCAAACCGACGAAATGGGGCGCCCGCTGCCGTTCGATCGGGCCGAGATCATCAAACGCGCCCGCCCGGGCTACGATGTCGAACTCACGCTCGATTCCTATCTGCAGTTCGTCACCGAACGCGCGCTGGAGAAGCAAGTCAAGAAATACCACGCCAGTTCGGGCGTCGCGATCGTCATGAACCCGAAGACCGGCGCCATCCTCGCCCTCGCGAACCTGCCGCACTTCGATCCCAACCACTTCTGGCGATACACCGACGCGCAACGGCGCGACCGCGCGGTGGAGGATGCATACGAACCCGGATCGACCTACAAACTCGTCACTGCCGCCGCCGCGATTCAATCCGGCAAAGTCACGCTCGCATCGCGCTTCCCCGCGCGCGATGCCATCACCGTTGGCGGGCACACCATCCACAACGCCGACGATGGCTTCACCGCCGGCAGCCACGGCACCGAATCGCTCGAAAATATCATCGCCTATTCGCATAACGTCGGCGCCGCCGAGGTGGGCATGAGCATCGGCGCGCGAACCTTCTACAACATGGAGCGCGCGGCGGGCTTTGGAGAGCCGACGCAGATCGAACTTCCCGGCGAGAATCCCGGCATCGTGCCGAAACCGAGCCAGTTCAGCGGTTCGTCGCTGGCGACGATGTCCTTCGGCCAGGGCGTCGCGGTGACGCCGCTCGCGCTCGCGCGCTACTACTGTGCCATCGCCAACGGCGGCTTGCTGCTACGCCCGCATATCGTGCACGCGATCCTCAAACACGACGGAACGCTCGTCTATCGCTATCCGGTGCAGATCGAACGACGCATTTTTTCCGAGAAGACCGCCGCGATTCTGCGCAAGTTTCTGCGAGCGGTCGTGCGCTACGGCACCGGCGATCCCGCCGCGCAGATTCCCGGCTACACCACCGCCGGAAAGACCGGCACCGCGCAGATCGAAGAGAACGGCGTCTACCAGCCCGGCGCCTACGTCGCATCCTTCATCGGCATGATCCCCGCGCGCGATCCGCGTTTCGTGATTCTCGTGAAAGTCGATCGTCCGATCGGTTCGTACTACGGCTCGCAGGTTGCCGCGCCGGCCTTCGATACCATCGCGCGCGCCGCGATGTTGCACGCCGGTTTTCTGCCGCAGGTCAAGCAGGCAAAGCGGTAATGGCTGCCGATACGCTGCGCGCGTTCTACGAACGGCTCGGCCCCGACGCACACGTCCTCGGCGATCCGGCGACGCAGGTTCGCGGCATCGAGGTCGATTCGCGCCGGGTCACCCCCGGCTCGCTCTTCGTAGCGGTGCGTGGCGCGCATGTCGACGGGCACGCCTATATCGCCGACGCGATCGCGCGCGGCGCCGCGGCGGTGGTCATCGAAGCGCGCGCCGAGATCGGCACGCTCGCCGTGCCGGCGATCCTCGTGCACGATTCGCTGCAAGCGCTCTCGCCGATCTCCGCCGCGTTCTACGGCGACCCCTCGCATGCGCTCGCCGTCGTCGGCATCACCGGCACGAACGGTAAAACCACCTCGACGCGCATGCTCGCCGCGATCTGCGCCGCCGCGAATATTCCCTGCGGCGTCATCGGCACCGTCGGTGCGGAGTTCGGCGCGCGGAACTGGACCCTCGCGAACACCACGCCGTTGCCGCACGAACTCCACGCGCTGCTCGCGGCGATGCGCGATGAGGGCGCGCGCGCGGTCGCGATCGAAGTGAGCTCGCACGCGCTGGCGTTGGGGCGCGTCGACGACGTGCGTTTCGCCGCCGCCGGGCTGACCAACATCACCCAAGACCACCTCGATTTCCACGGCAGCATCGAAGCCTACGCCGCCGCGAAACGACGGCTCTTCGATCTCGCTCCCGCCTGTGCGTTCGGGCTCGACGACCCGTGGGGCGCGCGGTGGTTCGCGGAGTTGGCGGGGCGGCGCCGCTGCATCGGTTACGCCCTGGAGGGCACCGCCGAGATTCGCCCGGAGAATCTACAGCTCGGTTCCACCGGCGCGCGCTTCACGCTCGACGGCGTCGCATTCGAACAGCATCTCCCCGGGCGCTTCAACGTCGAAAACGCGCTACTCGCCATCGCGCTCGCTCGCTTGATGGAGATCGATACCGAGAGCTCGGCGCGCGGTCTCGGCGCCCTGCAGGGCGTTCCGGGGCGCATGCAGCGCGTCGGCAACGGCGATATCGAGGTCGTCGTCGATTACGCGCACACCCCCAACGCGCTGGAGAACGCGCTGCTCGCGCTCCGCGAAAACCTGCGCGGGCGACTGGTCGTGGTCTTCGGCTGCGGCGGCGACCGCGACCGCAGCAAGCGGCGCGCGATGGGGGAGGTTGCGGCGCGGCTCGCCGACCAGGTCTATCTCACCAACGATAATCCGCGCAGCGAGGAGCCGCAGTCGATCGTCGAGGAAATTCTCGCCGGCATGCACCACCCGCCCGCCGCGATCGAACTCGACCGACGCCGCGCGATCGAGCGCGCCGTTCTTCACGCCGCCGCCGGGGATACGGTGCTCGTCGCTGGAAAAGGGCACGAGAACTATCAAGTCGTCGGCGATCGGGTCCTGCCCTTCGACGACGTCGCCGTGGCGGCGGACGCCCTGGCGCGAAGGAGGGTCGGCGCGTGAGGCGCTTTACAATCGAGGAGATCGTGCGGGCGACTGCAGCGCATCGCGTTCGTAATGACGCGGCGCTCGCGCCCATGCGCATCGTCACCGATACGCGGTCGTTGGAGCCCGGCGACGCATTTCTCGCGCTGCGCGGCGAACGATTCGACGGCCACGATTTCGTCGCCGATGCGTTTGCGAAAGGCGCGGCGCTCGCCATCGTCGATCGCGTCGTCGTCGCCATGGCCGATCGCCCGGTCGTCGAAGTCGCCGATACGCTGCTCGCGTATATGGCGCTCGCGAGCGCGGCGCGCGCGCGCTTCGACGGGCACGTGATCGCGATTACCGGGAGCAGCGGCAAAACCACCACCAAACATCTGCTCTCGCAATTGCTGCGCGCGCGCTACGGGAAACGCCTCCACGTCACCAGCGCGAACGAAAATAACGAGATCGGCGTCAGCAAGCTCCTGCTCGAATCGCACGACGATCACGACGTCATCGTCGTCGAGATGGGCGCGCGCAAATATCGCGATATCCACACGCTCGTCGAGATCGCGCAGCCGCACTTTGGTTTGCTCACCAACGTCGGCGAGGCGCACCTGGAAATCGTCGGTTCGCGCGAGCGTCTCGCCGAAACGAAGTGGGGGCTCTTCTCGACCGGCGCCTCGCCGTTGCTCAACGCGCGCGACCGCGTCTCGCAGCACCGAGCCGCATCGCTCGGGCAGCTCCCGCACTGGTACGACGCGATGGACGAAGATCGCGACGATATCGTTCGCGCGCCCTTCACAGCGCTCATCCGCGACGAACTCGTGGTGCATCGCGAACTCAACGGGCGGCCGCGACGCGCGCGCACCGAACTCTTTCTTCCCGGGCACCACAACCGCGTGAACGCCGCCGGCGCCGCCGCGGCGGCGATCGAGCTCGGCTTCCGGCTCGACGAACTCGCCGAACTCATGCCGACGCTCACGTTGCCGGAGGGGCGCTACCAGCGCCACGAAATTCCCGATTTCATCACCATCGTGTACGATGCGTATAACGCCAACGCGAGTTCGATGCGCGCGGCGATCGATGCTTTCGGCAACGAAAACGGCGCGCGACACATCGCGGTGCTCTCGAGTATGGCCGAGCTCGGCGACGAATCGGAGCGCCTGCACGAACTCGTCGGCGAGCACCTGCAGCCGACGAAGATCGACGAAGTGCTCGTCGGCGGCGAGTACGCCGAGGCGCTCGAACGCGGCGCGCTGCGCGCGGGATTCCCGCGCGAACGCGTCTGGCACTTCACCGACAATCACGCCGCGGCGCTCTGGTTGTTGGAGCGAACGAAGAGCGGCGACGTCGTGCTGTTGAAGGGCTCGCGCCGTTACCACATGGAGGAAATTCTCGAAGAGGTCCTGACGGCGTGCGGAGTCTAGCGGTCCGGCACGAGGCGCTGCCCGTGGGGCTCGTCGCCATTCCGGTGCGCACGCGCTTGCTGCGCCGCGGCGACGATCTCGTCGCGGTGGTGCGCGATGCGGTGCGCGGCATCGCCGCACCCGGCGACGTGCTCGCGATCTCGGAGACCGCGGTCGCCATCGCGCAGGGCGCCTTCGTCGCCGCCGAAGCGATTCGCCCGTCGAAACTCGCCTTCGCGCTCGCGCGTCGCGCGCACCCGCTCGCGACGGTGAATCAGCCCGAATCGATGCAGTTGGTGATCGACGATGTCGGCGTCCCGCGCGTGTTGCAGGCGGTGGCGGCGCAGGTGCTCGGCTTGCTCGTCGGCAAGCGCGGCCGCTTCTACGAAATGCTCGGTGACGCGATTACCGCAATCGACGGCTACACCGGCACGATGCCGCCCTACGAACGCGCGATCGTGCTCGCCCCGCGCGAACCCGATGCCGTCGCGGAGCGGATCGCCGCCGAACTCCACTGCGGTTGTGCGATCGTCGACGTGAACGATCTCCATCGCGCGAAGGTGCTCGGCGCTTCGGCGGGAGTCGCGCGCGAAGCGACGGCGACGGCGTTGCTGGAGAACCCGCACGGCAACGGCGACGAGCAGACGCCGATCGTCGTGCTGAAGTGGCGCGCTACCGGCGCGCACCCGCTCTACAAGCGCGAAGCGGTCGCATGCTGATCTGGTTTAACGTGCCGCCGCACGGGCTCGATCTCGCCGAAGCCGCGCTCTGGCCTGCGTTCGTCGGTTTCGCGCTCGCCGCGATCGCCGGTGCGATCGCATTGCCGTTGCTGCGACGGCTCAAAGTGCACCAGCACGTCTACGAAGATGCGCCCGCGAGCCACCAAGTGAAGACCGGCACGCCGACGATGGGCGGCATCGTCTTCGCTATCGCCGTGCTGCCGCTCGCGCTCGATCTGCAAGTGCCGATGCTCGGCGAGTTTCTCATTCTCGTGCTCGGTTGCGCGGCGATCGGCGCGATCGACGATTTACTCGGCATCTTCCGCGGCAAAAATGCCGGCTTGAAGGCGCGCACGAAACTGCTGCTCACCGCAGTCGTCGCGTTGCTCTTTCTCACGCGGCTCGATAGTTCGTACGCCGAGTTCCCGCGGCAGACGTTGCTCGCCATCGGAACGTGGCATTGGACGGTGCCCTATCTCTGGTGGCTCTTGCTCGGGACGCTCGCCGTAACCGGAACGATTCACGCCGTCAATCTCACCGATGGGCTCGACGGGCTCGCCGCCGGGTCGATGGTGGCGCCGCTCGCGGCCTTTGCGGCGTTGGGTTTCGCGCACGTGCTCCCGCAGCCGACGATGGTCGCGTTGCTCGGGCTCGGCGCCTGCCTCGCCTTTCTGCTCTACAATCGCCATCCCGCGAAGATGTTCATGGGCGATACCGGGTCGCTCGCGCTCGGCGCCCTGCTCGCCGGCGTCGCGATCGCCGAAGGCGAGATGCTCTTGCTCCTGCTCGTCGGCGGTATCTTCGCCGCCGAAGCGCTCTCGGTGATTCTCCAAGTGAGTTATTTTAAAGCGACGCGCGGGAAGCGGATCTTTCGCATGAGCCCGTTGCACCATCATTTCGAACTCGGCGGCATGAGCGAACTCGAAGTGACGACGCGCTTTTGGGGCATCTCGACGGTACTCGCGGCGCTCGGCTGGTGGATCGCGAAATGAACGACGCACCACAGCGTGCCTTAGTGATCGGTCTCGGGAAGAGCGGCATCGCGGTCTGCGAAGTGCTGCGCGAGCGGCGGTGGGAGGTGCTCGCAACAGACCAATCGCCGGAGCGCGTACCCGAGGCGATCGCGCACGTCGCCGCGCTCGGGGTGCCCTTCGTCTCGACCGATGCCCTGCGCGAAGCGCTCCGCGGCGATGAAATCGCGGTGCTCTCGCCGGGCGTTCCGCCGAGCGCGCTCCCGGTCGCGATCGCGTGGGGGAAGGGCTGCACCGTGCTCGGTGAAGTCGAAATCGCCGCCCGCTTCGCGCGCGCGCCGATTCTCGGCGTCACCGGAACGAAAGGGAAATCAACGACGAGCGCGTTGCTCGCGCACCTGCTCCGCGCCGCCGGTAAGAAGACCGCACTCGGCGGCAATATCGGCGCTCCGTTGATTCGCGAAGTGCTTCCCGACGGGCTCGACGCCATCGTCGCGGAGCTCTCCTCGTTCCAACTCGAGAGCATCGATCGTTTCCATCCGCGCGTCGCGGTGCTGCTCAATCTCTCGCCCGATCATCTCGATCGCTACGGATCGATGGACGAGTACGCATCGGCGAAATTTCGAATCGTCGAAAACGCGCGTGCGGGGGATACGCTCGTCGCCAACCGCGACGACCAACGCATTTGGAGTTTCGCATGCGGCGTCGCCGAGAGAATGACGACGATCGATTTTTCGCTCGTCGATCCCAGCGCGCGAATCGCGCTTCGCGGCGAGAGCATCGTCGACACGCGGGCCGGAACCGTGCTCGCCGAGATCGCCGACGTGCCGCTCTTGGGGCGGCACAATCTCGCCAACGCGATGGCGGCGCTCGCCGCTGCGCTCGCGTTCGGCGTCGACCCGCACGTTTTTCCGGCGGCGCTCCGCAGCTTTACCGGCATGGTGCATCGCTTGCAGCCCGTCGCCGAGATCGCGGGCGTTCGCTATATCGACGATTCGAAAGCGACCAACCCCGAAGCGGCGATCGCCGCGCTCGAAGCGTTCGCCTGCCCCGTCGTCGCGATCGTCGGCGGGCGCGCGAAGGGGACGGCGTTCGGCGCCTTCGGCGACGCGCTCGCGCGGCACGCGCGCGCGGTGCTGGCGATCGGCGAAGCTGCCGAGGAGATCGTCGCGGCGGTTGCGGGGCGCGTGCCCTGCGAACGCGCGGAAACGATGGAAGCGGCGGTGGAGCGCTCGCGCGAACTCGCCCACTCGGGCGACGTCGTCCTGCTCTCGCCGGCCTGCGCCTCGTTCGACATGTTCCGTTCCGCCGAAGATCGTGGCGAACGATTCGTCGCCGCGGTGCGCTCGCTCGCCGGAGGAACCCGTGCGTAACGCCGCGCGCGTCGCGCCGCCGCCGCGCCTCTCGCGCAAGCCCGAACGGCGCGCCCCGCGCGCGTATGAAAGTGCGCCGCCCGATGCGATTCTCTTCATCAGCGTCGCCTGTCTGGTCGCGATCGGTATGGTGATGGTCTTCTCTGCGTCGAGCACGACGGCGTACGCCGTGCATCACGACGTCGCGTATTTTTTCAAACGCCAATTGATGTGGCTCGGGGTCGGCTGCGTCGCCGCGTGGGGCGCCTTCCGAATCGATTACACGAAGCTGCGCACCTACGCCCCCGCGCTCTTCATCGCCACCTCGCTCGCGCTGTTCGCGGTGCTCGTGCCGCATCTCGGGGCGAGCGTGAACGGCTCGCGCCGCTGGCTCGGGCTCTCATCGCTCTCCATCCAACCCTCGGAGTTCGCGAAGCTCACGCTCGTGTTCTTCCTCGCGGTTCGGCTCGCCGACATGGGCGAGCGCATTCGCTCGCTGACCAGTGGCGTCGTTCCCTTACTCGGCGCGATCTTCGTCGTCGCGTTGCTGATTCAACGCGAGCCCGATATGGGAACCGCGAGCATCATCGTCGCGATCGGCTTCATCATGCTCTTCGTCGCCGGCGCGCGCATCCCGCACCTGCTGATGGGGATCTTCTCCACCGCGCCCTTCGTCATCTATTCCATCTTCGCGCATTCCTACCAACGCGAACGGATCCTCGCCTTCATCAACCCGTGGAAAGATCCGCTCAATTACGGGTTCCATATCGTGCAATCGCTCTACGCGCTCGGCTCGGGCGGTTGGTGGGGCGTCGGCTTGGGCGCCTCCCGCGAAAAATTTTTCTACCTGCCCGAACAATACACCGATTTTATCTTCTCCATCGTCGGTGAAGAGCTGGGCCTGATCGGCACGCTCACCGTCGTCGCGCTTTTCCTCGTCTTCGCAACGCGTGCGGTGAATATCGCCATGCGCGCCGAAGACCGCTTCGGATATTTCCTCGCGCTGGGATGCACCGCGTTGATCGTCGTGCAAGCCTTCATCAATATCGGCGTGGTCACGTCGTCGTGGCCGGTCACCGGCGTGCCGCTGCCGTTCATTTCCTTCGGCGGCAGCGCGCTGGTCGTCGATCTCATCGCCGTCGCACTGATCGCCAACGTCGGGCGTCGCCGCCGCATAGGGAGTTAGCGCGTGCGCATCCTCTTCGCCGGAGGGGGCACGGGCGGACACATCTATCCCGCGGTCGCGATCGCCGACGCCGTGCGCGAACGCGAGGGAGCCGGCGCGCGTATCGCCTTCGTCGGCACCGCGGATCGCCTCGAAGCGCGCCTCGTTCCGCAGGCGGGATATTCGCTGCACTGCATCGCGGCGCGCCCGTTGCGCCGCGACCGCATCGGCGCGGCGTTGGGAACGGCGTTCGTCAACGGGTGGGGTGTGCTGCAAGCGTTCGGCGTGCTGCTCCGCGAGCGCCCGGAGATCGTTGTCGCGACCGGGGGCTACGTCTGCTTTCCACTCGTCGTCGCGGCGCGCGCGCTGCGCGCGTTGCGCGTATCACGTGCGAAGATCGCGCTGCTCGAACCCAACGCGCAGCCGGGGCTCACCAATCGCCTTCTCGCGCCCTTCGTCGATGAAGTCTGGGGCGCGCTGCCGCAGGGCGACCCGCGCTTCGGAGCGCGCTATCGCTGTACCGGCGTGCCGATTCGCGGCTCGCTGCGTTCGCTGCCGCCGCGCGCGGCGGCGATGGAACGGCTCGGGCTCGATCCGCAGCGGCGCACGCTGCTCGCGATGGGCGGTAGCCAGGGCGCTCGTTCGCTCAACGATGCGCTCGTCGGCGCGATCGCTGCGGGGCTACTCCCAGCGGGTTGGCAGGTGCTGCACCTGACCGGCGAGCGCGAATACGACCGCGTTCGCGCCGGGCTCCCCGCGGCGGCCGCGGGCGCCCTCCGCCCCTACCTCGACGATCCCGCCGATGCGTTCGCGGTCGCCGATCTGGTGCTCGCGCGCGCCGGCGCCTCGACGCTCGCCGAACTCATCGCGCTCGGCCTGCCGGCGATTCTGGTGCCCTACCCGCATGCCGCCGATGGGCACCAAAGCGCGAATGCCCGGGCGCTCGAAGCCGCCGGGGCGGCGGTGACGGTCGCCGACGAGGAGCTCACCGCCGCCTCGCTCGGAGCGTTGCTCGCTCGCATCTGCGCCCCCGAAGCGCTGGCGCGGCTCCGCGCGGCGATTGCGACTTTACGCACCCCCGACCCAACCGCGCTGATTCTTGCGCGGATAGCGGCGCTCGCGGGGCGAAATACCCAAACGTGAGCGAGAGCGTGCGCCGACACTTTATCGGCATCGGCGGAATCGGAATGAGCGCGCTCGCGCGCATTCTGCTCGCGCGCGGCGAAAGCGTTGCGGGATCCGATCTCGCCGAGAGCGATCTGCTCGAACAGCTGCGCGCCGAGGGCGCGCGCGTCTACGTCGGCCACGATGCCGATTTGCTCGGCGATGCCGAAGAAGTGATCGTCAGCTCGGCGATCGATCGCGATAATCCGGAGTTCCGCGAAGCGCGCCGCCGCAAGATTCCGGTGGTCCACCGCGGCGAATTGCTCGCCCGCATCGCGAGCCGGCGCGACGGCATCGCGATCTGCGGAACGCACGGCAAGACGACGACCACCGCGATGGTCCACGCGATATTACGCGCCGGCGGGATCGACGCCGGGCTCGTGCTCGGCGGCATCGATCCGCAGCTGGGGCGCAACGCCGTCGACGGCAGCTCGCCGTGGTTCGTCTGCGAAGCCGACGAATCGGACGGCTCGTTCGCATTGTTGCAACCGCGCATAGCGACGATCAATAACATCGAGAACGACCATCTCAACTCCGACGACGAACTTCCGCGCCTCATCGACGCCTTCGGGGAATTTCTCGGCCGTTTGCCCGCCGAGGGAGCGGCGATCGTCGGCATCGACAACGCGAACTCCGCCTCGCTCGCCGCCCTTCCGCGGGCGGCGCGCACGATCACGTTCGGCACGACCGCGCTCGCCGACATAACCGCGGCGAACGTCACCTTCGCGGGATTGAGCGCGCACTTCGATCTCGTCGTGCGCGGGGAACGCCGCGGCACGGTCACGCTCAACGTTCCCGGCGCGATCAACGTGCTCAACGCACTCGCCGCCATCGCCGTCGCCGAAGAAGTCGGCGTGCCGTTCGCCGCGGTGGCGACGGGGCTGCGCGATTTTTGCGGCGTGCGCCGTCGTTTCGACATACTCGCGCGCGGACAACGCCTCACCGTCGTCGACGATTACGCGCATCATCCCACCGCGGTGCGCGCGACGATCGCCGCGGCGCGCAATTACCATTCCGGGCCGCTCGTGGTGGCGTTTCAGCCGCACCGCTACTCGCGAACCGGCTACCTCGCGCGCGATTTCGCCGACGCGCTGCGCGGCGCCGACCGCGTCTATCTCACGCCGATTTACGCCGCCTCCGAGGCCCCGATTCCCGGCATCAGCGAACGCTCCATCGGCGATCGCCTGAGCGAATTCGGCGTCGACGTTCGCTACGTGGCGCGCGTGGAAGAGCTCGTCGAGCGCATCGAAGAAGAATCGCCGCCGGGCACGCTCGCGTTGATGCTCGGCGCGGGCTCCATTACGCGCAGCGCGGCGCGGCTCGCCGAGCGCGCCATGCCGACGGCGGCACTCCGGTGAGCCTCACGACGGCGTCGAGCGCGAAAACGTTGCTCGACGACGACGACCGCGCGATGCTGCGCGAGATCCTCGCCGATCGCGTCGCATTCGACGAACCGCTCGCGCCGTACACTTCGTGGAAGATCGGCGGTCCCGCCGACGCCTTCGCGCAACTCGAACGCGAAAACGAACTCTCTGCGGTTCTCACGCATTGCGTGCGTCGTCGCTTGCCGTGGTTCGTCTTGGGAAGCGGCAGCAACCTACTCGTCGGCGACGGCGGCATTCGCGGCATCGTGGTGCGCCTGGGCGGCGATTTCGCTCGCGTCGAGGTGCGCGCGACCGAGGAGAGCGTGCGCGTCGTCGCCGGCGCCTCGGCCTCGATGGCGGCGATTACCGCGCGCGCCGCGAGCGCCGGCGCCGTCGGCATCGGTTCGCTGGCCGGGATTCCCGGAACGCTCGGCGGTTCGTTGCGGATGAACGCCGGCACCGACCGCGAGATGGGGGATTTCATTCGCGACGTGCGCGTGCAGTCGCCGAGCCGCCCCGCACCGCACTCGGTCGACGTGCGCTATTTTTATCGGCACACCAGCCTCGCTCGCGACGCGGTGGTGGTGGGAGCCGAACTCGCGTTCGCGCGCGGCGACGCGCACGCCGTACGCGAGGAGATGCAGGCCCGGCTCGTTCGCCGAAAACAAACCCAGCCGATCGCGCTGCCAAACGCAGGGTCGTGCTTTCGCAATCCGGAAGGCGATAAGGCCGCGCGGCTGATCGAAGCCGTTGGGGCGAAGGGTTGGCGCGAGGGCGATGCGGAAGTCTCACCGCTCCACGCGAACTTTATTAATAATCTCGGCGCGGCGAGTGCCTGCGACGTCGCAACGCTGCTCGCGCGCGTTCGGCGCGCGGTCTTCGAACGTTTCGATATCGGATTGGAGCTGGAGGTACATCTCGTGGGTGTTTTTATCGATCGAGAATGGGATGGAGGCCATGGCCGAGTTGCGTAAGGCGCGCGTCGCGGTGGTGATGGGCGGCAAGAGCGCCGAACGCGAGATATCGATCGCGAGCGGTACTCCCGTCGCGCGCGCGTTGGGAACGCTCGGCTACGACGTCCATACGATCGATTACGACGAACGCTTCATCGACGCGATTCGGACGCTCGCGCCCGACGTCGTCTTCAACGCGTTGCACGGCACCGGCGGAGAGGACGGCGAGATGCAGGGCGTGCTCGACCATCTCGGCGTCGCCTATACCGGCAGCGGGATCGCGGCTTGCGCGCTGGCGATGGACAAGCATCTCGTCAAAAAACTCTTTGCCGCCGAAGGGCTCCCGACCGCGGCGTGGGATCACTTCGATCTCGACGGCGGCGCGTTGCCGCTGCTGCCGGGCTCGCTCGATCTCCCGTTGGTGGTGAAGCCGCGCTACGAAGGCTCCTCCATCGGCGTGCGCATCGTCCGCACGCACGAACAGTGGAGCGCCGCGGTGATCGAACTCTCGCGCAGCTACGGCTGCGTGCTCGCCGAAGAATTCATCGCCGGACGCGAATTTACGTGCGCGGTGCTGGGCGAGGAGGCGTTGCCGGTCGTCGAAATCGTCGCCAACCGCGACGGCTTCTATTCTACCGATGCGAAATACGAACCGGGCGGCAGCACGCATATCGCACCGGCGAAGATCGACGCCGATCTCGCTTCGCGCATGCAGATGCTCGCGCTCTCCGCGCACCGTTTGTTGGGAATGCGCGATTATTCGCGCACCGATTTTATCGTCAGCGAGCAGAACCGCCCGTATTTATTGGAGATCAACGCGCTGCCGGGGCTCACGCCCACCTCGCTGTTGCCCGACGCCGCGGCCGCCGTGGGGATCGGCTTCGACGCGCTGGTGGAACGGATCGTCGGCTACGCACTCGCTCGGGCGAGGCGCCGTAACGCCGCGTAGCGTTTCGCTTTCGGCAAATGCGACGTTGGTCGCAAGATAAGGCTCCAACCGTATGGGAACCTGCATGGCGGGGCAAGAAGAATAGGCCCCGAGCATTCTATCGTCTAGATATCGACCGGAGGTATCGTGTCCAGTACGGGTTTAATCGTCGATCGCGGCCTTGAAGGCGTCGTCGTCGGCAGTACGTTGCTCTCGAACGTCGAGGGAAAAATCGGTCGTCTCACCTACCGCGGTTACGATATCGACGATCTCGCTCCGAACGCGACCTTTGAAGAGGTCGTGCATTTGTTATTGTTCGGAAATCTTCCGACGAGCGAAGAACTCGAACACCTGAAACGCGAGATCGGCACGCGCCGCATGTTGCCCGAGCCGCTGATCGACGGGATGCGTCGCTCGCCGAAGACGGCGTGGCCGATGGACGTGCTGCGCACGGTCGCGAGCGGGCTGGCGTTGTTCTCGCCGGTCAATCGGGTCGGCGAGCACGTCTCCGACGTCCACACCGCAATCGAATTGATCGCGAAGATGCCGACCATCCTAGCCGCTTGGGACCGCATTCGCCGCGACCTCGATCCGATCGAACCGCGCAACGACCTCTCGCAAGCCGCGAACTTCCTCTACATGCGCACCGGCAAGATGCCCGCCGAAATCGAGGCGAAGGCGCTCGACACCTATCTCGTGCTGCTCGCCGATCACTCCTATAACGCCTCCACCTTCTCCGCCCGCGTTACCGCTTCGACGCGCGCCGATATCTACGCCGCCGTCACCGCGGCGCTCGCGACGCTCGAAGGCGATCTGCACGGCGGTGCGGCGAGCGCGGCCTTCAATACGTTGCTCTCGGTCGGCTCGCCCGATCGCGCGGAGATCTACGTGCGCGACGCGTTGGGGCGCGGGGAGCGCATCATGGGCATGGGGCACCGCGAATATCGCGTTCGCGATCCGCGCGCGCGCCATCTCGAAGTGAAGGCGAAAGAACTCTCGGCCTACCGCGGCGATTCGCGCTGGTACGAGATCGCCCGCGCGCTCGAAGAAGCGAGCAATAAGGTGCTCAAGGAGACCAAACCCGATAAGAGCATCTACGCGAACGTCGATTTCTACACCGCGCCGTTGCTCGCCGATCTCGGCATGCCGGGCGACGAATTCACGTGCATGTTCGCCTGCGGACGTATCGCCGGGTGGAGCGCGCACATCCTCGAACAGCTCGGCGACAATCGTTTGATTCGCCCGCAGGCGACCTACGAAGGCCCGGCACCGGGGCCGTTCGTGCCGATCGCCGCGCGACCGGCCGCCAAGCACTGATGCCGTGAGCGCTCCGGCGCGCGCGGCGCGGGTGAAGCGAGCGACCAAAGAGACCGAGATCGATCTCGAGCTCGATCTCGACGGCGGCGAGATATCGATCGATACCGGGGTCGACTTCTTCGATCACATGCTGCACGCACTCGCGCTGCACGGTGGGATGGGATTGAAGCTGCGCGCGCGCGGCGACGGCATGGACAACCACCATCTCATCGAGGACGTCGGCATCGCACTCGGCCGCGCGATCTACGAAGCGCTCGGCGAGAAACGCGGGATCGCGCGCTTCGGTTCGATCATGCTGCCGCTCGACGACGCGCTCGTCGCGGCGAGCATCGATATCTCCGGCCGCTCCTATCTCAACTTTCGGGTCGAATTTCTGCGGAACGATCTCGGCGCGATGCCGACCGAGATGGTCGGCGAATTTTTCCGCGCGATGAGCGACCACGCGCGCATAACGGTCCACCTGATCGCCATGCACGGGCACGTCGCGCACCATCTCTGCGAAGCGACGTTCAAAGCGTTCGCGCGAGCGTTCGCGGCGGCGAAGAGGATCGAGAGCGATAGGATCGCTTCGACGAAAGGGTTGCTGGAATAGCCGTGCCGCCTCGAATCGTCGCGATCGATTACGGCGGGGGCAACATCGGTTCGTTGGTTGGGGCACTCCGTCGGCGCGCGATCGAACCGATCGTTACCGACGATCGCCAGGCGGTGTTGGAAGCCGATGCCGCATTTTTTCCCGGCGACGGCGCGTTCGCCGCAACGATGCAAGCGCTGCACGAACGTGGGCTCGACACCGCGATCTACGAGCGTATCGAGCGCGGGCGCCCCTTCTTCGGTATCTGCGTCGGCATGCAGGTGCTCTTCGAACGATCGAGCGAGTTCGACGGGGCGGCGGGCTTGGGGATCTTGCGCGGTGAGGTCGGCCGCTTCGAACGCGCTCCTCGCTTGCCGCACATGGGGTGGAATCGCCTGGAACCGACCGTCGCGCACCCGTTGCTCGCCGAGCTCGGCGACGAGGAGTACGCGTATTTTCTCCATTCGTATCGCGCGTTGCCCGGAGCGGACTGCATCGCCACGGCGACGCATGGGGAACGCTTTGCGGCGGTCGTCGCGCACGGCGCCGCGGTAGGAACGCAATTCCATCCCGAAAAAAGTCAACGCACGGGAGAGAAAATTCTCGACGCATTTCTTGCATCGCTGAACTAACGACGAAAGGAAGCCCGCAATGCTCGTCATTCCCGCCATCGATCTCCGCGCCGGTAAATGCGTGCGTATGGAGCAGGGAGATCCCTCTCGCGAAACGACCTACGATGAGGACCCGGTCGCGCGGGCGCGCGCCTTCGTCGCGCAAGGAGCGAAGCGCCTCCACGTCGTCGATCTCGATGGTGCGTTCGGCTCTGGAGAGAACCTTTCGGCGATCGCCGCGATCGCACACGCCGTCGACGTGCCGATCCAAGTCGGCGGCGGTATTCGCAGCGCCGAACATGCGGCGGCACGCTTCGATGCCGGAGCGGCCGAGATTATCGTCGGCACGCTCTTCGTCGAAGACGAACGCGTCGCGCGACAGATCGTCGGACGGTACGGCGAACGCGTGATCGCCGGCATCGACGCGCGCGGGCGCGAGGTCGCGGTGCGTGGTTGGCAGGAGCGTACGCCCGTCGATCGCGATGCGCTCGTGAAGCGCGTCGCGCATTGGGGCGTCCGTCGCGTGATTTTCACCGAGATTCGGCGCGACGGGATGGGTGAAGGCTACGATATCGAGGCGTTACGC
>JAJYHP010000041.1:0-16417 GCA_021784715.1 bacterium
AACCGACGAACGTGCCGCCCAGGAGATCGCTGGGGTAATGCGCTCCGAGCGCGAGCCGCGACCAGAGGATGGCGACCCAGAGCAAGACGAGCAGGCCCGGAAGAACGACGCGTGCGGCGGTCGGCAGGTTGCTTCGCGCGATGAGATAGG
Organism: bacterium; assembly: GCA_021784715.1. Next base: position 151 of record JAJYHP010000041.1, read on the forward strand.
CCCATAGAAGGTAGAACCCGCAGGCAATCGCCGCATGGGAGCTCGGATACGAGAATGAGGTCTCGTGGTGGAGCACCCAATCGGTACGACGCGGCCGCTTGAAGAGGTGCTGCAAGAACGCATCCAAACGCCACGACGCAAGCAACGAGAGAAGCGAAAACGCGATCCGTCCGCTCCACGCGCGAAAAATGAATGCAGCGACGATGAGCGCGATGCCTAATGGAGCAAGCACCTCGGGGCGCCCGATCAGCGTGAAATCCCAGGCGAGATGCGGGCGCACGCCGACGATCGCGCGCGCGAACGCCATCGCCGGCGCCGGATCCGCCGATCTGCCGACGATCGCGCCGAGCGCGAGCGCCGCCCCATACGCAACGAGCGCGACGGCGAGAAAGAGCGCCACCTTCGCGAAACTCCGCATCAGTCGAAAAGCCCCTGTTGCGAGCCTTCACCCTTGCCCATGCGCGGCGCGAGCAACTCCAGATCGCCGAGGGAGAGCGCGATCTTGCGCGGCTTCGTTCCTTCGTGCGGCCCGACGACGCCGAAATCTTCGAGCTGCTTCATCACGCGCACCGCACGCGGATGCCCGATCGAGAATTGCGCCTGGAGCGCGGCGGTCGACGCGACGTTCGTTTCGATAATGAATTTTGCGGCGTCGTAGCAGAGCGCATCGACCTCGCGTTTTCCGTTCTCTTCTTCGTCGGTGACCGGAACGAGTTCGACTTCGAGTAAATTCTCCGGGCGCGCTTGCCGCGCCCAAAACTCCACGAGCCGCGTCACCTCGGGGCCGGAGATCAAGGCGCCCTGCGCGCGCATCGGCTTCGGAGCGTCTATGGGAAGGAAGAGCATATCGCCGCGCCCGAGCAATCGCTCGGCCCCCGCCTGGTCGAGGATCGTGCGCGAATCGACCTGCGAACTCACCGCAAATGCGATGCGCGAGGGGATGTTCGCTTTGATCAACCCGGTGATAACGTCGACCGAGGGCCGCTGCGTTGCGACGATGAGATGGATGCCCGTCGCGCGCGCGAGCTGCGCGAGACGCATGATGGTCGTCTCGACGCGCGAGGGCGCGACCAACATCAAGTCGGCGAGTTCGTCGATGATGATCACCACGAAGGGCAGACGCTCGTCGGGGTACTTCGCGTTATACTCTTCGATCTTGCGCACGCCCGCTTTTGCGAAACGTTCGTAACGCGCGTCCATCTCGCGCGTCATCTCCAGCAGCGCGCCCGCCGCGACCTTCGGATCGGTAATGACCTCTTTGATTAGGTGCGGGATGCCGTTATAGACGGTCAGTTCGACGCGCTTCGGATCGATCATTAAGATCTGCACTTGGTCGGGGGTCGCCGCGACGAGCAGCGAGGCCACGATCGTATTGAGACAGACCGATTTTCCCGAACCCGTCGCTCCGGCGACGAGCAGATGCGGCATCTTGCCGAGATCGCCGAAGACCGGGCGGCCGGTGATATCTTTGCCCAACGCCATCCAGAGCGGCGGGATCTGCCCGCGGTTGGGAAGCGCCTCGAGAATCTCGCGAATCGCAACGACGGAGACGTTCGCATTAGGAACCTCGATGCCGACCGCCGATTTTCCGGGAATCGGCGCCTCGATGCGAACGCTGGTCGCCGCCAGTGCGAGGGCGATATCGTCGGCGAGCGATGCGATGCGCGATATTTTGACGCCACGCTCCGGGCGCAATTCGTATCGGGTAATCGACGGACCGCGCTCGATGTGCACGACCTTCGCCCCGACGCCGAACGAGGCGAGGGTATCCTCGAGGACGTGTGCGCGATTCGTCTCGTCGACGACCTGCCGAGCGGGTGGATCGAAGAGCGCGAGATCGGGGAGACGATAGGTCCGCGCGCGCGCTGCGGGATCCGGGGCCTGGTACTCGCCCTCGACCGGGCCCGGAATGCGCGCCGGCACCGGCGCGCGCGGCGGCTCGGTATAGGCGGCGCTTTCGTCGTAGGCGCTCCGTTCCGCGCGGGGCGGCGGCTCCGGCGCTGCCGGGAGCGGGCGCTCCGAAGGCGCTGCGGGGAGCGCGGGGCGCGAGAAATCCGGCATCCGCCACTGCGGCATCTTGAACTCCGGAAGGCGCACGCGCGGACGAGGCATTCGTGCGAGCAGGAGCGCGAGGAGCCCGAGGACGCGCTTGAGGCTGAGGTTTGCCAGCCACATCGTCAGCACGACCGCCGCGAGGATGAGAAAAACGGCACCGCCGAGGCCACCGACGAGGCGATGGAGCATCCACCATATCGAGGCTCCGAGAACGCCGCCGGAGCGGTCGCTCCGGGCGCCCAGGGCGGCGTCGGCGAGTAAAAAGTACGCGACGGCGGCTCCGCCATAGGTCGCAATCAAGCGTGGGACGTCGATTTCGAGAAAGACGATAGCGCCGATCAGGGCGACGAGCACCGGGAAAAGCGGGGCTCCATCACCAAAGATGCTATGCAACATCGTGGCGCCCCACCGCCCGATCTCGCCGGAATGCTGCGGTAGCGCCAACGCGATTCCGAAGAGCAGCGCGCATCCGAGCGCAAGAAGCCCGACGATCTCCGAGTTTAGGCGATCTCTCGAACTTGCCTTACGACGCACGCGTGCCATTGGGCGCGTTAATTCGTCATCGTACGAGGAGTTCTTTTGAGCAAGCCAACCGTCGTCGTCCTCGAGGGCGATCAAACCGGACAGGAATTATTAGAGGAATCGTTGCGCGTCATCGCGCGCGAAACGATCGACCTCGATCTCGAGCTGATGCGCTTCGACCTCTCGCTTGAAAACCGTCGGAGCGGAAATAACGCGGTGGTCCACGAGGCTGCGGCCGCGATGCGAAAGCATCGTTTCGGCATCAAGGCAGCCACGATCACCCCCGAACAGCGCGACGACGTCGGCTCGCCCAACGCGATTCTCCGCAAAGAGATCGACGGCAAGGTCATCGTTCGTACCGGTCGTCGCCTGCCGCGCGTACGTCCGGTCGGCGGCATCCACGCACCGATCGCGGTCGTGCGCATGGCCGTCGGCGACGCATACGGCGCGAAGGAATGGCGCGAGAGTGCCGACGGGGATGAGATCGCCTATCGCACCGAATCGATCTCGCGCACGATCTGCCGCTACGTCTCCGAGTATTCGTTCGCGCACGCCCGCAAAGTCGGCGGACGCGTCTTCGGCGGCCCGAAGTATACGGTCAGCCCGGTCTATGAGGGCATGCTGAAAGAAGAGATGGATGCGGCGGCCGAGCGCAACAAAGACGTGCCGTACGAACCGCAGCTCATCGATGCGACGTACGCGCTGCTCTTAAGCTCGGTCGGCGACGACCCGCTCGTCATTCCCTCGCTCAATCGCGACGGCGATTGCCTCTCGGATTTCGTCATGCAACTCTTCGGGTCGATCGCGGGCGCCGAGTCGGTTCTCCTTTCGTTCGAGGGCTCGCCCGAAGCCGGCGAGGCGTTCAAGCCAAGCATCGTCATGGCCGAAGCCCCGCACGGCACCGCGCCGCGGCTTTTCGGGAAAAACGTCGCCAACCCGCTGGCGATGATCTTAGCGGCGGGCGCGATGCTCGGCTACATCGACGATCGACGCGCGAGCAACGCCTCCCGCGCGATCTACGAAGCCTCCCTCGAAGCGATCCACAACGGCGTCGCAACCGCCGATCTCGGCGGCCATGCGACGACCACTGAATTCACCGATGCCGTGATCGACGGCGTGAAACGCAAACTCGAGGTCTGGTCCTCGCTCTAGGCTCCGCGGAGGGGCGCCCCACGATGGCGGCTCCCCTCCGGGTTTGTTCCGGCTTCTCGATAGGGGTCTCGGCTGCCGACCCGTGAATAAGGTGGTGCATGTCCTGGATAACGCGAGGTTCGGGCGGCTCCGGCAACCCTCCGCGCTCGAACGGCGAACACGCGACTCCCAAACGGGCGACTTTCCGACAGTCGCTCGAGATTCCCATTTCCTTCGAAGCGGGCGGGAAAGCCGCTCAGGTCTACGGCACCCTCATCGATATCTCGGAGACCGGTTGCCGGCTTCGTTCGCTGATTTTGCTCGATCGCGACTGCGTTATTCGCTTCGAATTACGGCGTAGCGGGGGCGCGGCGCTGCGACTGCGCGGCCACGTCGCCGGGCGCAGAGCTCCCAGCGACGGCGCGGGCTACGAATACGGCATAACTTTTGACGGAATATCGGCCGCCGAACGCAAACAATTGATCGCCGAAATCATGGAAATGCAACGGCGGGAGGCCGCGACGCGCGCACACGCGCGCGACGAAAAAACGCCGCAACAAAACGACCAACGTCGCAAAAATTTACGCCAAAGCATTTCCTTTCCTATCTCGTTCCGTCGGCCGGGATCGATTTGGCTAAATGGTTTTTGCGCCGACGTCAGCGCCGGCGGCATTCGACTGGTATGCGGAGATGCGATCGAAGACGGCAGTGAAATCGAATTGCGTTTCACCCTTCCAAACGAGGTCCTCGACGTTTTCCCGAGCGGCGGCGAACGCACGGAGATTACGCCGTTCGGCCCGCGTCGCGTGCGGGTTCCCGACAATCGGCGCCCGTTCGACCAAATATTTGCGCGCGCTCAAGTCGTCGGAAAACTCGCCCCGATCGAAGGTCGCAATTCGTACGGGGTCGAGTTCGTAAATCTCGACGGGTACTCGCGCGAAGAGATCGTTCGCTTCAATCACGCCCTGCAACTGCGTCGCCTTCGAACCGGAGGAAAGTAGCGCTCGATGCGCGTCCTTTTCGTTCCGCGCGAAGACGGGCGGCGCGTTTTTGGCGGCGATGTCGTGCAGATGGAAGCGACGGCGCGCGAACTCCGGGCGGAGGGCGTCGCGGTGGAGATCGCCCCGGCGGAGCGCGCTCTGGAAACGGATTTTGATATCGTCCACCTGTGGACGAGCCTGCATTTGCCCGACGTTCTCGCCCGGCACCTCGATGTTCTAGATCCGGTACGCGAACGGGTACGCGTCGCGCTTTCGCCGATCTGGGCGCCGCACCACACGCTGAGGTGGATGCACGCGGCACGCCGCTGGCTCTTTGAAAGCAGGCCCGACCGGGGCGAGCTCGACATCGCAAATGCGCGCGATATTCTGGAACGGATCGCGCGCCGCAGCGTCGATCTCACCGTCGACGGCGTCACCCTCACCGCGTGGACCGCGCATCCGTCGACGGCCGCATGCCGAGGCGTCCTCGCCCGCATCGATACGATCTTGCCGAATTCTTGGATGGAATTGGCGGCGATATTCACCTACCTCGGCGATTTTTGCGATCACGCCGTCGTCCCAAACGCCGTCGACGCGGCGATCTTCGCCTCTGGAGATGCCTCGGCGGTCCCCGAGGAGCTGCGCTCCGCGCCCTTTGCTTTAATGTCGGCGCGATTCGACGCGCGCAAACAACAAGATTTCGTGCTGCTCGCGCTCAAACATACGGAGTATCCGCTCGTGTTCGTCGGCGATGCCACCGATCCGGAAATTTTTGCGCGCTTCCGCGATCTCGGCGCAAAAAGAAAAGCCTCGGTTTATTATTACCCGGCGATCCCGCAGCAGCAATTGCGCCATCTCTATGCGGCGGCACGCGTCCACCTACTCCCAAGCCTCTTCGAATCTCCCGGGCTCTCGTCGCTGGAAGCGTTGCTCGCCGACACCGCAATCGTCGTTGGGAATCTTGGATTCGAATCGGAATATTTCGGCGAAGCGGCTTACTACTGCGACCCTTGCGACGCCTGGTCGATCCTTCGCGCGACGCAACGGGCCTGGAATCGATACGAACTCGACGCAACGCTACGCTCGAGCGCGCGTACGCGCATCGTCGAGGAATTCACCTGGGCGCGCGCTGCGGATGCGACGCGACGCGCGTACGAACGAGCCCTCGAGGGTTAACTATTCGACGCCGGGCGGACGCATGGTGTGGAATGCGGTGCGCGCCTGATAGCGCATCGCGAGCGCGACGAGATCGCGCTCGCGCCACGGGTTCGCCATCATTCCAAAGCCCGTCGGCAGCCCATGTTCGCCAAAACCGTTGGGGACGCTCATCGACGGAAGGCCGCAGAGATTACCCGGCGTGACCGGATCGACCGCGCCCGGCGCGTCGGGGTAGACCTTGTCGAACGGCGTTCCGATCGGATACGCGACGGTCGGAAGCGTCGGGAACAATAACGCATCGTAGGGAGCGATCGCCCTCCCAACGGCGTCGACGATCTCCCGCCGCCGCCGCATCGCATCGACGTAATCGACCGCGCGCGTTTCGTACTGAATGTATCCCCCAATTCGATCGTCGGGGGACTGTAATTCGCGCGTCTTTCCGCTCTCGATGAGATCGCGGAACGCCGCGGCACTCTCACCGTTCAGCAAGGCGCCGATCGTCGCGCCATATGGAAGATCGGGGAGCTTCACTTCGTCGGCGCTCGTCACCGCATCAGCTATTGCGGCGAGCGAGGCATCGAAGTTCTTTACCACCGCCGCCTGCGTCTGCTTGCGCGCTCCGACGATGACGGCGACGCGCGGCTTTTTTTTCGGCGCGTAGAGCGGCACCGCGCGGGTGCTGTCGTCGCGCGGATCGCTCCCGGCGACGATGCGGAGAACCGCCAGCGTATCGCGCGCCGATCGCGCCATCGGCCCGAGCTTATCCGAGCTCCACATCAGCGCCATCGCCCCGTACCGACTGACGCGCCCGAACGTCGGGCGCAGCCCCGAGACGCCGCACATCGCGCTCGGCGTTAAAATCGATCCGTTCGTCTCCGACCCAATCGCGAAGCCGACGAGCCCGGCGGCAACTGCAGCGCCCGGTCCGCTCGAACTTCCGCCGCTCCAATACTCGGGGTTCCACGGCGTTCTTCCGGGGCCGGTGAACGACGCATCGGCGCCGTTGTAGCCGAACGCTCCCGCAAGCTCGACCATCGCGAGTTTTGCGATAAGGACGGCACCCGCGGCGTGCAATCGCTCGACGACCGCGCCGTCGAAATCAAAGGTGCGGTCGCGGTAGGGCGCGGCGCCCCACGTCGTCGGCGCGCCGACGGCGGCGAGCAAGTCCTTCACTCCATACGGAACGCCGTGCAAGGGGCTCTTTCGCTCGCCACGAGCGAGAGCGCGATCGGCGGCCTTCGCCTCGCGTAGCGCGCGTTCGTGGAGAATCGTCACAACCGCACCGAAGCGTGCGCCGTAGCGTTCGAGTCGCGCGAGGTAGAGTTTCGTCAGTTCGAGCGACGAGACGCGCTTGCGAGCGATCTCGCGACCGAGCGTTACGGCGTCGGAGAATGCGAGATCGATTTCGTTCACGGACGCACCTCGAATTGCGGAACCGGCGCGTCCCCATTCTGTAAAAACGTACCGTGCGGGTTCAGCGAGGAACCAAAGGTATATCCCTGTTCGATGCCTGCCGCGATCTTTTCGATCTGGGGCTCGGTGAGCTGCGGATCGAACCGGCGCATCGCGCGCGCGAGGTCGAGCGCCCCGGGCGAAGGCGTCGGCATCGGTGCCGGGCTCGGCGTCGCAGCCGGTGAGGGCTCAGCCATCGGCGCACCCGGTAACAGGGCGGCTCCGACGCCGAGTGCGGCGCCTGCGAGAAAGATTCTCCGCGAACTCTTCATGACGTGCAAGAACGCCCTTTGACTTCGAAGGTTTGCACGCCTGCACCGACGGTCTAGCCCGCCGCAATCATCGCGACCGCAACGAGCGCGAAGAGCACGCCGGCCCATTGGATGCGTGAGAGGCGCTCGCGCAAAACTATCGCCGCGAGCAGCACCGTGGAGGCCGGGTAGAGCGAGGTTAATACCGCCGAGATCGCGAGCCCGTCGATTCGAGCGGCGAGGAGGTAGAGGATGTTCGCACCCATATCGAGCGCCCCGCCGAGAACGAGAATCCAGAGCGCTCCCTTCGCGCGGATCGACGTTCGAGTAGCGAATACGATGGAACCGAGCAACCCCACCGAGGCGAGGCGCGAGCCGAGTAACGCAAAGAGCGGCGCACCCTCGCGCGTCATTCCCAACAATGTAAAAAACGCGCCGAATGCGATACCTGAGAGCACCGCCTCGCGCAGCCCTGCAGTTGAGTACTCACGCTCCCCGCTGCTATCGAACGATGCTGAAATCGCTACGATTGCCACCGCCGCCAGCACGAGCCCGCAATAAACGAGCGGCGATGGCCGCTCGCCCGTCGCGATGCCGAAGATCACGGGCACCGCAGCGGCCAGCAACGCCGTTACCGGCGATACCACACCCATTCGGCCGATCGAGAGCGCGTGATAGAGCAGCGAGACTCCCGCGGCGCCGGCGAGACCGGCGAGCGCGCCCCAGCCCAGCGAGACGGCGCTGAAGGCCTCCGGATGCAGCTCGAGGACGGTCCCGATAACGAGAAGCCCGACCGCCTGCGTCGCGAGAGCGACCGCGAGCAAGGCAACGCGACGCGCGGCGATTCCGCCGAGAAAATCGGCGCTCCCGTATGCTGCGGCGGCAACGAGCGCAAAGAGGAGCCCCAGGGCGACGTTATGCCTCGATGACGATCGGCACGATCACCGGGCGGCGCCGCGTGCGCGAGAAGATCTCCTTCGCCAGCGTCGCGCGCACGTGCTCGCGCACCGAGTTGGTATCGCGCAACGCATCGTTCGAAAGCGTCGCCAACATCGCGCTCAAGTGCGAACGCAGGTGTTCGATCAGCTCCTCCGACTCCGGTTCGTAAAACGCCCCGCGCGTCACGATATCGGGAACGCCGATCGGTTGTACCTCTTCGGCGTCGATGGCGACGACCGCGGTCACGATGCCGTCGTGCGAGAGCATCTTGCGATCGCGCAGTACGGCTTCGCCCATCTCGCCGAGCCCGGTTCCATCGACGAGGACCATGCCCCCGTACGTCTTACCGATCTTGTCGCCGTATTCGGCGGTGAATTCGACGATATCGCCGTTTTCAATGACGAAGACGCTCTCGGGGTGCACGCCGGTTTTCGTAGCCAGGCGACCGTGCGTCACCAACATACGATACTCGCCATGAACGGGGATGAAATACTCGGGGCGGATCAGATTGAGCATCAAAAGCAGCTCTTCTTGAGACGCATGTCCCGAGACGTGCGCGCGCCCTTCGTTTCCGTGAATCACGGTGGCTCCGAGGCGATAGAGATTATTAATCGTCCGATAGACGCTCTTTTCGTTCCCGGGAATCGGGGTCGCACTGATGACGATCGTATCGCCCGGATCGATTGCGAACTTCGGATGGTCGCGCACCGACATTCGCGAGAGCCCGCTCATCGGTTCACCCTGCGAGCCGGTGGTCATGACGACGATTTGATCGGCACGGAGGTTGCCGACGTCCTCGATCTTCACCAGAATATCGGGAGGAATCCGAAGATGGCCGTGCTCGCGAGCAAAATGCAACACGTTGTTCATCGAGCGTCCGAGAAACGCAATCTTCCGTCCAAACTTTTCAGCGTGATCGATCGCCTGTTGGATACGCGGAACGTTCGAAGCGAACGAAACGATCAAAATCCGCCCGGTCGCCTTTGAAAAAATCGTCGTGAAGGCTTCCCCGACGACGCGTTCGGATTGCGTGTGCCCCGGCCGCTCGGCGTTCGTCGAGTCGGCGAGCATGCAGAGAACCCCCTCTTCGCCGATGCGAGCGAGCGCCGCGAAATCGGCCGGGCGGCCGTCGATCGGCGTCTGGTCGAATTTGAAGTCGCCGGTGTGGAAGATCGTGCCGCTCGGCGTGCGAATCGCGAGCGAGCAAGCGCCGGCGACCGAGTGATTGATATGGACGAATTCGGCCTCGATTTCGCCGTAGCGAACGCGGTCGCCGGGGGCGACGGCGACGAGCGGCATCTCGCCGAGCTTGTGCTCTCGCGACTTCGCCTTGATGAGCGCGCCGGTGATCGCCGTGCCGACGATCGGCGTGTTCGGAAATTCGCGCAGGAAGTAGGGGATGCCGCCGATATGATCTTCGTGCCCGTGGGTGACGAGCACCGCGCGCAGTTTGTGCGCGCGTTCGCGAACGTAGCTGAAGTCGTTGATGACGATATCGACGCCGAACATCTCCTCGTCGGGGAACATCAGCCCGCAATCGACCACGACGAGATCGTCGTTGGTTTCGATGACGGTCATGTTGCGACCGATCTCACCGCATCCGCCGAGCGGGACGACGCGAACGAACGGCTCCTTCGGAGCTTTAGGAACGGAGATACTCTGCGTCTTCAATATGGGGGCCTTTACAACGGCTGCTTGCGTGGGAATGACGGGCGGAGGAACGCCCATGCGATACAGCCACTCTATCACGCTCGCGCTACTCGCCGCGACCCTGCTCGGTAGCACCCCCCACCACAAGCGACACGCAGCCGCGCCTCCAGCGTCGCGGCCGCGGGCAGAATCGCTCTATTCTTGGCATGCACTCCGCCAAACGCGGGATATCCTCGTTCTCCACTTACTGGAACTTCGCCGGGAACGCCTGGGACGGCTCGAGCGGCTGCTGCGGGCAGAGACACCTATCGGTTGCTTGCTCACCGACCCGTTGCTGACAGCAAGAACCGAGAAGCCGTCCGCCAATAGTCGCCGCCATGACAACTGCACCACCTCCTCAAGAGAACGCGGGGCTCTCCAGCCTCGTGGAGACCATCGTCGCCCCGGCGAGCGCCTTCGACCGCCTCGCCGAGAAGCAAACCTGGGGCTGGGCGTTCATCGCCTCCTCTATCCTCGCCGCAGTCGGCGCTTTGGCGAGCGCTCCGGTCAATAGGCACCTGGCGGAAATCATTCTCCAGCAGCGTATCGCTTCAGCGCCGACCGCTCAACAGGCCTCAGCGATAGCGAGCGCCGGGGCGATCGGCATGAAATTTTCCCAGATCGGCTGGATTTTCACTCCTCTGATAATGCTCTCCGTCGTGTTGTTCGCAACCGTTATCCTTTTTCTCGTCGGGGCAATCTTCGGTGGGAAGGCGACCTTCAAGCAGCTCTGGTGCGCGGCGATGAATGTATCGGTTGTCTACACCCTCGGCGTTTTGGTAACGTCGATCGTGGCCGCTTTGCGAGGGCCCGACGTCGTGACGAATATGTTCTCGTATTACCGCGATTCCGTCACGCTCGCAGCCGCAATTCCCACGGCGAACGTCAAGGTTCTCGTTTTCCTGGCAGCGATCTCACCGTTTTCCCTGTGGCAGCTTTGGTTAAACTCGCTCCTCATGCAACGCATCGCACGCCTCGCCGCTCCGAAAGCATGGGCGGCGGCGCTCGCCGTGTTGCTCGTTCCCGCCCTCGTCGGCGCCGCATTCGCACCCGCTCCTCCGGCGCCCGCGAGCGGCGCTCCCTCGACGAGCGCCTCGGCAAGCCCCTAAGCGCTCCTGAAACTTTTTTACCGCTGCCCCGTAGTAGGCGACGTATGCGTCGCCTACTTTTCGTTTGTACCTGCGCCCCTGCACTACTAGCGGGAGCACTCTTCGCCGGCCCGGCCGGCGCCGCACCGCTGCCGTTGACCCTCCGGCAAGCGGTCGCCTTCGCGCTCGCGCACAACTCTACGGTCGCCTCTTCGGAGGCCGCAGTCGCGTCGGCCCGCTCCAACTTCGCGGTTCAAAAAACGCAGAATCTGCCGACGGCCGGAGCTTCGCTGAACAACGTCATGTCGAAGAGTTCGAACTACGGCGGAGCGTACGCCGTCATCGGCGCTCAGCAACAGAACATCTTCAGCCAAAATACCGCGCAATTGCAGGCGCAGTACACGTTGACGACCGGCGGCCTCTCGGGAATTCAACTGGCGGTTGCGAAAGCGAACCTGGAGCAGGCAAAGGCGAACCTCCGCAACGCGCGCGCCCAAGTTGCTACGTCGGTAACCGCGGCCTTCAATACCGTCGTGCAGGACGACGAGCTCGTGACCGTCGACCGCGGCGATTTACGCTACCAACGCTTGCTCTTACAGAACGCGCGCGTTAAAGAGCGCGCGGGCGTCGCCGCCGGCGTCGACGTCCTCTCGGCCCGCGTCGCGGTCGCGCGGAGCGAATCGACGTTGGTAGCGGCGCGAGCGAACGTCGCCAACGCGCTCGATTCGCTCTGCCAGAGCATCGGCGCGCCGCTCGGAACGCCGTTCGCATTACCGAAACAACTGAAGCTCCCCGCTCTTCCTGCGATCTCGTTGAAAAAAATCGAACGCATCGCGCTGGCGAACCGCGCCGATATCGCGAGCGCCCGCGACGCGCTCCGCGTCGCCGATCTCAATCGCAAGAGCTGGTTGCCGCAGCTCTTCCCACAGATCCAACTCTCGGCCGCGTTCGGCAACCAATTTTCCCCGACGAATGCCGTCTTCGAGCAACAGCAACTCGATAACGAGTACGCCGCCGGTCTGATTCCAAGCAGAATCCTCGTTCCTCGCGGCACCCCGGGCTTCTGGCAAATTCAAGCGATATCGACATTCAATTTACCGCTCGTCGATTACGGCGCCCGGCGCCTGTCGCGCGTCAATTACGATGCGGCGGTGAAAAGCGCCAGGCTCGCGCTCGTCAACGCAAAGCTCGTCGCTCTCAACGACGTTCGCAGCGCCTACCGCGCCGCGAAATCGGCGCTCGCTCAAGTCGGATACGCGCGACAGGAAGCGCGTTTGGGAATCGAGAGCGCGAATATCAAACGACTTCAATACAAAGCGGGCGTCGCCGCCCTCTCCGATGTCGTGCAAGCCCAGCAAACTTCTATATCGGCGCAGAACGACCTCATCTCCGCGCGCGTCGCGTATGTGAACGCGCTCGTCCGGTTGCGCACATCTATGGGTATTTTTTCACCGACGGGCGCCGTCGCCGACCTTCACTAAGGAGCAGCATGAACAAGAACGCCCGGATCATCGTTATCGTCGCGATCGTCGCGATCGTCGCCGTCGGACTCGCGCTCGCATTCCGCCCCCACTCGAGCAACTCGATCGCCGCCAAGACGTTAAAAATCGAACCGACGACCTTCGTCGTAAAGCTTCCGGAGAACGGCACCGTGATGCACCCGCACATGGAGACGATACCGGCGTTGGTCAGCGGAAACCTCGCCAGCATCGACGTGAAAGCCGGCAGCCGCGTCTCGGCCGGCGAGTTGCTCGCAACCATCGAAAACCCATCCCTCGACGCGAGCGCCGCCGGAGCGCTCGCCGACTATCAGAGTTCGGTTGCAGACGTAAGGACGGCGGCGATTCAGGAGCGCAACGCTCGCGTGCAGTACCAAGCAGCCGTCGATACGGCGAAAAGCAACCTCGACGAAGCGCGCCGCGTCCTGACCGCGGACGAAACGCTCTACGCCGACAAAGCGATCCCGCGTAGCCAACTCGACGCCGATCGCGCAAAAGAAGAGCAGGCAAAGGTCGCCTACGACCAATCGGTCGAGCAACTCAAGCTGGGAGCGGTGACCGGATACGGAACCAGTTCGGTTCAGGCCGCCAAGGCACAAGCCCTGAAATCGAAGATTCTCAACGACCAAGCACAGCAACAACTCGGCTTCGAACGTATCGTCGCTCCATTCTCCGGAGTCATCGAGAGCGTCGCACCGCGCCCGACCGATGCGAACCGCACCATCCTTCCCGGCGACGCGGTCTCGGCGGGACAGGCGATGTTCACGATTGCCGAAGGCAGCAACTACGTCGTGCAGGCGCAGGTCGACGAACAGGATATCCACGCCGTCGCCCTCGGCATGCCGGTCAACGTCACCAGCGAAGACTTTCCGAACGTCACCTTGCACGGACATATCGAGCGCATCTCGCCGCTTGCGACCCGTTCCACCGACGCCGGTTCGACCGCACGTGAAGTTCTCACGACGGTCGCCCTCGACGAAAGCAATCCGGTCCTTCGCGACGGAATGACGGCAAACGTCGATATTCTGACGACGAGCATCCCGAACGCCCTCGTCGTTCCGACGACGGCGATCGTCCACGTGAAAAAAGCCACGAAGATTTGGCTCGTCCGCAAGGGTAAAGCGCACGAAGTCACCGTCGTCCTCGGCAAGAGTAACGATCTTCAAAGCGTCGTTCGCTCCGGTTTGACCGCCGGCGAGACGATCGTCGCCTCGGCGGTGCCGACGCTGCACGAAGGTATGCGGATCGTACCGCTTCTGCAGAGCAGCCCCTCGGAAACTCCGTGAGCGTTCTCGCCGCATATGTAGAGGAGGCGCTCGCGTCGCTTTGGCGCAATCGCCTCCGCTCGGCGCTCTCGCTCCTCGGCACGATCATCGGCATCGCCTCGACGATCGCCGTCTTAGGCTTAAGCCAAGCCGGAGCGCGCGGCCTCGAAGCATCGCTCAGTAGCGGTGGGAACCCGGGTTGGGTTGCGTACGTCGACCGTTCTTCCGATAACCCGCTCGCGTCGACGCTTTATTATCGCGACGTCGCGCGACTCGTCGCCCGCAGCAACGGCACCATATCCAGCGCCTACGCCGGTTATTTCGGGCGGCCTTTTCCGGTAAACGTCGCCGGAAAGACGCACTACCCCCAGGTCAGTGGAATCGATACCACCGCAGAGGGCATGGTCATGCTGGAAGGGCGCAAAATCAATCGCGACGACGTGGTGGGTGCGGCGAACGTGGCGATCGTATCGAAGACCGCGCGAAAAACGCTCTTCCCGCACGAAAACCCCCTCGGGCACGGCATCTCACTTGGGAATACTCGCCTGCGCATTATCGGCGTTTTCGACGCCGCCGGTAGCCTTCTCAGCAACGCCGTCGGAGACGCAATCTACGTGCCGTACACGACAATGCACCGCATCGCCCCGGGCCCAATCGACGGCATTTTCTTTTACGCATCACCCGGCGCGACCTCGGCGCAGGTGACCGCAGCGACTGCCGCCGCTCTCAAGAGCCTCCACGGGCCACACGCGAAGTATACGATTCAGGATCAGGCGAAGTCGCTGGGAATATTCTCCCGCGTCCTCGGCGGCATCACCGTCGGCATCACGCTCATCGGCGGCATCGCCCTTTGCGTTGCCGGGATCGGCATCATGAACATCATGCTCGTCTCGGTGAACGAGCGCACGCGCGAGATCGGCATCCGCAAATCGATCGGAGCGAGCTCCGGCGATATATCGTTGCAATTTTTAATCGAAGCGACGATTCTCTCGGCGATCGGCGGTGCGATCGGTACGATTTTCGGCGTCGCTATCGTCCTCGCATTACAGGGCAGTATCGTGCGCTTCGTCGGCAGCGCGCCGGTACCGTGGGCGCTCGTGCTCTCGATCGCCGCCTTCTTTACCATAGGCATCGGTATCGGCTTCGGCGCATATCCGGCGATTCGCGCCGGCAAACTCGATCCCGTCGTGGCACTGCGGAGTTAACATGCTCGACTACATTCGCGAAACGCTCGAACTCATGCAAGCGAACCTCACGCGCACCATTCTCACGTTGATCGGATTGGTCGTCGGCGTCGCCGCGATCATTTCGATTCAGGTCGCGGCCGCGGGCATGGCCGCAGCGGTTAGCGGCGCATTCCGTGGAATAAACGTCAATACGTTCTTTATTTTCCCAAAATCGACGCAGGGCAGCACCCAGCGCGCGAATCTCGGGCTCTCCGACCTAACGCTTCTGGAGCAAAACGTTCCCGGCATCGAGACCGCGATCCCATTCGGGCAGACGCGCACCATTGTCAGCGCCGGCCACCAGCACGTCATGCTGAAATTCGGCGGTGAATCCTATCGCCGCTTCAGCACCGCGCCGGTCGTCGCCGGGCACGCGATCGCGCGTACCGACGTCGAGAATGCGAGCCCGGTCTGCGTGCTCTCGTCGAAGGCGTTCGCGCGCCTCTTCCCCCATGCGGTCGATCCGAGCACGGTGCTCGGCCAATCGGTCTACGTCGGTCCGAAGCGTTACGTCATCGTCGGCGTGCTCGGCCCGGCGACGCTCTCGACCGCGTCGTTAGGCTTCGATATCAATAACGACGTCGTGATACCCTACACGACCTTCTACAACGATTACCAGCGCGGGCGCCCGCTCTTCGGCATTCAAGTATTGGGCAGCCGAGATGCGACGCTGGCGACGCTCGAAGCGAACGCCAAGCGCGTTCTCTCGCAAGCGCACGGCGGCTCGATCTATCAGACCTTCGATTTCGGTTTCTTCACCAAACAGATCGACGGCTTCTTCGGCGTCGTCGGAACGATCGTGAGCGCCGTCGGCGCGATCTCGTTGCTCGTCGCCGGGATCGGGATCATGAACATTCTCTTCGTTTCGGTAAGCGAACGGACGCGCGAGATCGGGATACGGCGCGCGATCGGCGCGTCGCGAGCAACGATTCTCATTCAGTTTTTCGTCGAAGCCTTCGTCCTGGCATTCAGCGGTTCGTTGGTCGGCATGCTCGCCGGGCTCGGGATAGGC
>JAJYHP010000041.1:16427-16777 GCA_021784715.1 bacterium
AACTCGCACAACAGCTCTTTATCGCGCGCATCTCGGGGACGATAGCGGCCCTCCCGTGGACGCAAGCGATGCTCCTCGCCACGCTCTTCGCAACCGTCGTCACGCTCGTCTTCGGCACCCTTCCCGCGCTACGCGCGGCATCCGTCGACCCCATCGAGGCATTACGTTATGAATGACATCGCGATCGATCTGCAACGGATCGTCAAAACCTACAAGTCCGGCAGCATCGAAGTGCAGGCGCTGCGCGGAGTAACCCTGCGCATAGAGCGCGGCGAATACGTCGCGATCATGGGCCCCTCCGGTTCGGGAAAATCGACGCTGATGAACGTGATCGGCTGCCTCGACCGGCC
>JAJYHP010000174.1 GCA_021784715.1 bacterium
ACCAGCCGCACAATCGGCGCCGCAAGCGCGTCCACGGGTTCCTCGAGCGCATGCGCACGAAGAACGGCCGCAACGTGCTCGCACGTCGGCGCAAGAAGGGGCGTCACCGCCTCAGCGTCTAGGCGGTAGAGAAGCACCCCGTGCCGATGCGCCGCTACGAGACCCTGAAGCGGCGAGCCGATTTCCATCGTTTGCGCCGCAGCGGCCGACGTGTCGAGACGTCGGCCTTTTCGCTTTTCTCCGATCGCGGCCGCGACGGGGCCACCCCCGTCGTGGGGATCTCGGTCTCGGGCAGCGTTGGGGGAGCGGTCGTCCGCAACCTCGTCAAACGCCGCCTGGGGGCGGCGGTCCAAGCGCGGCTCGCCGAACCGGCTCCGGGCCGGCTCTTGCTCGTCGCCAAGCCGGCGAGCGCCGGTATGAGCTACGTCGAGCTCGAGCGTGCCGTCTTCGAGGCGACCCGATGACCCTCGCGCAGCGCGCCGCGATTGCGGCGATCGCGCTCTACCGGCGCCTCCTCTCGCCGCTTTTCCCGCCGGCCTGCCGTTATACGCCGACCTGTTCGGAGTACGCAACTGAAGCGATCGCACGCTTCGGAGTGCCGCGGGGAGCCTGGCTCGCTCTGCTCCGGCTTTTGCGCTGTCATCCGTGGCACGCCTCGGGGTACGATCCCGTTCCCCCGACCATCTCGTTGAAAGGACCCCGGTGACGCCAATCTTCGCCGCCTCGATACTCGACCCGATCGTCAACTCGCTTTCGTGGTTGGTTCTGGGGATCGACCGCTACACGCATAACCTCGGCGTGAGCTTGGTCGTTCTTGCCCTGCTGATCCGCCTGGTCTTCTGGAAGCTCAACGTCGCGCAATTTAAAGCGATGATCTCGATGCAAAAAGTTGCACCCGAGATGAAGAAGCTGCAGGCGCGCTATAAAGACGATTCTAAGAAGCTCCAAGAAGAGACGATGAAGCTCTACAAAGAGCACAACGTCAATCCGCTGGCAGGCTGCTTGCCGATGCTGGTGCAGTTACCGATTCTCTTCAGCGTCTTCTGGGTCGTCATCTTACATCGCGATCTCTACGCGCAAACGAAATTTTGGTGGATCGGCACCGCGCTTTCGGCACATTTCCCGGCGATCTTCGCGCAGAGCCTCGCTCAGCCCGACCTGCTGCTCATCGTGCTATACATGATCTCTCAGTACGTCAGCCTGCGCTTCACGACGATGCCGGCAGCGGATCCGCAGCAAGCCAATACCAACAAGATCATGCAGATCGTCTCGCCGCTGATGATCGGTTTCTTCGGTTATCGCGCGCAGTGGCCATCGGCGATGGTGCTCTATTGGCTCTCGTATAACGTGCTGACGATGGCGCAGCAGTTTTACATGTTGCGGCAATATCACGAACCGCTCGGCGCAATCGATAGCGATCGCGCGATCACCTCCGAAGACGGAATCGCTGCCGCCGTGCGCGAGATCGACGAACGCGTCGCAAAATCCTCAAAGAAAAAGAGCACGGCCTCGTCGCCGTCGCTTACCAACGGCTCGGTTAAAAAGAAAGGCGCGAAGCCCTAATGCTCTACGAAGACGATTACGAGTTTGAAGAACAGCCGGCGCACATTCGCGACCGCGCAATCCCCGGCAGCGGCGGCGGCGGCGGCGGTCGCGGACGCAGACCCTTCCGCGGCGGCGGGCGCCCGCGATCCAACGGCCCGTCGGGGAAGGCGCAGCCCGTTCCCGAAGATGCGAAGACGGCACACGCATTGCTGACCGAGATGCTCGCGAAGATGGGCGTCGGAGCTTCGGATATCTCGTACATTCCGCGACAGGAAGGCGAGTATTTCGAAGTCAACGGCCCCGACCTCGCGATGCTGATCGGGCGACACGGCAATACGCTCGAGGCGATCAACCTCGTCTTCAACAACATCATCAATGCGGGAAATCGCGGCAACCGCCGGTATTTCACCATCGATGCGGAGGGCTATCGCGCTCGCCGCGCCGAGCGCCTCAAAGAGATCGCGCTCGATGCCGTCGAGGAAGTCGTTCGCAGCGGCAAGCCGAGCAAACTCGAACCGATGCTGCCTTCGGAGCGCAAGATCGTGCATATGACGATCTCGGAAGACGCTCGCATTCGCACCGAATCCGAGGGCGTGGAGCCGGAGCGCTGCGTCGTCGTTTTCCCGGCTTGACCTCCGCATAGCGCTTCGTCGCGAGAAGCACGCTGCCGTGAAGCGCTACGCATCGACCCGGGTCGACCATCTGCAGATCGCGATCCCCGCAGGGGGTGAAGAAGCGGCGCGCGCCTTTTACGGCGCGCTGCTCGCTTTGCGCGAGCTTCCCAAACCACCCGAACTGCTCGCGCGCGGCGGGCTCTGGTTTCGCAGCGGTTCGGTCGCCGTGCATCTCGGCGTCGATCCCGATTTTCGTCCCGCGAAGAAAGCGCACGTCGCCATCGCGTGCGCGGAGTATGCAACGCTCCTCGAGCGATTGCGCGCCGCGCAGGTCGCGATTCAACCCGACGCCCTCCCCTTCGAAGGACGGGCGCATTGCTACGTCGCCGATCCGTTCGGCAACCGTATCGAGTTGATCGATGACGCACCCTTGCCGTCGCATGAGGATGCGGCCGAGCCGACGATCGTTGCGGTTGCGACGCCGCCGGGGCATGGGGCGATTTCAATCGTGCGAGCGAGCGGGGCCGGCGCGCGCGCCCTCGCTGCGAAGCTCACCGCCGGTGCCGCGCTCGCGCCGCGCCACGCGACCCACGTTACGCTCGTCGACGAAGACGGGCGTGCGCTCGACGATGCGCTCGCGCTCTTTTTCCCGGCACCGCATTCGGCGACCGGCGAAGATGTCGTCGAGTTCCATCTGCACGGTGCGCCGGTGCTCGCGCGCGAACTCGTGCGCGCCGCCATCGCTTGCGGAGCGCGCCAGGCGGAGCCCGGCGAGTTTACGCGACGCGCGTTTCTCGCCGGAAAGCTCGACCTCGACGGGGTCGGCGCGATCGGCGATCTCATCGCTGCCGAGACGGCATCGGCGGCGCGTGCCGCGCTCGCCAATCTCGGCGGTGGGCTGCGGGCGCAGATAGCGGGGATGCGCGCGACGTTACGCGAGCCGCTCGAGCGCCTCGCCGCGTCGATCGATTTCCCCGACGAGGTCGAGGAGCCGGCACGCGGGCCGCTCGCGGAAATGCTCGGCGAACTCGACAGCGAGCTCGTGCGGTTGCAACGCGACGGTGAGGTCGGCCGGTTGCTGCGCGAGGGCGTCAGCATCGCCATCGTCGGCCCGCCCAATGCCGGAAAATCATCGCTGCTCAACGCATTCCTCGGCGAGGAGCGCGCGATCGTCTCCGATCTTCCCGGAACGACGCGCGATAGCATCGAAGAGCGATTCGTCATCGACGGCGTCGCGGTGCGTGCCATCGATACCGCCGGCATTCGCGCGCACGCCGACCGCATCGAGGCGTTAGGGATCGAACGTTCGCAGCGCGCGTTCGAGAGCGCGCGCGTACTGCTGTTGGTGCTCGACGCCTCCGCGCCGCTCTCGGAGCAGGCGGAGAGATTGCTCGCGCGCAGCGAAGGGCGCGCGCGAATCGTGTTTTTCAACAAGGCCGATCTCGGGACGTCCGCGGTGCGCGCGGTTTCGGGTAGCGCGGTGATCGGCAGTACCTTTTGGTCGCAGAGCCTCCGCGAACTGCGGGCGGCGATCGCGCAGGTCGGGTGGGGCGCGGCGCACCCCGATCTCGAACGCGCGCATCTCGCGTTCGGTGGACAGTTCGACGCCGTCGCTCGCGCACTCGATGCGTTGCGATCGGCGCGCGCCGCCCTCGCCGCCGGCGAGCCGCTCGATCTGGCCGGCAACGATCTGCGACTCGTCGATGCGGCGCTAGCCCAACTCTCGCCCGCCGAGGCGAGCGAAGAGATGCTCGCGAGTATCTTCGCCCGCTTCTGTATCGGAAAATAACGATGGAAGCGATGCGTAGCGACGATGCGGGCGTCATCGTCGTCGGCGGAGGGCACGCCGGCGTCGAAGCGGCGCATGCCTCTGCGAAGATGGGCGTGCCGACGCTGTTACTGACGGGAGATCCGGCGCGCATCTGCACGCTGCCCTGCAATCCCTCGATCGGTGGAAGCGCGAAAGGTCAATTGGTGCGCGAGATCGACGCACTCGGCGGCGCGATGGGGCTGCTCGCCGATTCGTGCAGCCTGCACTCGCGGTTTCTTAATGAGAGCAAAGGGCCGGCGGTGCGCGCGTTGCGGCAATTGATGGACAAGCCGTCGTACAATCGCGCGGCGTTGCATTTGTTGCAACGTTTACCCGCGTTGCAGATCGAAGCGGCGATGGTCGAGGCGTTGATCGCCGTGGCGGGCGAGGTGCGCGGCGTCCGTTGTGCGGATGGACGCGCGTTTTACGCGCGCCGCGTCGTCTTGGCAACCGGAACGTTTTTAGGCGGAAAGCTCTTCCGCGGCGAAGAGGTACAGCCCGGCGGACGATTTGCCGAAGCGCCGTCGATCGGACTCTCGCAGGCACTGCGCGAGTTCGGGTTTTCGATGCAGCGCCTAAAGACGGGGACGCCGCCGCGCGTCGATCGCAATACCGTTGATTACGATGCGATGCGCGTGCAAGAACCGAGCCCGACCCCGTTGTTGTTTTCGCGGCGTAGCGAAGCGCGCTTCGTCGGCGAGCAGTTGCCGTGTTATTTGATCGACACCAACGAACGCACGCACGCGCTCGTGCGCGAGAACCTGCATCGTTCGCCGCTCTACGGGCTGGATTTAATTCGCGGAATCGGGCCGCGCTATTGCCCGTCGATCGAAGATAAAGTCGTAAAGTTCGCACACAATCCGACGCATCAACTGTTTATCGAACCCGAGGGTTGGGAGGAGCCGACGCTCTACGTCGGCGGCTTCTCGACCTCGCTGCCCGCCGAGGTGCAGATCGCGATGCTGCAGAGTTTACCGGGTATGGAACGCTGCGCGATGTTGCGCGCGGGATATGCCGTCGAATACGACATGGTCGCGCCGACGGAGTTGGACGACACGCTGCAGACGCGGCGTATCGCCGGCCTCTATCACTGCGGGCAACTCAATGGAACCTCCGGCTACGAAGAGGCGGCCGCGCAAGGGCTCGTCGCCGGGGCGAACGCCGCGCTCGCGGCGCGCGGGCGCGAGGCGCTGCGGATCGCGCGCTCCGAGGGCTATATCGGCGTGCTCGTCGACGATCTGGTGGGGAAAGGGGTCGATGAACCCTATCGGATGATGACCTCGCGAGCAGAGCACCGGGTGCTGTTGCGCCACGATAACGCCGACCGCCGACTGACGCCGCGCGGGCGCGAAAATGGATTAGTTGACGACGAACAATGGATCGCTTATCGCACGGAGATTTCCGCCTTGGATCGCGAGATCGCCAATGCCGAGCATCAGCGCCTCCCGGTACGGGAGATCGGGGAGGAGCGCTTTCAGGGCGCTCCCACCATCGCCGAAGCCCTTCGTCGCCCGCAAATTCACGTCGGCGACCTGCGATCGTGGCTACCGGAGGGGCTTGTGGGAGAGATCGCCGAGCGAGCCGAGATCGAGATCAAGCTGGAGGGTTACGTGAAGCGCGAGGAGCAGGCCGTTGCGCAGGCGGCACGCCGCGAGCGGCTTATTATTCCGGCGGATTTTGCCTACGAACGCGTCGGGGCGCTCTCGACCGAGGCGCGGGAGAAGCTGCACCGACAGCGGCCGCGGACGCTCGGGGCGGCGGGGCGGATCCCCGGTGTCGCGCCCGCCGATATCGCGATTCTCTCGCTCCACTTGCAGCGCCGTGAAGAATCCTCGCTCGGAGCGTCGCGATGAGCGAGCGCGACGAGCTCTACGGATTGCTTGGCGGATCGGCGCTCGACGAATCGCTGCGGAGCTCCCTCAGCGCTTACGGCGCCGCGCTGCTGGAGGCGAACCGACGTTTCAATCTCACCGGGGCGAAGAACCCGGCCGCGCTGCTGCCGCATCTGCTCGATGCGCTGACCCTGCTTCCCGAGATCGAGGGCCGAACGATCGATGTCGGCTCCGGGGGCGGCTTTCCGGGGATCCCGCTCTTGCTCGCCGGCGCTCGGGTCGACTTCCTCGAGTCAAACGCGAAGAAATGCGGCTTTCTTCGCGAGCAGATCGCGGCATTCGGTGCAACCGCCGAGGTTTTCTGCGGTCGGGCCGAGGTACTTGGGCGCGATCTGCGCTTACGCGAGCAATACGACCGAGCCGTTGCTCGCGCTGTCTCCTCGGCAACGACGGTCGCCGAATACCTGATTCCGTTCCTCCGCGTCGGCGGCGTAGCGTTGTTGCCGCGCGGGCGCGCCGAGGAGGGCGAGGCGGCCGGGATCGCCGACGCGGCGCTGGTTCTCGGTGCGGAGCCGCTCGCGGATGTTTTGCTCGATGGGGATCGCCGGATCGTTCGGCTGCTCAAGCGGCGCCCGACGCCGAGCCGATTCCCGCGTCGCACCGGTATTCCGGAGAGTAGGCCGCTCTGCCGATAGCGCCCCGGCGCCGTTCTCGGGTGACTGCGGCGCACGGGTCTCAAGGCACACGTCGATCGCGCGCGATGTTTCACGAGAAACACCGGGAATCGTGAGCGGCGGTCGCGCGATCTACGCGAGCGGATCCCCTGCGAGCGGCGCCCGTGCGAGCGGGGCCCGCGGTGCACCGCTCCTCGCTAGGCGCTCGCGGCTCGGACAAGCAAGGTCAGGGTCCTCGCCGCTCGCTTAAACGCTCGTCGGGTACACCGCAGGCCCCGCTCGCTGGGTTACCGCAGGCGCCGCGCTCGTCGAGCGGGACTGTCACCCCGAGTAGGTGGCGCAGCCACCGTATCGAGGGGGCGCTCCAGGACGCGCGAGCGGGCGCCCACGGCGCACCGCGCCTCGCAACCCGCTCGTCGGGTACACCGCAGGCGCCGCGCTCGTCGAGCGGGACTGTCACCCCGAGTAGGTGGCGCAGCCACCGTATAGAGGGGCGCTTCAGGATGCGCGAACGGGCGTCCACGGTGCACCGCTCCTCGCTAGGCGCTCGCGTCTCGGACAAGCAAGGTCAGGCTCCTCGCCGCTCGCTTAAACGCTCGTCGGGTGCACCGCGGACGCCGCTCGCTGGGTACACCGCCGGCGCCGCGCTCGTCGTGCGGGAAGGCTTGCCCGAGGTGCTTGCAGCCTTCGCTCCCGAGTAAATCGCGAGATGAGCGGATCGAGAGTCGCTCCGAGGGGCGCTCGTGCGCCGACCCGTGCGAGCCGGGCGCTCACATTGCACGGCCCCCCGCTCGTCGTGCGAGATTGTCAACCCGAGTCTACCGTATCAGGGGCACGCTGCTCTCGATACGCGCTTCGCGCTGCTCGGACTGACAGAGAGGCTGCGCAAATCGGGCCCGCGTGTTGTTTCACGAGAAACAATCCCTTTGAAAATACTCGTCGGGGCCATCGAAGCGGGGTAGAATGGAGCCGATGCCGCTGCACCCCATAGACCGGTTGCTCGCCGATGCGCTTCCACCGGGGACGCTTTTCTCTGTTGGCGGGCGGGTTCGCGACGAACTGCGCCTCGGCGCGGCCTCGGAACCGAAGGACTTCGATTACGTCGTGACCGGTCTTTCGTTCGCGGAGATCGAGGATCGGCTCAGGGCCCTGGGGCGCATCGATCTTGTCGGCGAGAGTTTTGCCGTTCTCAAGCTGACGCTGCACGGGGAGAGCGTGGACATCGCGCCTCCGCGGCGAGAGCGCTCGACTGGGGTCGGACATCGCGCCTTCGATATCGAGAGCGGGCTCGGCGTCAGCCTCGAGGAGGATCTCGGGCGCCGGGATTTCCGCATGAACGCGATCGCGCGCGCTCTTCCCGGCGGTTCGTTGGTCGACCCATTCGGCGGAGTTGCCGATATCGCCGCCCGACGGATCGACATCATCGCACCGGCCGCCTTCCGTGAGGACCCCCTGCGGATGCTCCGGGCGGCGCAGTTCGCGGCCCGTTTTGATTTCTCGGTGAGCGAAGCGGCCCGGCAGGCGATGCGCGAAGCCGCTCCCCTCGCCGCAACGATCTCGGGGGAACGCGTCATGGACGAGTTCCAGAAGCTCCTCGTGCTCGCGGAAAAGCCCTCGGTAGGGCTGCGATTACTCGAGGAGACGGGCGTCTTGGCGGTGCTCTTCCCTGAAGTGATCGAGGGTCGCGGTGTCGAGCAGAACGAGTGGCACGCTTTCGATGTGCTCGATCATAATTACGCCACCCTCGATGCCGCGCCGGCCGGAGATCTCGTTCTGCGCCTTGCCGCCCTCTTGCATGACGCGGGAAAACCACGAACCAAAGAGGGGCCGCACTTCTATCGGCACGAGCAGGTCGGTGGCGATCTTGCACGCTCGTTGCTTCACCGCACACGCTTCTCCAGTGAGGTGATCGACGAGGTCGAAGCCTTGGTGCGCAATCACATGTACGTTGCCGATCCCGACCTCAGCGAGCCTGCGCTGCGGCGCTTTATCCGCCGCGTCGGGGCCGATCGTCTCGAGCGGCAATTCGCGCTCCGGCACGCCGATATCGTCGGGTCGGGCCTCCCCAAGCGCGACGACTCCAACGAGCGCTTCGAGGCGCGCGTTCATGCCGAGCTTGCGAAAAAGCCGCCGCTCGGCGTTCGCGATCTGGCGATCGACGGCGCAGAAGTCATCGAGGCAATGCGAGCTCGGGGGCTTGTCAACGCCGCGTTTCGAGGTGATAAGAGAGTAGGGGCGGCGCTCGCGCTTCTCCTCGAGAAGGTTACCGAAGAACCCGGGCATAACGAGCGTGATTCGCTCCTCGCGTTGCTTGAGGAGTATCTTTCATCGGCAAAACTCGAAGACGGCAGCCAAGGTTTCACGTGAAACATTTAAGGAGATTTCCCTGAGTCGTATCATCGCGTTGGTCAATCAGAAAGGCGGCGTCGGAAAATCGACGACCGCCGTCAATCTCGGTGCGGCCCTCGCGTTGGAAGGGCAGCGCGTTCTCGTCATCGATTGCGACCCGCAAGGCAACACCACCACCGGCTTCGGTATCGAGAAAAGCAAACTCCGCGCCGACACCTACAGCGTTTTACTCGGCGATGCGCGCATCGACGACGCGCTCGTTCCCACCGACATCGCGCAGCTCGAATTGCTTCCTGCGACGCTCAATCTCGCCGGCGCGGAGATCGAGCTCGTCTCCGCACTCTCTCGCGAAACGCGCCTGCGCGCCGCGCTGCAACCGATCGCTTCGCGGTACGACTACGTCCTCATCGATTGCCCGCCCTCGCTGGGTTTACTGACGATCAATGCGCTCACTGCCGCCGAAGAGATCGTCATTCCGGTGCAAGCGGAGTTCTACGCGCTCGAAGGTTTGACGCAGTTGACGGCCGTCGTTCACAAAGTGCGCGAAGCGCTCAATCCGAATTTACACGTGAGCGGCGTTCTCGTCACGATGTTCGACGGGCGGACGCGATTGGCGAGCGAAGTGATCGACGAACTCGAAAAATACTTCCCCGAACAAATGTACAAAACGCAGATTCCGCGGAATATTCGTTTGAGCGAGGCGCCCTCGTACGGGCAGCCGGCGATTCTTTTCGACATTAAAAGCCGCGGCGCGCAGGCGTATATCGCGCTCGCGCAAGAGATCGGCGTGCGCGCGAAGGCAGGCGCGTGAGCGCGCCCAAGCGCGGGCTCGGCCGCGGGCTCACCGCCCTCCTCGGCGATGCCGGGGTCGCGCCGACGCCGGTGCGCCCGACCGCATCGACCCCCGAGATCTCCGGCGACGTCGTGCGCGAGATTCCCATCGACCGCGTCTCGCCCAACGCCGCGCAGCCCCGCAAGCATTTCGACAGCAACGCACTCGCCGAACTCGCCGCATCGATCGAACAGTACGGCGTACTCGTCCCCATTATCGTGCGCGCGCGCGGCGAACGCTTCGAGATCATTGCAGGCGAACGGCGCTGGCGCGCGAGCGCGCTCGCTAAAAAAAGCGGCATTCCGGCGATCGTGCGCGCGAGCAACGACGTCGAATCGATCGAAGTCGCCATAGTCGAGAACTTGCAACGTGAAGATCTCAATCCGCTTGAAGAAGCGTACGGCTTCGCGCACCTCATCGACGAGTATTCGTTCACGCAAGAACAACTCGCCGTTCGCATCGGCAAAAGCCGCCCCGCGATCGCAAACGCACTGCGATTGTTGACGCTCGACGACGAGATAAAAGCGATGCTCGTCGAGCGTCGCATTAGCGCCGGGCACGCGCGCGCGTTGCTTGCCGTTCCGGCCGCCAAACGTCTCGCGCTGGCGCGACGCGTCGCCGACGAACAGCTCTCGGTCCGCGCGATCGAAGAACTCGTGCGCGAAACTGCTGCCCCAACCTCGCGGCGCAGCGAACCAACGGCGCGCGAACTCGATGCCGACGAGCGTGCGTTCGTCGAAGGGTTAGAACGCCGATTCGGAACCGCCGCGCGGATCGTCCGCTCCGGAAAAGGCGGGCGCATCGAACTGCGCTTTTCCGACGACGAGGAGCTGATGCGTCTCGGCGACCTCTTATTGGACGCCTAGGACCGCAGGTGTACGCATGAACTCCGGTCCCGGGCCGCTCTTTCCATTCACGCGCGCGCTCTCGCTGGCGATGGGCGCGGTGCTCTGCTTCGGGTTTCTCGTTCCCCTCGCGCTCCAACGCGGCCAACGCCTGCTCGCGTTTGCCGTCATCGGCGTGTTCGTCCTCTACGTTGCGGCCAACGTCGTGCTCTGGCTGCGTCTACGTTCGGTAAAAAACAAACCGTGAATCGAGCCGACGCACGCGCGTTGCTGCGCGGGCCCTACGCGATCGTCAACGAGACGCCCGGCGCCGAACGTATCGTCGAGGCGGTGCTCGCCACGGGAATACGGATCGTGCAGTATCGAGCGAAAGAAGGCCTCGATCCGGAGCGATTGCGGGCGTTCTGCGAGCGCGTGCAATCGCGCGGCGCGCTCGCGATCGGCAACGACGATTGGCGGGCCGCACGAGCGGCGGGCTGCGACGGCGTCCACCTCGGCCCCGGGGACGACGGCTTCGAAGAGCCGGCGCGAGTGCGCGCGCTCTGGCCCGAAGCGATCCTCGGTCTCTCGATCGGGCTACCCGACGAAGCGCGCGCCATCGACGTGCGCGCCGTCGATTATCTCGGCGTCGGCGCGGTCTTCGCGACCGCGAGTAAGCCCGACGCCGGCGATCCGATCGGCCTCGACGGCCTCCGCGCGGTCGTCGACGCGACGACGCTGCCGATCTGCGCGATCGGCGGCATTACCTCCGAGCGGCTTGCGAGCGTGCGCGCGAGCGGCGCGACGATGGCGGCGACGATCTCCGCGCTCGCCGCGAGTGCCGACCCGCTCGATGCCGCACGCCGCTTCGTTGCGGCATGGGAGGCGGCAGCGTGAAAGCGGTCCTCAGCATCGGCACGACCCACCCGTGGAACATCGCCGGGCTCGGGCTCGACATTCAGTTGGGCGCGCGTACCGGCAACGAGGTTTTCACGGTCGTCGCCGCGGTGAGCGCGCAGAACGGCGATGGCGTTCGCGCGCTGCACGCCGTCGATCTTGCCACCGTGCGCGCGCAACTCGCCTGCCTGCCGTGGCCGCATATTTCGGCGATTCGCGTCGGCGCACTGCCGAGCGCCGAGCACGTCGCGCTCGTCGCGGAGTGCATCGAAGCGCATCCGCGGCTCTACGCCGTCATCGATCCCGTGCTCGCCGCCTCGCCGGGTGGAGCGCTCGTCTCGGCGGGAACGCTCGAAGCGCTGCGCGAGCGGCTATTGCGGCTCGAGAATGCGATCGTGACGCCGAATCTCGCCGAGGCCGGCGCGCTTCTCGGAGGGCGATCGGTGGCGCGCGACGAGATGGACGAAGCGGCGCGGGCGTTGCTCGCCCTCGGCGTCTGCGCGGTGGTGCTCACCGGCGGACACCTCGACGGCGATCCACGCGACGTGCTCGTCGAGCGCGCTCGCGATCGCATACGCTCCGAAACGCTCTCCGGATCGCGGATACCGGGAAAGCATCGCGGAACGGGCTGTACGCTGGCGTTCGGTCTCGCCGCCGCGCTCGCCGACGGCGCCTCCATCGGGGATGCACTTCGCTCCGCGCGTGCGTTGGTGCGCGCGCGTCTCGGCGAAGCGGTATAACGCATTGACGTTCGCAGCGGCGGCAAGGTAGAAACGAACGATGGCATTGGAACGAAAACCGCGCGTGATGTCGGGCATGCGCCCGACCGGCGGGCTCCATCTCGGTCATCTCGTCGGCGTGCTGACGCAATGGCGCGATTTTTGCGATAGCGCAGAGGCCTTCTACGAGGTCGCCGATCTGCACGCGTATACGACCGGGTTTGAAAATCCGCAGAGCATTCGCGACGAACGTAACGAGATGGTTGCCGTGTGGCTCGCGGCCGGCGTCGACCCACAGAAGGCGACGATTTTTTTACAGAGCGCCGTGCCGGAGATCTCCGAACTGCACGTCTTGCTCTCGATGGTGACGCCGGTTTCGTGGCTCGAACGCGTGCCGACTCACAAAGGGCAGATCGAAGCGCTCGGCGCCGAGATTGCGACCTATGGATTTCTCGGCTATCCCTTGTTGCAGCTCTGCGATATTGCCGTCGTGCGCGGCGAACGCGTTCCGGTGGGGCGCGACCAAGTCGCGCACCTCGAATTCGGTCGCGAGGTCGTTCGTCGTTTCAACTATCTCTACGGTGATGGCGCGGAGGTGCTCGTCGAACCGCAGCCGACGCTCTCGGAATTCCCTGAAGTACCGGGGACCGACGGGCGCAAAATGAGCAAGAGCTACGACAACGCAATCCTCATCGCCGACGACGAAGCAACGACGACGCAGCGCATCCGCACGATGTTTACCGACCCGCTGAAATTGCGCAAAGGCGATCCCGGTCACCCCGAGATCTGTCCGGTCTTCGCGCTATGGAAATTGGTGCCCGCAGCCGAACTCGAACGGATCGCGAGCGAATGCCGGAGCGGCGCTCTCGGTTGCGTCGCCGACAAAACGGCGTTTGCCGAAGCGCTTAACGCCTATCTCGCGCCGGTGCGCGAACGGTACCGTCTCTTTCGCAGCGACCCGGGCGAAGTGGAGCGCATTATCGCCGAAGGGACCGCGCGCACGCGCGCCATTGCGGCCGACGTCATCGCCGACGTCAAACGCGCGATGAAGTTGCTCTAGGTCCTGTTATTCGGCGTACGAGCGATCCCAGAGCCAGCGGCGCGCTTTCTGCGGCTCGTTGCGAATGCGGGAGTAGACATAGGCGACGATTGCGAGCGCGATAAACAGGATCGTGGCAATGAAATCCCCGGTTCGCAGAATGCCGGGTACCCGAAACGCGGAGAGTCTCGCAAGGGCGAGGTCGCCGAGCGCGAGGGCAAAGAGGATCCACGCCGCTCGTAGGAACGGCGCGCTCCTCTCGGTACGCAGTGCAATGGTGATCCACGCAATCGAGATGAGCGCCTGAATAAAGATCACGGGTTTCCACCAGCATTACTACCGCGAGCCCACGGATAGGCGCCGAAGCGCTGCGGTTCACGACGCAGCATCGAGATCGCCCAGAGGAGAATCGCCGGAGCAACCTCGGCGAGTTTCCACATCCATCCACTCGGTAAAGCACGCTCGACGACGAGTATGCCGTGAGCGATGACGACAAGGAAGAGCCAGAGCATCGCGAGGCGGAGTATCCTCTGAGAAGAAGTCGTCCGCATCACCATGCTCGCCACTAGGACGGCGAGGAGGATTTCGACCGGGTTGACGGCGTCGAGCACTCGATGCCTACGCCTTGAAGCTCGGGAGCGCCGCCTTGATCTGTGCGAGCGCGTAATCGATATCTTCCAGCGACGCCGCGTAGCTGAAGCGGAGATAGCCTTCGCCGGCTTTTCCGAATGCAGCACCGCCGGTCAACGCGACGCCCGCGTTCTCGAGTAAGTACGCGGCGAGTTTCCGGTCGTCGTGCGTGATCTGCTGCACGTTGGCAAATGCGTAGAAGGCGCCTTCTGGCATCTTGCACGAGAAACCGGGAATCTCGTTGAGCCCGGCGACGATCTTATCGCGCCGCCTGCGGAACATCTCGTTCATCTCGCGCACGGGCTCTTCGGGGCCGGTGAGCGCCGCGATTCCCGCCATCTGCACGAACGTCGTCACGCAGCTGAAGGTGTTGTTATTAAAGAGCGTCGTCGCATTGATGATCTTTTCGGGGCCGACCGCGTATCCGAGCCGCCACCCCGTCATCGCGTAGGCTTTCGAGAAACCGTCGAGGATGACGGTGCGCTCGCGCATTCCCGGAAGCGTCGCGATCGAGAGATACGGCGTGTCGAGGTAGAAGTTGCGCGAGTAGATCTCGTCGGCGATGACGAGAATGTCGTGGCGAATCGCAATCTCGGCGATGCGCTCCAGGTCGCCGCGCGTCAACACGCCGCCGGTCGGGTTATGCGGCGAATTGATCAGCAGCACTTTCGTGTTATCGCTCGCGCGCCGTTCGAGTTCGTCGAGATCCATCCGCCAGTTGCGCGATTCCTGAAGCGGAATCGCAACGACCTTCGCTTCGAGGTAACTCGCGGCCGAGGCGTACGCCGGGTACGCCGGGTCAAAATACATAAATTCGTCACCGGGATCGAGCAGCGCCGAAAGCAGATTCCAAACGATCGGTTTGAGCCCCGGGCCGATGGTGACGTTCGCCGGCGTATAGGCCGGCGTGAGGCCGCGGAAACGCGAAACGAAATCGGCGATACAATCGCGCAATTCCATGACGCCCGCCGAGGGCGAATAATGCGTGTAGCCGGCGTTCAGCGCTTCGGCGGCCGCGCGTTTGATATGTTCGGGCGTGTCGAAGTCGGGCTCGCCGATCTCCATGTGGACGACGCGTTTTCCGGTCGCTTCGATTTCGCGCGCTCGCGCGAGGACCTGGAATGCGTTTTCGGCGCCGAGGCGGCCGAGCGCTTTGGCGGTACGCTGTTCTTTTGAGGCAATCATCGTAAACGGAGATCCTTTCTGCACGGCGAAGCTACGCGGCGTCATGCGCACCCTCGCGGAAATCTTCGCTCCGGGATCGCCGACGTTACCCGAGGGGCTTCGAACGCTCGACGTTTCGCCCGAACGCGAGTTGGAACCTGGGATGACGGTGCGCGCGGCCTTCACTTTTACCAACCACGGCGGCGCTCCGGCGACCGGGGTCCGCGTGCGTCTGAACCTTCCCGAGGGGCTGCTCTATCTGGTCGGCTCGGGGACGCTCGACGGCGTGCTTCTCGACGACGAACAGGGGAGTTCGCCGCTGCTCGCCCATGCCGGCGCCCCGATCGGCGACATCGCTCCGGGGCAGCGCCGCAGGATCGAGCTCTGCTACAGCGTCGCAGGGGCGATCGAAAACGGCAGTACGGTGGAGATCCAGGCAGCGGTCGCTAGCCTCGAACTCGAGCCGGTCGGATCGAACGTCGTCCGGCTGATCGCGCGCAGCAAACCGAACCTCCACAACGCGGGTACGCTCGCGAGCGTCGAAGCACGCGGCGCCGCCGTCCCCGGCGGCGAGGCGCTCGTGACGGTGCGCGTCCACAACGCCGGCGCATCGAGCGCACACGACGTCGTCGTGCTCGCGCCCATTCCCGAGAACGCGCAGTATGTACCGGGCTCGGTTCGCATCGACGGACGCGAGCTCGAAGGCGAGCGCGGCCGCAGCTTCGATCGTTTTTACGCCCCGGTCATCGCTCGATCGCTCGCCGCGGGTGCGACGGCGATACTCCAGTATCGCGTTCGCATCGAGTCTCCGCTCCCCGACGGTACGACGATACGTTTTCAAACGCGTGTCGCATCGCAGGAGAGCTCGGTCTTCGATCTTCCCGAGAGCGTCCTCGTGCTCGCGTCGGCACCCGATTTCTCCGGCGAGCGCAACGCGTTGCGGGTCGAACCTACGTCGGGGGAGATTCGCCCCGGTCAACGGCTGCACGCTATCCTCTCCCTGCGCAACGATGGGAGCGCGCGCGCCGAACGCGTCGAGGTCGCGCTCGCTGCCGATGCCGGGCTGACGATCGTTCGCGGGAGCACGCATATCGACGGAGTGCCGGTGCGCGAACGCAAACGCGAGCAGCTACGCATGGAGATCGGCGCACTCGATGCCGGCGAGTCGACGGAAGTCGCGGTCGATTTCGTTCTCGCCTCACCGCAACTCAATGGGCGAGAACTCAGCCTCGGGGCGCGCGTCTCGTGGTCGCCCTCGGCGGCGATCGGCGAACGTTACTTCGAACGGCGCTTTACGATCGCGGCGCAGCCGCACTTCGTTCCGCGTCGCAATCGCCTCAAGCGCATCGGTCTCGGTTCCGTGCGTCCCGGCGACCGCATCGAAGCGGAGCTCTCGGTCGTCAACGCCGGCGCAGCGGCCGCTCACGACGTTGCGTTCACGTTTTCCCATGAGAGCGAGTTGGAAGATCTCGAGATCTTCGAGCAGGGAACGCAACGCGTTTCGCTCGACGGGCGCATCGAACTCGGTACGCTCGAAGCATTTGCCGAGCGGCTCTTTCGCCTGCAAGCATGCGTCCGCAGCCCGCTGCCCGATCGCACGAATCT
>JAJYHP010000170.1 GCA_021784715.1 bacterium
GCGTGCGATGTGTGGAGAGCGCTATGCCCGCGCACCAACTCCCACGTCCGATGTCGTCGATGCCGACGACGCGCCGATCGCGAAGATCGACGCGCTCGATATCGTCGCGCTTTCCACCCGCCACGAGCAGGTGCTCGCCATCGAGCCAGATCGGGCTGCCGAAGCCGTCGGGAAGTTTCACGATCGTCTGCGTGCGGAGCGTGCGCGCGTCGAGTACGCGAAGGGAGGCCGGCGCCGCGCCCGCGTCGAGAACGGCAATCCGTTTCCCGCCCGGCGAGAGCGCGATTCCCTGTGGCATCGTGCCGACGGGAACGCCGGTGCCGACGGGGTGCAGGTGCCAACCGTTGGGCAGGCGATGGCGAGCGGGGGGCGCCGCCGCCGTGCAAGCGAGCCCGAAGAACGCTGCGGCGAGGATCGCGCGGTACCACATAGGTAGCATCGTTTTCGGTAGACGGGATGCGCGTTCCGCCTGAGCGAAGCAGAGAATAATTATTTTCTCGCGTCGCTATACCGGAGTCGTACATGTCGGTCGATCTTTCGAAGCTCACGGTTTACCGTGATGGAGCCTTCTCGAACTACAACGATGCAAAGGTCGGCCTGCTGACGCACGGCCTACAGTACGGCACCGGGTGTTTTGAAGGGATCCGCGGCTTCTGGGTGCCCGAGGATCGCGAGCTCTATCTCCTGCTCCTTCGCGAGCATTACGAACGGCTCTACAACTCGGCAAAGATTTTGCTGATGGAGTTGCCGCATAGCGTCGACGAATTGATCGATATTACGGTCGATCTTTGCCGCAGGAACCATTTTGAAACCGACGTCTATATCCGGCCGTGTATTTTCAAATCTGCAGAAGATATCGGCGTTCGCCTGCACGGCGTTCCGGCGAGCTTCGCGATGATTGCGTTACCGTTTACGAAGTATTTCGACGCCTCGGTAGGGCTGAAGGCGTGCGTGAGTTCGTGGCGTCGCGTCGACGATGCGATGGCGCCGCCGCGTGGAAAACTCACCGGGCTCTACGTTAATTCTGCGCTCGCCAAGAGCGAAGCGGTGCTCAACGGCTACGACGAAGCGATCATGCTCTCGCACGACGGGCACGTCGCCGAAGGTTCGGCGGAGAACATTTTCATGGTCCGCCACGGAGCGCTCTACACGCCGGATCCCTCGCAGAACGTCTTGGAGGGTTGCACGCGGCGCGCGGTGATGCAAATCGCTTCGGAGATGTTGGGCCTAAAGGTTATCGAGCGCTCGATCGATCGCGGCGAGCTCTACGCCGCCGACGAAGTCTTCTTTAGTGGAAGTGCAGCCGGGCTCGTGCATGCATCGTCGATCGACGGGCGTCGCGTCGGCGACGGAACCTTGGGTCCGATCGCGCGGCAGATTATGGAAATTTACGAACGCGCGGTGCGCGGGCGCGAGCCGCGCTACCGCAGCTGGATCGTGCCGACGTTCGCGCCCTAGGATAATTGAGGTAAGCGACGTCCCGGAAAGGTAACCGCTCGGCAAGATTCTTCAATTACCCGACGGCGACTCGCGCGCGTCTCCGCCGGGGCGTCGCCAAGGTAGAGTGGCATCCCGGGTAATTGTTCCCGCGCCTTGTCTTCTAGAGCAAAAGTTGTATGGAAGAGCGGGACAATAACGAATGGAAGGGCACGTTGAAAGGTACACGGTTTTCGTGTTGCTCCTGCGATGCCAACGCGACTCGTCTGTAACTGGTGTGCAACATCGGTAACTTCCTCCAAACGTTGGCGATTCCAGAGGCGCTCACAGAGCGGTCGTTGACGACGCGGAGCGAGAAGCTGATCAAGATCGACGCGAAGGTCGTCCTCTATTGTCGGAACCTCGCCTTTCTGGTGGCGGAGGCCGCGATCCCACGCAGGTTGTTCGCCGCCATCGTCGTGATAATCGCCGCTCTTGGCGACGACACCAGCGCCCGGCCAGCGTCGATACGGGGCAACACAACCGAAAATTTACGTCTGTTTTGCGCAGAGCGGGGCTTGTCGGGGCTGCGCGAGCCTCACGACGTGAAAAGGCGATGGATCAGCCTGTCAAGCGTGCGGAAATTGGCCGGAATCATCCGGCCGGCGCTAGAAAAGGACGGCCATATGGGGAATGCCGGTTCAGTGTTGTGGGGGCGGAACATTTTTTTTGTTCTTTTCACCACACTCATCTGCACCACTTCGTGCGGAGGTGCGTCGCAAGAAAAGCAGCCAACGCAGCGATCGGTTCGCGAAAACAGGATTACACCTAACGGTGTTCGCTGCACCACGTATCTTAACGTAAATCCTGGTTTCAGCTGCTACGAGCGCGACCCTGGCTGGCCGGGTGTACGGTGCAGCGGCTATTTCGCTCCGAATGCAGGTGAAAGAAGAAGAGGGTTGTTGGGCAATTACGCTCTGCCGCCGAAAAATTATAGCGTTCGTAGTATTGGTAAGCCGAATGTCCCGATTTTATCGCCTGCACAAGAAAGCATTGTTAATGTATTGCTTAAGAAAACTCGCAGCAAAGCCTTACGGTTTGTCTTTCTTACATTGAACAATTCGCGAACGAAGCGGTTTGTCGTTTTTAACGCATTATATGGGCCGTGTACTGACAGCGTTGGCCTATATGGAGTCTTAAACATAGCATCAGACTCATCTTATGCATATTACGAGAACGGGGAAGACCCGTACGAACTTTATTACGCATCAAAAAAAATGCCGTAAAGTTCCCTGTGTGTTTATGATCGATGACGTGTGCCCCGAAGTTATGCCGCGTTCCCAGAAAAAACGAACACTTGGGGCAACCGGACGAAACCCTATAAGACGGTCCCGCAACCATAAATATGCTTTTCCAATTGGCCTGCTTTTTGAGGGCGAGGTTGCAAGTGTCATTCGCGGTGTAGAGCTTTCCAGGAATTTGGAGTGTTTGATCTAACGCTGTTCGATCCAGTGACTATGTTCTAATAAATACCAATAACGCATTATCCGCTGCGAGATTTCCGACGATGAATGTCGCGCTACCGCGGCTGGATCGTGCCGACCTACGGAGATCGCACGGCGTAGCTTCCTACGAGCGGCGTTCAATCTCGGCGAGGATCGCCGTGCGGATGCCGCGTTCGACATCGTGCCACGTGTCGCGCGCGTAGCGCAGATAGTCGATCGGTACGGCGCTGAGAAGCTCGCCGCGATATTTCCCGAAGGGCAAGCGCTCGACCGGCTCGTCGGGCGAGGACAAGCGGCAAATCTGCTCGAGCGTCGGCGCGCCACCTTCCAGTTCGGCGAACCGCACGAGAATGCGATGAAAGATTCCGCCGGTCACCGCGACGTCGGCCGCCGCACGATGGAGGGGCTCGTTCCCCACGTCTACGCCGAGCCAGGCCGCGAGTTCGGAGTTTTTGTGCGACGGCGCATTCGGCCACAAGCGTTGTGCGAGCCGGAGCGTGCACGCCCGATGGCGCCCGTCGAGATCGACGAACGCTCCGTCGAACGCCATGTTGTGCGCGACGACCAGCGAGCCGGCGGGCACCAATGCGTGGAACGTCGCGAGCGCCTCCGCGGGCGACGGAGCGTCGCGGACGTCGGCGTCGTAAATGCCGTGGATCGCCGACGCCGCAGGCGGAATGGGGCGAGGAGGGCGTACCAAACTCGACCATTTCATGCGGTCGATCGGCCCGGAATACGCGGGCGGTAACCACCGTTCGATGCCGATCTCGCAGAGGTGGCTTTTCTTGGGATCGATACCGGTCGTCTCGACATCGAGAATGAAGATGGCGACGTCGCGCAATCGCACCGAGAACGACTCGCGCTATCCGCCGCTGCCGGCGGCGAGTGCCTGGCCCGTCCAGTAGCGCACGTCGGGCGCTTCGGGAATCGCGGCGGGAGTGATGATATCGGCGAGCCGGTTGGGAAGCCCCAACGACGCGCGCACTTCGGCGAGTTCGGCCATCGCGTTGAAACTCAGCAACGATGCACGGCGCACGATATCGCGTCCGAGTTGCGGGTCGGGCAAACCGCTGGTCATCGCCGCGATGGCAAAGGGCGCTCCGGGTTCGTAGACGATACCGACGTCGGCCATGACGTCGTGTAACGAACCGGTTTTATGGGCGATCGTCGTGCCGTCGGGGAGCGGTTCGGGAAGCAACGTATCGATCTCTTGATGGGCGAGGATCTCGAGCATGGCGTGCGAGGACCATGTGTCGACCAGCTTCCCGTGCGCCATGCGAACCAATAACGTCAGCATATCGAGCGGCGTCGTGCGCAAGTTCGTTTCGACCGAGGAAACGTCGGTGCGGATCGCCGTCCGAAGGTAGGTGTGGTGGCACCCATAGGCTCGCATCGCCGCGTTGATACGTCGTCGGCCGACGAGCCGAATCAACATATTCGCGGCGGTGTTATCGCTGATGTCGATCATTTTGGAAAGGAGCTCTTTGACGGTGACCGAGGCTCCGAGCGGCGCGTACGCGAGATCGCCGGAGCCGTAATCGCGATCTCCGGCGCGTAGATGCATGACGTGCGTCAGGGAAAAGCGCCCGCGCGCCATCTGCCGGAAGACTTCGATCATCACGGGAATTTTTATCGTCGATGCTGCGGGCATCGAACGGTTGAGATTGTATCCCGTGACCGCGCCTGTCGCGAGATCTTCGACGGCGATGCCGACGTTGGCGTCGCTCGATCGTGCGAGCGAACGAAGGGAGTCGCGTAGCCCGCGCATCGGCGGTGGGATCGCGGCGGCGCAGGGAGACGCGCCGATCCAGGCGAGCGATGCGGCGAGGGCGGCGACGATAAAGATGCGCGGATACATCATGGATAGGGTTTCCCTTCGGCGGCGGGTGGGCGGTAGCGTCCGCTCGCACCGAGCAACGCAAGGAGTGCGGCGATATAGGGCAACGCTTGGAGAAAATCGCTCGGCAGCCATGCGATATTTCCCTGAAGCGCGAACTGCAATGCTTCGAGCAGACCGAAAATCAGTGCAACGCCGGCGGCCCCGATCGGCGTCCACCTTCCAAAGATTACGGCGGCGAGGGCGATGAACCCGCGCCCGGCGATCATGCCGTCGGAATAGAGATTGAGTTCGCCGAGCGCGAGAAAGACGCCGCCGAGCCCGGCGAGCCCGCCCGCGATCGCGCTGGCGTAGAGCCGAACGGCGAGCGGGTCGATACCGGCCGCGCGAGCGGCGTGCGGATTTTCGCCGCAGGCACGCAAGCGCAGGCCGATAGGCGTGCGCGCGATCGCCCACTGCAACGCCGCGGCGAGCGCGATGCCCAGCACGACCATCGGCCAGAGCGCTTGATTGATCGCCGGGACCTGCGGCGTGACGCCCGCTTGATTGAAGACGTAAATCAAGCCGAACGCCGCTCCGCCGGTGCAGATGAGGTTGATGCCCATCCCCGCGACGATTTGATCGACGCGCCACCGCGTTGCGGCGAAGCCGAGCGCGAATCCCACCGCCGCGCCGACTGCAACGCCGCCGATCGCACCGATCCACGGGTCGCGCGTGAAGTACGAGAGCAGCGCCGCGGCAAATGCGCCGGCGGTCATCTCACCTTCCAACGCAATATTGACGATACCGGCGCGTTCGGAGAGAACGCCTCCGAGCGCCGCAAGCAGAATCGGCGTTCCGCGAACCAATGCGAGCGCGAGGAGCGAGAGGACGAGCGAGAGCGTCATCGTGCGCCCGCTCCCCGCGCGCCGAGATAGCGCCGCGCCGCGAGTGCGAAGACCAGCAAACCTTCGATCACGTGGATTGCATCCTTCGGAACGGCGGCCGCCGCCTGCAAGGCGAGGCCGCCCGATTCCAGCGCGCCGAACGCGAGCGCCGCAATGCAGATCGTCAGCGGTTCGAGGCCGCCGACGAGCGCGACGGCGATGGCGATGAATCCGTAGCCTGGAGAGAGCTGCGTGTTAAAACGGTGCAGCTCGCCTGCAACGAGCGCCGCTCCGCCCATGCCCGCGAGCGCTCCCGACCACGCCATCGCCCAGAGCGCGACGCGCGGCAACGATATTCCGGCGCGCCGCGCCGCTTCGGGCGCTTCGCCCGCGGCGCGTAAACGATAACCGAACCACGTCGAATCGAGCACGTAACGCAGCGCGAATGCCGCAAGCAGCGCGATCGGCAACGCGATCGTGGCGCGCGTATGCGAGAGCAGCGTCGGAAGCCAGTAGGCATGCGGGAGGAGCGAGAGTTCGGGGCCCGCTGCATCGGGGGCGCGCAACGGCCCGGTGACGAGATAGAGTGCGAGCGATGCGGCAATGAAATTGAGCATGAGCGTCGAGATCACTTCGTTGGCATCGCGCGCCGCTTTCAACCATCCGGCAATCGCACCCCAGAGCGCGCCGCCGATCGCGCCGGCGAGGAAGATCGCCGCGATGGCGATCGCCGGCGGTACGTCGATTCGCGTCCCGATCCAGCCCGCGAGCAGCCCGCCGATGAGCAGTTGTCCCTCCGCACCGATGTTGAACAGCCCGGCGCGAAAAGCGATCGCGATGCCGAGTGCGGGAAAGAGCAGCGCCGTCGTACTCGCGAGCGTCTCGGCGATCTCTTGCTTGCCGCCGAACGCGCCGTAAAAGAAGGCGTTGAACCCGACGATCGGCGAGACGTGCGAAGCGACCATCGCGAGCGACATCGCTGCGGCGACGCCGAGGGTACCGATCGCGAGTGCTTTCGCGCTCTCGCGGTTCACGCGCTCACCATCAATCGTCCGATCGCTTCGCGATCGAAACGACGTTCGGAGAACTCGCCGCGCAACGCTCCTCGCGTCATCACCAAAATGCGATCGGAGAGTGCGAAGAGTTCGTCGAGTTCGAAGGAGATCAGCAAGATCGCAGCGCCGCGATTGCGGGCCGCGAGCAACTCGGTGTGGACCGTCGCGGTTGCGCCGATATCGATGCCGCGCGTCGGATTGTAGGCGATAACGAACGCCGGGTTGTCGACGAGCGCGCGCCCGACGACGAGCTTCTGTTGGTTCCCGCCCGAGAGCGTCGATAACGTCGCGTCGATACTCGCGGCACGGACGTCGAAGCGTTCGACGATCGCCGCGCACTGCGCGCGCGCCGCGGCGCGGTCGATGCGCCACGAGGCTTTGGCGCTCGTCGTACGTTCGCGCCCGAGCATTACATTTTCGAGCAACGACCAATTCGGGATCACCGCTTCGAGCAAGCGATCTTGCGGGATGACCCCGATGGAGTGCGGGCGTTCGATCGTGCCGCGATACGCGGTTAAACCAGCGAGAGCGTCGGCGAGCGCGCTCTGCCCGTTTCCCTCCACGCCGGCTACGCCGAGGATCTCGCCGGCGGCGATCTGTAACGAGAGGTTCTCGATCGCTCCCGGAACGGCGAGGCCGCTCACCCGCACGGCGATCGCCCCGTGAGTCGGTTCGCGCTCGGGAATTGCGGGGATCTCCCCGCCGATCATCGCGCGCGCGACCTGTTCGCGCGTGGTCGCGGAGATCGGCCGTTCCTCCACCACGCGGCCGCGCCGCAGGACCGTAACGCGCCGGGCGTGCGCGAACACTTCGTCGAGTTTGTGCGTGATGACGAGAACGCCGACGCCGCGTTGCGTCAACAGCGCGATCGTTCCGAAGAGTCGCTCCACTTCGCTCGGCGAGAGCGCAGCAGTCGGTTCGTCGAGAATCAGAATGCCGGGGTCGCGCGCGAGCTCGCGCAAGAGTTCGACGCGCTGGCGGATGCCGACGGGAAGCGTTTCGACCACCGCCTCCGGATCGACCTCGAGGCCGTATCGTTCCCCGAGCTCGCGCACGAACGCGCGCGCCGCGCCGCGATCGATCGTGCCTCCGCGCTGCGGTTCGTGCCCGAGAACGACGTTCTCCCACACGCGCAAACGGTCGATGAGCGCGAAGTGTTGGTGCACGAGGCCGATACGCCCGCTCCGTTCGATCGTTCCGGCGTCTGCGGCAATTTCACCCGCCGCGATCGCGGCGAGCGTCGATTTCCCGGCTCCGTTTTCGCCGACCAAGGCGTGGATTTCGCCGGCCTCGCAAGTGAGATCGACGTCGTCGAGCACCTGCAAGCGGTCGTAGCGCTTCGAGATGCCGCGAAGGCGCAGCGAGCCGTTCAGAGCGCCACCGGTTTGAACGCCGCGAGCGCGCGGAGCGTCGCCGGCGGAACGATGCGTCCGTCGACGATCGCGGCCCGGATGCGCGCCAAGCGCGCGAGGCGTGCGGGCCCGATCTTCGCACGCGTGTATTTGAAATGCGTCAGCGAGACGCCGCCCTCGCGCAAACCGAAGACCACGTGTCCGTGCATGGGTTTGCCGTCCCGATAGGCCTTCGCTACGTCGAAGACCGCAACGTTGACGCGTTTCACCACCGAAGTGAGGACTTTCCCCGGGGCGAGGCCGTCTTGGTTCGAATCGACGCCGATCGCATACGCGCCGGGGCGCGTTTGCACGGCTTCGATCGCCCCCATTCCGGCCTTTCCGGCGGCGGCATACAGAATGTCGGCGCCGTCGTTCAGTTCGACGTCGGCGAGTTCTTTGCCAGCGGCGACGTCGTCGAAACTGCCGATGTATTTCGCGTCGACTTTTATACTCGGATCGATCTCGCGCGCGCCGGCGATATACCCGGCTTCGAATTTATGCAGCAGCGGGATATCTTGACCGCCGAGAAAGGCGATGTGCTTCGTCGCGCTCATCATCGCGGCGAGCGCCCCGGCGAGAAACGAACCGTCCTGCTCGCGGAAGGTGATCGAAACGACGTTCGGTTCGTCGACGACCGCATCGACGATCGCGAAGTGGGTGTGCGGATGGTCGCGCGCGATTTGGTCGAGGTCCTTACTCATGAGGAAACCGATCGCATAGATCACCGAAAAGCGCTCGTTGGCGAGCGCTTCGAGATTGGGTTGGTAATCGGCTGCGGAGCGCGATTGCAACACCGAGATGCGCGCTCCGAGCGTGCGGTGCGCGAATAGTAGTCCGCGATACGCCGAATCGTTAAACGATTTATCGCCGAGTCCGCCGATATCGGTGACCATCCCCAGCGAGAGGCCGCGCCCCCGCTCCGTGCTCGGCGCGCACGCAACGACGAGTGCCGCGAGGGCGCAGGCCGAGAGCGCGCGAGCGAGGATTCTCATTCGTTGCCCTGCTACGACGGACGGAGGCGCGCGCCTGCGTCGAGAAGCGAGGAGCGATATGGAAACGATCGACCTGACGCTCGCTCCCCCGCGCCGATGGAGCGACGAGCTCGGCGGCATTCGCTGGTTGCCGCGCATCATCGACAAGGCACGGGCCGCGCTCGCCGGGCGCCTCGGTAGTTACCTGTACGGGCAGAGCCCCGGGGACGAAAATCTCCTGCGCATTCTGGGAACCGATTATCCGACGTTCACGCAGATCGTGAAATCCGCGCCCGACGACGCTGCGGTCCTCGCGGCACTCGAAGCGCGCTTCCCCGAGGGCGTCGCGCGCGCGCGGCGCTGGACGAGCCGACCGCTCCCGCCGGTTTTTCGGCCGCTGACGTGGATGCTCGATTTCGACGACGGCTATATCGACGGGCCGCTCGCTCCCGTGCGCGCGCCGATTCGAGCGCTCTATGGGCTCGTGGCCGGCGGGCTGCGCGCCGTGCGGAAGAACGCCGCAAAGGAGGCATTATGATCGCCGCGGAGCGAGCGATGCGCGAACGCGTCGATATCGTCGGCGTCCCGATGGATTTAGGCGCTAGCCGCCGCGGCGTCGACATGGGGCCATCGGCGGTTCGATACGCACGCCTGCACGAGAAATTGCGCGCTATCGGCGTCGCACAGATAGAGGACCGCGGAAATCTGCACGTGCCGATCCGCGAATCGTTGGCGGTGAGCGATACCCACGCGAAATACCTCGATACGATTGAAGCCGTCTGTGCCGAGCTCGCCGGAATCGTCGAACGGATTCTCGCCGAAAAGAGTTTTCCGATTGTACTCGGCGGCGACCATTCCATTGCGATGGGCACGCTCGCGGGGCTGACGCGCGCGCGCGATGCTGCGCCGGGAATCGTGTGGATCGACGCGCATAGCGATATCAATAGCCCGAAAACCTCGCCGACCGGAAACGTTCACGGCATGCCGCTCTGGTTCGCTCTGGAAAACGGCTACGCCGACCGCGCGCGGACGGTGCAGATCGGCCTGCGCGACGTCGATGCCGTGGAAAAGAGAAACTTGCGCGAGTCGGGCGTGCGCGCGTTCACGATGACCGACGTCGATCGGCTCGGCATCTCGCGCATTATGGATGAAGCGATTGCAATTGCCGGGTTGGCCGGGCCGATTCACATCTCGTTCGATATGGACGGTATCGATCCAAGCGAAGCGCCCGGAACCGGTACCACCGTGAAGGGC
This sequence comes from bacterium, assembly GCA_021784715.1. Next base: position 10,299 of record JAJYHP010000170.1, read on the forward strand.
GGTTTGAGTTTCCGCGAAGCGCACTTAATTATGGAGATGCTTGCGGCGAGCGGGCAGGTCGGTTCGCTCGAGATGGTCGAGATCAATCCGATCCTCGACCATCGCAATCAGACGGCGGCGCTCGCGGTCGGGCTTATCTGCTCGGCGCTCGGACAGTCGATTTTGTAGCGGCATTTTCGCCAGAGGCGGATCTGTCACGCCGAGTAGGCGCTGCAAGCGCCGAGTACCGGAGTTGTCACGCCGAGTAGGCGCTGCAAGCGCCGTATCGAGGCGCCGGAACCCGCCCTCGATACGCCGCCTGCGGGCGGCTACTCGGGCTGACAAACCGCCCTCGATACGCCGCCTGCGGGCGGCTACTCGGGCTGACATCGGTCGCGGGCTGCGTTGTCGCGCCGAGTACCGGAGTTGTCACGCCGAGTAGGCGCTGCAAGCGCCGTATCGAGGCGCCGGAACCCGCCCTCGATACGCCGCCTGCGGCGGCTACTCGGGCTGACAACCCGCCCTCGATACGCCGCCTGCGGGCGGCTACTCGGGCTGACAACCCGCCCTCGATACGCCGCCTGCGGGCGGCTACCCGGGCTGACACCGGCCGCCCTCGGCGTGGGGCCGTGCGCCCTACAACCGAATCGTCGTTTCGCCGGTGCAGGGGATCCCGCCGCCGCAGACCGCTGGATCCCACGAAGCGACGGCGAGGAGCGCGAGCACGCGCGTCCGGCTCGCCGCGTCGACCGGCGGGGCGAACGAGAGCGCGAGCACGCGGCCGTTGCCGTCGACGCGCACCGTCATCGTCGCGTGAAGACCGAGGGCGCGAAGGCGACGCGCGGTGCGTGCGTCGATCACCGGCTCCGCCTGGCGCGCTCCGAAGGGCAGATAGCCTCCGCGGTCGAGGTGCTCCGTGCTGGCGATTTGCATCGGAGCGGAGCTCGCGGTCGCCTCGGGTCCCGGGCTCGGGCTCGGGCTCGCGATCGCGCTCGGAAGAGGGCTTGGCGAAGCTGCCGCGGCGGCGACGGCGACGAGCGGTGCGGGAGGCTCCGACCGGGGAATCGGGTGCGTGGGGCGGGGTTTCGTCGGTTTGGGGTGCAGCGGTGCCGGCGTCGCGAGGCGTTGCGGGGGATGGCGCTGTGGTAGCCGGCGGCGCGGCTGCGGCGATCGCGGCGAGCGCGCCAACTCGATGCGCGCGATACGGGCGAACGAGAGCGTCGCAACGCTGGGGCGCCGCGAGCGGACGGCGACGAGCGAAGGGATGAAGGCGAGAAGCACGAGGTGGAGCGCGAGCGAAGCGCCGAGTGCCGCGCTCGTCCGTCGCCGTCGGTCGTCGTTGCGTTCGAGCATCATCGAAAGTCCGGCTGGAGCTCCTGCGACATTCGACGGGCGCTTGAGAGAATGCTCCCGGCAGCAGGGGCGGCGCGGGCTTTCGCGGATTCCCTCCCTATGATCGCGACCGATATCGTCCTGTACCAAGCCGAGTGGTGTGGCTACTGCGCCCGCGTGCGTGGGGTTTTGACCGACCTGTTGCTCGATTATCGCGTCGTCAACGTGCCGCGAAACCACGGCGAACGCGTCGCGGTGAAAGAGATTTTCGGCAGAACGGGCATCCCGTCGCTCGTCGACGGCGACGTGAAGATCGCCGACGATGACGACGCCATCATCGCGTACTTGCGCAAAACCTACGGAAAATAGCGCGGAGCGATCGCGAAGAGGGCGAGGCCCGTCAGCGCGCCCACCAACGTCGCGCTGAAATTCACCGCATCGTTGCGAAAGCCGCGCGCGCCGCGCACGAGTTGCGTCGGCGCGCCGCACGCATGCGGGTCGCTCTCGCAGGCTCGCGCGCAGCTCGCGCAATAGCGTCGTTCCTGAACGCTCGCTCCGATGTACGAATCGGCAAACGCGCCGGCGATTCCGCCGAGGGTTCCGGCGACGAGCGGTACGAACGAAAAGAACGCCGCGCTCGCCGCCACGACGAACGCTCCGGCGATCTCCGCCAGCGTTCCCACCGCCGTGATGCCTCCCGAAAGTCCGTCCGCTTCGCCTCGAAAGGTGAGAATCGAGCGCGCGTTCTTGCCGAAGCGCGTGCCGATCTCGGTTCCCCACGTATCGGCCGATGCCGCTGCGAAAGCGCCGACGAAGGCCGCTGCGGCGGACGCGTGCGTTTGCGGAACGAGGAACGCCACGATCGCCGCAACGCTAGCGACGCCTCCGTTCGCAACGACCTGCCATGCGTCGCGCGCGCCCTGCTTATCGATATCGCGAAGTCGCTCCGGGTGCGGGTGCGGCAGTCTCGATAATGCGACCGACGGCAGAAAGAACGCGAAGAGTACGAGCGCTCCGATGAGATGGAACCCGAGCAACGCGGCCGCGCCGACGAACGCGGCTGCGATGGTGCCGCCGCGCGTGAGCGCGCGCGATTTCATTTTTTTGCCGTGAAGAACGTTTCGAAGGCGTCGAGCAGCGCGTCGGTCGTCGCGATGTCGGCAACGAGATCGACGTGGAAACCCAACGCGCGTGCCGCGTCGGCGGCGATCGGGCCGATCGCCCCGAGGATCTTCCCGCGGGCGCTCTCCAACGCCGCCGCCTCACTGGGGAATTGTTCGATGTATCCGCGCACCGTAGAGGCACTCGTGAAGGCAATCATCTCCGCGCGCGCGGCTTTTTCGGCAAACTGCGGATCGCGCGCGAAGCGCGTGCGATATGCCGCAACGTCGTCGACCCGCATCCCTTCGGCGGCGAGTACGCTGGGAAGAACGTCGCGAGCTTCTTGGGCTCGAAAGAGCAGAATTCGCGACTCCGCCTTCGCGCGATGGAGCAGCTCGGCCGCGAGTTCCTCGGCGACGTAGGTTTTCGGCACGAGATCGGCGCGTACGCCGTACGCCGCGAGACGCTCCGCGGTCTTCGCACCGATCGCCGCAACGCGCGCGTGCCCGAAGGCGCGAGCGTCCCGTCCGAGTGCGTGCAAGCGAGCGAAGCAGGCGTCGACGCCGTTCCGCGAGGTAAAGAGCACCCACGCGTAGCCGTCGAGGCTCTCGACCGCGTCGTTCGCCGGGGTGGGATCGTCGGGCGCTTCGATCTCGATGGTCGGCGCGAGGATCGGTTCGATTCCGCGTGCGAGCGCGCGCGCCGCAAACTCTTCGGACTGCTCGGCGGGGCGCGTCAAAAGCAAACGCTTGCCGAAGAGCGGCGAGCGGTCGAACCAACGGAGTTCGTCGCGCAATCGCACCACTTCGCCGACGATGAAAATTGCGGGTGCGGCGAGGCCGGCGCCCTTCGCTTTCTCGGCGATCGTCGCCAACGTCCCGGTGACGGTCCGTTGCGAGGGGCGCGTCCCGTTTTCGATAACGGCGGCCGGAGTCTCGGCCGCGAGCCCGTTCTCGCACAAGCGCGTTGCGATCTCGGCGAGATTTCCCATCGCCATGAGCAAGACGAGCGTGCGGTGCGGGTCGGCGAGTTTCGCCCAATCCAGCGTATTTTCGGCCTTGGTCGGATCTTCGTGACCCGTCGCGACCGTAAACGCGACGTTGCAATCGCGATGCGTGACCGGGATGCCGGCGTAGGCCGGCGCGGCGATCGCCGAGCTGATGCCGGGAACGATTTCGAAGGGAATTCCCGCGGCGTGAAGGCGTTGCGCCTCTTCACCGCCGCGCCCGAAGACGAGCGGATCGCCGCCCTTCAATCGCACGACGCGTTTGCCTTCGCGCGCGCGCTCGATCATCAGTTCCTCGATTCGCTCCTGCGGCATCGCATGGTTCCCGCCGCGTTTCCCGACGAAGGTGCGTTCGCAAGTCGGAGATGCGAGTGCGATCACCGCATCCGAAGCGAGCGCGTCGTAGAGCAAGACCTCCGCTTCGCGGAGCGCGCGCGCGGCATGAAGCGTGAGCAATCCGGGATCGCCGGGGCCGGCGCCGATGAGACTAACGAAGCCGGCCATTGTGCGCGCCGTCGAGCGAAAACAGTTCGTCGAGCAGGCGCGTGAACGCGAGCGCCTCGCTGCGGTCGCTCCCGGCTTTTTCGCGAATCGTCGTCACCGCCGGGTGCAAGAGTTTCGACAGAATCGTCAACGACGAGCCGACGATGAGCATCCGTTCCCGCGGCGTGAGATCGGGCAGGCGCGCGAAGAGCCGCTCGATCTCCGCCGTGCGAATCGCCTCCGCGCGTTCGGTAAGGGCCGCGATCGTCGGCACCGTGGTGCGTGCTTGATACCACGTGCGGAACCGCTCGAGGTATTCGACGATGATCTCTTCGACCTGCGGGATCGCTTGGCGACGGCGCTCCAAGCGGTCGTCGACGACCGACTTCAGCGCGTCGATATCTAAAAGCGTCACGCCCTCGATATCGCCGATATCGGGATCGCTGTCGCGCGGTACGGCGATATCGAGAATGAGGAGCGGGCGCTCGGGGCGCCGCGACATCGCTTCGGCGACGTCGGCGGTCGTGAGCACGAAGGTACTCGCTTCGGTCGAACTGATGACGACGTCGGCCGCTTCGAGAATCGAGACGATCTCGCGCAAATCGTGGGCGATTCCCGATCCGAGTTCGCCGACGAGTTCTTGCGCGCGCGTGTGCGTGCGGTTGGCGACCAACAACGTGCCGACGCCGCGGCCGCGCAGGCGCCGCGCGGCGCTGCGCCCCATCGCGCCCGCGCCGATGACGGCGGCGCAGCGATCCTCGAGCGAACCCATGCGCGCTTCGATAGAATCCACCGCGGCGGTCGCCACGCTCGCAGATTCTTCGCCGATCGTCGTTTGCGTCCGTGCGGCCTTTCCCGCGTTCAACGCTTCGCGAAAGAGTTTGTGCATGCTGCTGCCGCAGGCGCCGGCGCGTTGTGCGTGGAGGTACGCGCTCTTGACCTGGCCGAGAATCTCGGCCTCGCCGATCAACATCGAATCGAGGCCGGTGGTCACGCGCAGGAGATGGTCGACCGCCTCTCGCCCCAAATGCGTGTAGAGATACGATTCGAGATCGAAATCGATGGTGCCGTGACGAAATTGCGTGAGGAAGGTTTTGATCTGCTCGGCGCCGCGTTCGAATTCATCGACTTCGGCATAAATCTCGAGGCGGCCGCAGGTCTGCAACATGACCGCTTCGTTGACCGCATCGTAGCCGTGTAGCATCTGCAGCGCTTCGGTCATGCGCGAGGTTGGGAACGCGTGGCTCTCGCGCACGCTCACCGGCGCCGTGTGGTGCGAGAGCCCGATACAGAGAATCGGCATCGGCGGCTACTCGGCTTCCATCGAAGCGAGCGCTTCGTCGGCCGCATGTAACGTTTGCTCGATTTCGTGCGTCGTATGCGCGGTGGAAAGGAAGCCCGCCTCGAATTGCGAGGGGGCGAGATAGACGCCGCGCTCGGCCATCGCGTGGAAAAATGCCGCGTACGCCTTGGTATCGGCGCGCATCGCGCCGTCGAGATCGAAGACGGGTTCGTCGGTAAAGTAAAAACCGAACATCGACCCGGCGTAGCCGCCGGTGAACGGGCGCCCGTACTTGGCAAAGAGTTCGCGCATACCTTCGATAAACAAACGCGCGAGAATCTCCAAACGTTCGTAGAGCGTCCCGTCGTCGCGAACCGCCCGCAGCGTCGCCAAGCCGGCGGCCATCGCGAGCGGATTTCCCGAGAGCGTGCCCGCGTGAAAGATCTTCCCGTCGGGGGTGAGCTGGGACATAACGTCCGCGCGTCCGCCGAACGCCCCGACCGGTAGGCCGCCGCCGATCACTTTGCCCAGCGTCGTGATATCGGGGCGGATGCCGAGCCGCTCCTGCGCGCCGCCGCGCGCGATGCGAAAACCGGTCATCACTTCGTCGAAGATCAACAACGATCCATGCGCGTCGCAGATCGCGCGCAGGCCCGGCAGAAATTCGGGGCGCGGCGCGATGAAGCCCATATTGCCGACGTAGGGCTCGACGATGATCGCCGCAATCTCTTTACCGCGCTCGGCGAAGGCGGCGCGAACCGCTTCGATATCGTTATAGGGAAGGACGATCGTATCGGCGGCGGTCCCTGCGGTTACACCGGGGGAATTGGGAACCCCAAGCGTGAGCGCGCTCGATCCCGCGGCGATGAGAAACG
>JAJYHP010000001.1 GCA_021784715.1 bacterium
AGACGATTGAGAAAATGGAGGGTTTCGATCGAGAGCCCTTCCTCCTCGGCGCGCAGGGTAACGAGCAAGCGCTCTGCGCGTCGGCAGACCGTTCGTGCGAGGTGGAGAAAAGCTCCGGTCGGCGAGCCGCCGGGGTGAATGAAATTTGCCAGCGGTTCGAGATCGCGCTGCGCTTCGTCGATCGCGCGTTCGAGCGCCGCCACGTCATCCGCAGAGGTAAGCGGCATACCTTCCCAGCGGTTGGCCGGTAAGGTCGCGAGATCGCTTCCGAGATTGAAGAGGGCGTCCTGCACCCAGTCGAGCCAGGCGTCGAGGCGCCGGGCGCGCTCGTGCGTGGCGAGCAGCGGGCGCATCTCGGTGCGGGCGAGGCCGACCGCGCTCGAAAGTTCGTCGACGGTGCCGTAGGTCTCGATGCGGAGGCTGTTCTTCGCGATTCGCTGGCCCCCGACGAGCCCGGTACTACCGTCATCGCCGGTGCGCGTATAAATACGGGTAAGTTTGGGCATCGTTCGCTCGGCTTCGCGTCCACGCGCAGGCGGCCCCGCCAAATCGAGCGAACCCGGTGCGCTTATGTCCGAAGCTCCCGTCGCGCTCCCCAAATCGATCCCGCCAAAATCCGAAGATCTTTCGGCTTGGTACACTGCGGTCTGCCTGAAGGCCGAACTCATCTCCTACGCGCCGGTACGCGGCTGCGTCGTCTTGCGCCCGTACGGCTACGGACTCTGGGAGAATCTCCAGCGCGAACTCGACGCGCGCTTTAAGGCGACCGGTCACGAAAACGCCTATTTTCCGCTGTTGATTCCCGAGAGTCTGCTCACCAAAGAAGCGGAGCACGTCGAAGGATTCGCGCCCGAGGTTGCCTGGGTGACGCACGGAGGCGGAGAAAAACTCACCGAACGGCTCGCGATTCGCCCCACCTCGGAGGTAACGATCGGGACGATGTACGCGCAGTGGGTCGAATCCTATCGCGATCTACCGATCCTCATCAATCAATGGGCGAACGTCGTACGTTGGGAGAAAGCGACGCGACCGTTCCTGCGCACGATGGAGTTTCTCTGGCAAGAGGGGCACACCGCTCACGCGACCGCCGAAGAAGCGCGCGAAGAGACCTTGAAAATGCTCGGTGTTTACGAAGAGTTCGCCCGCAACGTCGCGGCGCTCCCGGTTCTCTCCGGACCGAAGAGCGCGAGCGAACGTTTTCCGGGTGCCATCGAGACCTATAGCATCGAGGCCCTGATGCCCGACGGCAAGGCGTTGCAATCCGGAACCTCGCACGATCTCGGGCAGAATTTTTCGCGCGCCTTCAACATTCAGTTCACCGATGCCGACGGCGCGATCAAACACGCCTATACCACCTCGTGGGGCGTCTCGTGGCGCATGCTCGGGGCGATGATTATGGCGCACGGCGACGACCGCGGGTTGCGCGTTCCGCCGAAGCTCGCGCCGATCGAGGCGGTCTTCATTCCGATCGTGCGCGGTGAAGACCGGCGCGCGGTCGATCGCGCTCGCGAGCTCGCTGCAGCGCTCAAACGCAGCGGCATGCGCGTCCGCGTCGACGATCGCGACCAATCGCCGGGCTGGAAATATGCGGAGTGGGAGATGCGCGGCGTTCCGGTACGCATCGAGATCGGGCCGCGCGATGTCGACGCGGGCAGCGTCGTTCTCGTTCGGCGCGATCTCGAAAAAGGTGTCGCCGAGCGTTCGCGCAGCGTCTCCGCCGAGGCCCTCGAAAGCGAGCTGCGTCGCTCCCTCGAGCAGGTTCAGGAGTCGCTCTATCGGCAAGCGAAGGATGCGCTCGACGCGCATATCGTTCGCATCACCGAGCGCGAGGCGTTCTACGAAGCGGCGCGCGCGCGCGTCGGAATGATCGATATCGCCTGGTGCGATCGCTCGGAGTGCGAGGCGCACATCAAGGCGGAATGTTCGGCGACGACCCGCGTTCTGCGGCCGTTAGATGGCGACGAACGCGTCTGCGTCGCGTGTGGGGAGCCCGCCAAGGTACGAGCCTACGTTGCCGCCTCGTACTAACGCCGGGCATGTGGGACTCGCCCTCGTCCTCGCGTCGGCGCTCGCGGCTCCGGCACTCGCGGCGAAAGTCGTGCGCCCGTCGATCGTGCAGATCGATGCGGTGGCGCGCGCGCGGGGGAATCGGCGCGCCTTCGCCGTCGCGATCGGCGAGCGCCTCTTTACCCACGTGCTGCCGGTCCAGCTTTTAGAGATACGCGCCTCCGGGCTCGGGAAGCGCGCCTATGTTGGGCTTCGGTTTTCAGGAGAAAAATTTCACGGTCCGGTGAGTAAAACGATGCTCGATCGAGAACTGCTCTCCGTAGTGGAGAATGCATTTGCGGTCTCGCCTGAAATTCGCGAAGTCGATTGCTGGATCGTCGTTCCGATACCGGTAGCGCCGGGAACGATCGTCTCCGGCGATAAGGCGATGCCGACCGAACGCGACGTGTTGACGTTGAGCGTGCGGCGCGGCGAGAGCGCCGCCCATCTCGCCGGGCGCCTGAAAGACGGAGAGGGCATCGTCGTCGATCCCCACTGGGTCGCGCGCGCGCTCGCACGGGGCACCTCTCATGCGTAAAAAGACCGTCCTCGCCAACGGGGTTCGCGTCATTACCGAGGCGATGTCGTCGGTGCGATCGGCGAGCATCGGCCTTTGGGTCGATGTCGGGTCGAGCGCCGAGGCTCCGCACTTGCGCGGAATCTCGCACATGGTCGAACACATGCTCTTTAAGGGCACGCAGCGTCGCAGCGCACGCGAAATTGCGGAGGCGCTCGATTCGGTTGGCGGCGATCTCAATGCATTTACGGATAAAGAGACGACCTGTTATTACGCCAAGGTGATCGATCGACACGTTCCGTTGGCGATCGACGTGCTCTCCGACATGCTCGCGCACTCGCTCTTCGATCCCGAGGAGCTGCGCAAAGAGCGCAACGTCGTTCTCGAAGAGATCAAAATGTACGAGGACGCCCCCGACGATCTCGTTCACGAAGTCTTCTCGCAGCAACTCTGGGAGGGCTCGGATCTCGGCGCGCCGACGATCGGTTTTCCCGAGAGTGTGGGAGCGCTCGAGTCGAGCGATCTGCGCGCGCATCTCGCCGCTCACTACGCTCCCAACGCCGTCGTGCTCTGCGCCGCCGGCAACGTCGATCACGATGAAATCGTCGCGTTGGCCGAGCGCGCGCTCGGCTCGGTGAGCGGGAAAGCGGTGCTCCCGGCCGCAACGGCGCCTCCGGTTCGCAACGCGCTCGTCCGTCGCAGTAAAGAGATCGAGCAGGTCCATCTCGTTCTCGGCGGAGCCTGCGTGAGCGCGCGCGACGAGCGTCGCTTCGCGCTCTCGGTCGCGCAAACGATTCTCGGCGGCGGCATGTCGAGTCGGCTCTTTCAGGAAGTGCGCGAAAAGCGCGGCCTCGTCTATACCATCACCGCCTACGGCAGCACCTATCGCGAGGCCGGATGCCTTGCGGTCTACGCCGGAACCTCGCTGAAGAACGCGCAGCCCTGCATCGATACGATTCTCGACGAGGTCGATCGCCTTGCGAACGTCCCCGTCGCTGCCGAAGAGTTGCGTCTCGCGAAGGAGCACCTCAAAGGCAGCATGACGTTGGGGCTGGAGAGTACCTCAAGTCGCATGATGCGCCTGGGGCGCCAGGAACTCGTTCACGGGCGCGAGATTCCACAAGAGGAGATCGAGGCGCGCATCGACGCGGTTACCGCCGAGGGCGTGCTCGAGATCGCGAACTTGGCGTTCGCTCCGCAGCGCCGTACTCTCGCACTCGTCGGTCCTACCACCGCCGCCGAGATCGGCTGGGGAACGCATGGTGCATAACTTCCCGCTACTTCCGCACCTGTTCTCCGGTAAGCTCTGGGGCGCGATGGTGATTACGTTCATCGTGCAGGGAGTGACGATCGGTGCGTATGCCGCTCGCCTCGCCGGCGTTCAAACCAAGCGGATCGCTACCTCGATCTCGCTCTTCAATCTTTTCGTGACGACCGGCCGACTGGCGAATCTCTTCTCGGCGTTTTTTATCGGCCCGCTCTCCGATACCGCCGGGCACGCGGTCGTTCACTATCGGAACGATCCCGCAACGCTGGCCGCGTGGCAACATACCTTCGAACTGCAGTTGCGGTTGATCGTGCTCGCTGGGACCTTCGGGATGATCGTCTTCGCGCTCTTCCTGCCGATGTTCGCCTACCTATTCCGCCGCGGCGTCGCCTCGTTCGAGGCGCGTGGATCGGTGCCGCACGCCGTCGCGCGCTTGTTACATCCGCGAATTTTCTTCGAAGTGTTGCGCGCGGAACATTTGCCGACGCTCGCGCAATTGCGCGCGTTCAAGTGGCGACAATTGCCGCGCCGCATGCTGATCTTTAATATCCTCGTTATGGCGGTCTATGCGATCGGCGTGCAGGGCGCGTTTCTCGCCTCGGTGCTCGATCCGGCGGTCTCGCGCACCGCAATTAGCCTCTCGGGAGTCGTCAACGGGATCGGTACGATCGCCTTCACGCTCTTCGTCGATCCGACCTCGTCGATGATTACCGACCAAGCGATCCACGGGAAGCGGAGCATCGGCGAGGTGCGCTCGATGGTCTTCTACTTGTCGCTGACCGCGATTCTCGGTACGATACTCTCGCAATTGCTCTTCGTGCCTGCAGCGCTTTTGATCGAGGAGGTAGCCCGCCTTGCCGTCCACGTTCACTTCTAGCCTTCGTTCGTTCGCACTCGTGGGAGCGCTGCTCGCACTCGCCGGCTGCGCTCACTCCGTCGCATCGTGGATCGCGCAGACGCGCGTCCACCAAGGGCGCATCGCGCTCGCGCGCGGAGACGTGCGCGGCGCCGAGCTCTCCTATCGCCTCGCATTGAAGATCGATCCACACGACGCGACGGTACGCGCGGGATACGTCGCCGCCGCCGCCGACTTAGCGCACAAACAGTACACCCTCGGGGATCTCCAGGGAGCGTTAGGAACGATCCGTGAAGCCGAGCGCATCGAGCCGAAGAACCTTCGCTTGCAGGCACTGCGCGCGGAGATCGAGAGCGCGAGCCTCAAGCAGAGCATCGTCAGCTCGAATTATCCAACTTACCGGAGCGCGGCTCGACGCATTTTAGAGGCCTACACGCAACTCGATATCGCCAATAAGGCGATCCTGCGTAACTTGCACCGCTTTTCGTACACCTACGATACCGCCGATCTGACCTCAGCGATCAAAGCCTCGTACGAATTGGAGCTCGATGTCGCGCGGAACACCAATCGATTGATCGCGTATCGTCAGTTGGTGAGTTCGGGGGTTCCCAACGCTGCCGGCGTGAGTTCTTCGAACCTCGGAGGGGCCTCGCTCCTACCCCTTCCCTGATTGGAGGAGGCAGAGGCCGTGCGCCGTGAGGAAGGCGCGGCCGTTGCCGGCGCGCTCGGCGCGGCGAAATGCGCGCCATCGCCGGTGCGCGCCCGGGAGAATCGCTCGGAGGGAGGTGTGATAGACCGGCCAGCTGACGCCCGGAAGGTGGAGGAGCGGGAAGCGTGACATCCACGCGCAGAGTTCGAGATTTTTACGAAAGCGTGCGTCTTCGATCGAGATAAAATACCGCGACCCTTTAGCGATCGCGCTCTCTTCGTCGAACGGCGTCCAGAGGTACGGGTCTTCCTCCCATCCGAAGCGATCCATATAGTAAAAAATGTCGGGGCCGTAGTGCGCGATCACGGGTAAGGCGTTGCGCGGCAAGGCGCGATCGAGTGCGACCGCGTTGCGGTAGGCCACTTTGCTATAGCGATAGTACGGGGCGATCGCCATGAGGCCGCCGACGAGGATCGCCGCGCCGAGTAGCGCGCCGCCGATGGCGAGCGCGAGGGTTCCACGGCGATCGTTCCCGAGGCGATCGCGCACCCAGATCGCGCCCGCGCCGATGGCGAGCGCGCATGCCGGGAGGAGCAAGAAGAGATAGTAATCGACGCGTTCGACGGCGATGACGGCGTACGTGTAGAGCGCGGCTCCGAGAAACCAGAGCGGAAGCAGAAGGCGCGAGCGCGTCCGCACGCGGGGGAGCGCGAAGAGCGAAGCGATCGTGACGACGCTTCCGATCGTTCCGAGCATCGTCACGCGAAAAAGATTGAGCCCGTATGCCGCGTGTTTGAGCTGCCATGCAAAGCCGTGGAGCGAACTCAGCGAGGCGAGCAGATGCGGGATGACGTGCTTCGAAACGATCGCGCTCGCCCAGAGCCATTGGGCGTGCCCGCGCACTGCGTGATCGTACATCTCCAGAATCGCGAGCGGGACGAAGGCGAGAACGACGAGCGCGGTCGGGCGGATCGGATGCTTTGCGCGGAGCCGTTCGACGAGCGGCCCGAACGCGCCGAGGAGCCCCGCGAGGGCGACGGGTTTGGCGAGGAGCGCGAGCGTGGTCAGCCCCGCCGCCCGCGCGAGCCGCCGCGGCTCGACGGCGAGATCCTCGAGGAGCAGGCGTGAGACGGCGTAGAGTGCCGCGGTGAGGAAAAAAACCATCGTCGCATCGGGCGTAAAGGTGCGCCCGTAGTAGATACTTCCCGGGAAGATTGCGTAGGCGAGCGCCGCGACCAGCCCGGCGAGCGCATCGTCGAAGAGCCAGCGCCCGAAGAGACCGAGCACGGCGATCGTCGCGACGCTGAAGCCCAGCGTCAGCAGCCGTCCGAAGATCGGATGGATGCCGAAAAAATGATAGAGCGAGGCGGCGAGATAGGGGACGATCTGCAATTCCAATTCGACGTAATGCGGGGGCGGGCCGTCGTAGTTGGTCTGCGGATAGAGAATGTTTCCGTTGAGGCGATAGAAATTGCGCGCGATGTTCGCCGTGTCGCCTTGCCGCCAATTCGGATGGTCGAGAATCGGGTTATGAATGCCGTGCAGTCGTAACGCCGCGCCGAAAATACAGACCGCGATGAGGAGAAAACGGAACGACCTCACCGCGTGTGCCGAAACGTCCAGTACTTATTGACGAAAAAATTCACGAAGATACCGGCGATGGTTCCGACCAGCCAGGTGCGGTGCCCGTAGTGATTCCCGAAAAACGGCTTGGTCAAGGGTGCGACGCCGAGCCCGACGAGCAGTGCGAGTGCGGAGACGGTGAGGAACTGTACCCCTTCGCGGACTGCGTTCGCCTCGGATCGGAACGTCCAGCGGCGATTGAGCACGTAATTGGAGACGCCGCCGGCCATGAACGCAATCGAATAGATGATCGCATACGGCAGCGCCTGGTCGTGATTGGGGACGACTCGCTGCAGCAGCGTGAAGAGGATGAAATTGAGGATCGTCCCGGAGAGGCCGACGATCGCGAACTTCGTGAATTGACGGACGCCGCGCCGGTTCGCGACGTTTTGAACGATACTATGCAACCCAATACCAATCGGCGAAGAGAACGGTGAAAAGCCCTAACAACGGGAGCGAAAAGGCGAGGATGAGGTTGTTGACCCACGGGCGGTCCCCCCAACGCGCGAGGATGGCGAAGAGGGGAAAGAGGACGAGCGCGAAGCGCGGCATGCTCATGAGGCTCGACGTGGACATCGGCACCAGTACCGAGAGCGCCATATAGGCGATATAGGACGGGCGTAGGCGCTTCCATCCGAAAATCAGCACGGCGACCATGAGCGCGGTGAAACTCAGTTCGAGGGCTTGATTTGCGACCGCCGCCCCGGAGTGCGCGTGGGCGATAGCGAGAATCGAATTCGTTACGCTGACCCAGGGTGGGGCGAGGTGGCGATTCCAGTGCGCCTGAACGTGCGAGAAAAAGAGCGGATCGCCGGTGACGACCCAGAGGTAGGCCATATAGAGCGCGAGACCGGCGCCGATCAACGCCGCCGGCAGCAGCGAGCGAATGTTTTCGAGGAGCCGGTTGCGATAGACCGCATACCACTCCAGGGCGAAGGGAACGAGCAACAAGATCCCTTCCACGCGCGTCATGGCGGCGAAAAAACCGATCGCACCGGCCAAAAGCCAGCGCCGGCGCCGGAGATAGAAGAACGTTGCGACGGTGAGCATGAAGAAGAGCGACTCGGTGTATACCGCCGAGAAAAACACCGCCGAGGGAAAGATCGAGACGTAGAAAATCGCGCGCCGAGCGACGGTGCGGTCGAATTCTCGCTCGAGCAATTTATAAAGAAACAGCAGCGCGAAGAAAAAACAGGCGTTCGAGATGAGGAGTCCGGCGACGAGGTGGTTGCCGACGAGGACGCCGAGCGCGCGAATCATCATGGGATAGAGTGGGAAAAACGCCATCTCCGTGCCTTGATAGCCGCGCGTTGCGATGTCGAGATAGTGGACGGCATCCCAGCGTCCCCAGACCGCGAGCAGTAGTTGCGAGGATTCGCTGACGTGCTGCCCGGGGCGCTGGCCGATGATGACGGCGGCGAGCTCGGCAATGACGATAATTGCGGCTCGCGTGGCGACGAAATCGAGCAAGACCTCTCGGACGGTTTGGTTGAAGCGCGCCGCAATAAGGACTTTTAGAACGGCAAAGAGCATCGCGCCGAGCACGAGCAAGCGCGACCCGGTCGCGAGATTCGGCGGCACGATATAGGTCGCCCAGAGCAAGAGAAAGGGCGCCCACGTGATCGCGTCGTGCCGGAGTGATTTTGCAAACGTGACGCCGGCACGTGCGCTGAAATAGCGTGCGTACTCGAGCCAGAGCGCGAGCGAAAGCGCGGCACCGAGGAGCGGCAATCCGATGAAGGCGATCTCGCCGATTGCCGGGCCGAGGCTCGGCGCGGCCCAACTTTGCCAGAGGAAGAAGCCAAGGGTTCCCCCCGATAGCGTCACGACGAGGAGGGCAGGAAGGCCTCCTTCGAGGGCGCGGTGGGCGGGATGAGCGCTGGGCGATGCGGCAACGGGTTGGCGTACGGACACGCCGGGGGAAGTTAAAGGATTCACTCCGCTTCCCTTGTAGCCTGAGGCGGATGAACGATCTAACCATGCAGGCGCGTATGAAGCCCTCGCTTGATTTCGTCACCGTGACCGAACGCGCCGCGCTCGCGGCCTCGCACTGGATGGGGCGCGGCGAACGCGATATCGCCGACGGTGCCGCCGTCGAGGCGATGCGTGCCGCGCTCGGCGAGATGGAGATCTCCGGCCGGATCGTTATCGGCGAAGGCGAGCGCGACGAAGCTCCCATGCTCTTTATCGGCGAAGAGGTCGGATGCGGCGGACCCGCAGTCGATATCGCCGTCGATCCGGTCGAGGGAACGAACCTGGTCGCCAACGGGTTGCCCAATTCCATCGCGGTGATGGCGATCGCACCGCGCGGCGGGCTCTTGCACGCCCCGGATTCGTACATGGCAAAACTCGCGGTCGGCCCGAAGGCGGCGCCGCACGTGCATATCGACGCGACGGTCAAGGAGAATCTCGCGGCCGTCGCGCGTGCACTTGAAAAACCGATCGGCGATATCTGCGTGGTCATTCTCGACCGGCCGCGCCACGGCGAACTGATCGAACAGGTGCGTTCGGCGGGGGCGCGGATCAAGCTGATCTCCGACGGAGATGTCGATGCGTGCATCGCAACCGCCATCGAGACGACCGGGGTCCATGTAGCGATGGGAACGGGTGGAGCGCCGGAGGGCGTCCTCGCCGCAGCGGCGATCAAATGTCTCGGCGGGAATTTCATGGGGCGCCTGAAACCGCGCAACCCGCAAGAAGCGGCGCGCGCGCAGGCGATGGGATTCGGCGATCTCGATCGCGTGCTCGAGATCGATGACCTCGTGAAGGGCGACGATGTGTTGTTCTGCGCTACGGGAATTACCGACGGCGATCTCGTTCACGGCGTTCGCTTCTACGAAAACCGCGCGCGGACGCGCTCGATTCTCGTTCAGGCGGGCGGCACGGTACGCTTCGTTTCGACGACGCACCATCTCGGCAACGGGAGATGAACTCCCGGAGCCATTACGATCTCGTCGTCATCGGCGCGGGCAGCGGCGGCTATGCCGCAGCGCGCACCGCGCGCGATCTCGGAGCGAGCGTCGGAATCGTCGATCGCGGACCGCTCGGTGGCCTCTGCATCCTGCGCGGCTGCATGCCCAGCAAAGCGTTGCTCGCGAGCAGCGATCGCGTTCAGGCGATTCGGAGTGCGGTCGCGCTCGGTATAACTACCGGAGAACCTCGCATCGATATGCCCTATATCGCGGCGCGCAAACGCGCGCTGGTCGGTGAGTTCGCCGCCGATCGCATCGACGGTATCGAACGCTTTCCGCTCCACCGCGGTCAGGCGCGTTTTTTGAACGATCGCGAGCTTGCGGTCGGCGACGAAATTCTCGAAGCCGACGCCTTCGTGATTGCGACCGGGAGTAACATCGCGCCGCCGGCGCTTCCCGGACTCGTCGAGACCGGATTCCTCGATAGCGATGCCGTGTTGGAGATCGAGCGTATTCCCGAATCGGCGATCGTTCTCGGCGGCGGATACGTCGGTTGCGAGCTCGGACAATTTCTCTCGCGTATGGGCTCGCACACGCAGATCGTCATCCGCGGCGAGCACCTGCTCTCCGGCGCCGATACCGATATCGGCGAGGCGCTTACCGAGACGTTCCGGAACGAAGGCATCGCGGTGCACGTCCGTTCGCGGATGCAGTCGCTACGCAAAGAGCGCGGCAGGAAAGTTCTTCGGTTGGAACGCGATGGTATCGGACTCGATATCGACGCAGAAGAGATTTTTTATTGTCTGGGCCGGGTGCCGAATATCGCAGGGCTCGACCTCGAGCGAGCCGGCGTCGCCGCGCATTCCGTCACCGGCATCGAGATTGACGCTAGCATGCGAACCACTAATCCGCGGATATTCGCCGTCGGCGACGTTACCGGTGAATTTTTGCTGGTTCATATCGCGATCTATCAAGGCGAGATCGCCGCTCGCAACGCCCTCTCGGGTGGCGAGGAGCGCGCCGACTATCGGTTGCAACGCTCGCACACCATCTTCACCGAGCCGCAGATCGCCGTTGCCGGAGCCTCCGAAAAAGAGTTGCGACGCGCCGGAACGCCCTACGTTTCCGGAACCTACGCATTCGCCGAGCACGGGAAGGCGATGTGCCTCGGAAAGACCGACGGCTTTGTGAAAATGCTCGCCGATCCGAACGACGGGCGCATTCTCGGTGCGGCATGCATCGGCCCTGAAGCCTCGGAGTTGATCCACGAAGTTATCGTCGCGATGCACTTCAACGCGACCGCGGAGCAGTTTGCGAAGATCCCGCACCTGCATCCGACGCTCGCCGAGATCTGGACCTACCCTGCCGAAGAGTGCGCCGAAAAAGTCGGGGCGAGTGCGGTCGGTGCAGGGCAATAACGAGGCGCTCCCGGCGCGCGTTGCGCTCGTTCAGAGCAAGCCGCGCAAAGGGGCCTACGCCGAGAATCTTGCCGCACTGCGGGCGGTATTCTCGCAGTTAGCATCGCTCGCACCCGTCCCCGAACTCATCGTGCTTCCGGAGGCGGCGCTGACCGGATACTTTCTCGAGGGGGCGGTCTACGAATCGGCGCGCAGCGCGGAACTCTTCGGGCACGAGATTTCCTCGCTCTGGCGCGATGTCGCCGGAGAACGTCCCGTCGAAATCGCTGCGGGCTTCTACGAGGTCGAGAACGGATCGTATTATAACAGTGCGATTTGGCTCGCCCTCGACGAACGCGAAACGCGAATTCTCAACGTCCATCGCAAGCTGTTTTTACCGACCTACGGCGTTTTCGATGAAGAACGCTTTCTTTCTCGCGGAAACCGCGTCTCCGTCTTCGACTCGCCGCTGCTCGGCCCGACCGCCCTACTCATATGCGAAGATGCGTGGCACTCCATCGTTCCGACGATCGCCGCGTTGAAGGGCGCACGCACGATCGTCGTGCCGAGCGCCGCTCCGGGGCGCGGCATCGAGGGTGAGGGCGAACTGCTTTCGATTTCGCGGTGGCGCGAACTCTTACGAGGAATCGCGATGGAGCATGGCTGCTTCGTCCTCTACGCCGGGCTTGCGGGCTTTGAGGGCGGAAAGGGGATGACCGGTTCCTCGCGCGCGATCGCTCCCGACGGCGAGATTCTCGTGGAGGCCGACGCCCGCGAGGGGTGCATCGTTCGGGCGGAGCTCTTTCTCGACGACGTGGAAATCGCGCGCGCGAACCTGCCGCTGCTCGGCGATCTCCGCGCGGTGCTCCCCGATCTGCTCGCCGACGACGAGTTGCCCTGGTTGCGAGGGCGCACCGATGTTGCCGGTCGTTGATCCGCCCAAGCGCGACCCGTACGCCGCGCCGAAGATCGACCCCGCCGTCGCCGCGCGGTGGCTCGTCGGATTTTTGCGCGACGAATGCCTCGGGCGGCGCGGCGTGGAAAATGCGGTCGTCGGCCTCTCCGGCGGGGTCGATTCGGCGGTCACCGCCTATCTGTGCGTGCACGCATTAGGTCCGCGCAACGTTCATTTGGTGCGCATGCCCTATCGCACCTCGAGTCCCGCGAGCCTGCATGACGCGCAACTCGTCATCGACGCACTCGGAGCGGTCGGCCATACCGTCGACATCACGGCGGCGGTCGACGGCTATCTCCAGTACGAACCAGAGGCCGACGCGCGTCGTCGCGGTAACGTTATGGCGCGTACGCGCATGCTCGTCCTCTTCGATCAATCGGCGAAACTCGCAGCGCTTCCGATCGGAACCGGAAATAAGACCGAACGGCTCTTAGGATACTTCACGTGGCATGCCGACGATACGCCGCCGATCAATCCGCTCGGCGATCTTTTTAAGACGCAGGTCTGGGAGCTCGCGCGCTATCTCGGCGTGCCGCCCGCGATCGTCGACAAGGCGCCGAGTGCCGATTTGGAAGCGAACCAGACCGATGAAGGAGATCTCGGCATCCGCTACGCGCGAGCCGACGCGATCCTGTCCTCGATGTTGTTGGGATATCGCGACGAACAGCTGCGCGCGCGCGGATTCGATGGCGCCGAGGTCGCGCTGGTGCGCGGTCGCGTCGAGGGCACGCACTGGAAACGGCACCTGCCGACGACCGCGATGTTGACCAATACCGCGATTAACGAATTCTATCTCCGGCCGGTCGATTACTGATGGAACCGGTTATCCCGTTTTATCCCGTCAGCCTGAATCTTCGCGGGCGACGTTGCGTCGTTATCGGTGCTGCCGACGATCGCGAGGCGATCGAAAAAGCGGCGGCGCTCGAGGAGAGCGGCGCCGATCTCCTGTGGCTCACCGATCCTTCGACGGTCGCAGAGGCCGACGTGCGCGATGCATTCTTCGTGATCTCGACTCCGCAGGACGAACGGCTCTCGGCGCGATTGCGCGAGTATGCCGACCGCCATCGCTTTCTCCTCTGTTGCATCGATCAGCCGCGCTACGGATTCATCGCGATGGCGGCGATCGCGAAAGCCGGACCGGTGCGCATCTCCGTATCGACGACGGGGCTCGCGCCGCGAGTCGGTAAGAATCTCAAGGCGGCGCTTCAACGCGCGATGGACGGACGATTCGAACGCTTCATCGAGTGTCTCGCGACGCAGAAGGCGCGCATTAAGCGCCGCTATCGTTCCGAAGAGCAAGGTGGCTTGCGGCGCAAGGAGATGATTCGCGTCGCCGATGGCTTCGACGCCGACGTACGCTTCGTCTATCCGGAGTGGTTCGAAGAAGAACTCGCGCTCTCGTTCGCTCCGCAGGTGCTCGACGATGAGTAGCGTCGAACTCGTTGCCGTCGGCACGGAATTGCTGCTCGGCCAGCTCGTGGACACGAATAGCGCCTACGTCGCCGCCGCGCTCGCCGAGAACGGCATCGATTGTTACGCGAGCCATGCCGTCGGCGATAATCGCGAGCGAATCGCGGCGCTCTTTCGCGAGATTCTCGACCGTGCCGACGGCGCGATCTCGACCGGCGGGCTCGGCCCGACGGTCGACGATCTTACGAAAGAAGCGGTCGCCGACGCACTCGGTCTCGAACTCGAACTCGACCGCGATGCGCTCGCCGAGATCGAAGGCTTCTTCGCCTCGATCGGTCGGACGATGCGTGAGAACAATCGGAAGCAGGCCTATCTTCCCGTCGGCAGCGTTCCGCTCCCGAACCCGCACGGCACCGCCCCGGGGTTCGTCGCGCTCCGCGCAGACGGAAAATTCGTCGCCTGCATGCCGGGGGTTCCGCGCGAAATGAAGCCGATGCTTGCGGAACGCTTGTTGCCGTGGTTGCGCGAGCGCTTCGGCGTGCGCGACGGCATCGTCACGCGCGTGCTGCACACCGTCAACATCGGAGAGTCCGAGATCGACCATCGCATCGCCGATCTCTTCGCCTCATCGGAGAACCCGAAGATCGCGGTCCTCGCACACGATTATCGCTGCGACGTGAAAATTATGGCAAAGGCCGAATCGGCGGAGCGCGCGCGCGCGGCGATCGCTCCGTTGGAGGCGGAATTGAGCGCGCGGCTACAGGGGCACATTTTCGGAACCGACGCGATGACGCTCGAAGGTGCGCTGCTCGCACTCCTCGACGAGCGAAACGAGAGCCTCGCGGTCGCCGAATCCTGTACCGGCGGGCGGATCTCGGCGGCGATCACGGCGGTGCCGGGAGCCTCGCGCCGCTTTCTCGGCGGCATCGTCGCCTACGAGAATGCCGTGAAGCAGGCGCAACTCGGAGTTTCCAAGGAGACGCTCGCGCGTTTTGGTGCCGTGAGCGAAGAGAGCGCCCTGGCGATGGCGCGTGGTATTCGCGCCCGCCTGCAAGCCGGGATCGGCTTGGCAACGACGGGGATTGCGGGGCCGGAGGGCGGCAGTCCCGAGAAACCGGTCGGCACGCTCTGCGTGGCGATCGCCGATGCGCGTGGCGAGCGCGCCTGGACGCTGCATCTGCGCGGCGATCGCGCGGCGATTCAAGCGCGGGCGACGACGGCGGCGATCGGCCTGCTCTGGCGCGAAATAAAGATTTCGTGAGATTCCTCGCCAGGCGCGAGTGAAACGAATCGCCGAGGGGTAACGTCTAGAGGCTATGATCACGGCACGCACCTCGCTCGCGGCGCTCCTCTCCGCCTCACTTCTCGCAGCCTGCGGTGGTGGCGGCGGCCTCGGAAATATCCTCGGTGGAATATCGCCGACCCCCTCCCCGACGAACCCTCCGGGCGGCACGAGTAGTATCGGCTATAGTTGCCCGAGTACCGTGAACGGTACGAGCACGACGCGCATGGCCGCCTCGCTCGCCTCGTTCGGTAGCGACGCGGTGCGCCGAGCCCCCACGAAGGTGGGTTCCTCGGCGAACGCGCAGCCGAGTACCTTTCCGGGATTACTTGAGGTCGTGCGCGACAACGCTGCCTCCACGTCGGCGCGCGGAACGTTATCGAGCGAGATCGCGCACGCCGGTGGGAACGTCACGCAACGCTTTACCTTCGCGAATATCGGGAAGAGTATCGATGTCGTCGCGGTCGATCCGGCGAAGAGCGCGGCGATCGCGGCGCAGATGCGCATGCTTCCCGGCGTCACCGAGGTCGTGCCGATGGGCCTGCGCTACACGCAGAGCGTGCTCGCACCGGTCACGACGAACGACCCCTACTTCCACGGGTTCCCGGGTTCGACATCGCCGTATTACGAAGCGGGAAATCCCGCCCCGAGCCCGTCGCCCGGCACGAGCCTTCCGGGACAATGGGACATGCACGCGATTTCGCTCGGGCACGCGTGGGCCTACTCGAGCGCCGCCGACGCACCCCCGGGATATCAAAACGCCTCGGCGATGGGCTCCTCTTCGATTCGCATTGCGGTCGTCGATACCGGCGCCGACGTTACCCATCCGGAGTTGAAATCGAAGGTCGTCTACACGCATTGCTTTATTACCGATATTAACTCCGGCGTGCAATCGACGTCGAATTACGTCACCGATCTCGACGGTCACGGAACCGACGTCGCGGGGATCGCCGCGTCGGCAATCAATAATAGTCTCGGCTTCGTCGGCGTCGGCGGCAACGTCTCGCTCATCGTCGAGCGCGTCTTTCCTTCGCCGCCCTCGAACTGCACCTCTCAACTGAGTAGCAATCCGCAGGCGTGCAGCACGAGCGCTTCTACCGCCGATATTGCCTCAGCGATCGGCGATGCCGTCGCGCACGGCGCGAAAGTGGTGAACTTGAGTCTCGGGGCGAGTTGTGCAGGTGGCG
>JAJYHP010000011.1 GCA_021784715.1 bacterium
GCGTCGGGCGCGCGGTCTACGGAACGATCGATATCATTCTCGACGTGCTCCGCAGCGGCAAATCGATCTGTCTGCTCGGGCGCCCCGGCGTCGGCAAGACCACGATGCTTCGCGAATGCGCGCGCGTTCTGGCATCGGATCGCAAGCGCGTCGTCATCGTCGACAGCTCGAACGAAATTGCCGGAGATAGCGATATCCCGCACCCGGGTATTGGCACGGCGCGGCGCATGCAGGTTCCCGATCCGGCGCTCCAACACGCGGTGATGATCGAGGCGGTGGAAAACCATATGCCCGAGGTCGTCGTCATCGACGAGATCGGGACCGAGGCCGAGGCGGCCGCGGCGCGCACGATCGCCGAACGCGGCGTCACGTTGATCGCGACGGCGCACGGCCAAACGCTAGAAAACCTGCTGATGAATCCGACGCTCTCGGATCTGCTCGGCGGAATCAGTGCGGTCACGCTCTCCGACGAAGAAGCGCGACGCCGCGGTACGCGGAAGACCGTCCTCGAACGCAAGCAGCCGCCGACCTTCGATATCCTCGTCGAGATCCACGATCGCGACCGGCTCGCGATTCACAAGAGCGTCGCCGACGTCGTCGACGCGACTCTGCGCGGCTATCAACCGCAGCCCGAGATTCGGCAACGCGGCGCCTCGGGTGAGGTGGCGATTCTGCAGGAGGCGGAGCCGGAGTCGATGCCGCTCGTCGTCGAGAGCATCGAAGGCGTGGCGTTGGAACGAGAAGAAGGGCAACGCCCGCTCTCGATATTCCCCTACGGCGTCTCGCGGAGCAAGATCGAGCGCGCGATTCATAATCTCCGCCTCGGTGCTTCGATCGCGCGGACGTGGGACGACGCCGATGTCGTTTTCGCGCTGAAATCGTTGGAGCGGAAGGGGCAACCGAAACTCAAACAGATCGCCGCGGAGAACGTGCCGATCTACGCCATTAAGACCAATACGACGACGCAGATTCAGCTCGCGTTGCGTGACGTCTTCCGCCTCGGTTCGATCGACCACGAGGAGATCGCGATGCGCGAAGCCGAGGAGGCGATCTATCAGGTGATGCTGACGAGCCAGGCGATCGAACTCTCGCCGCAGACTTCGTACGTCCGGCGGATGCAGCACCAGATGGCCGAGAAACATCGGCTGCACTCGCGTTCGACGGGGCTCGAGCCGAACCGACGCGTTCGTATCTATCGGGGTGGCGAGTAGGCGCTACAAGCGCTCGCTGTCACCCCGAGTAGGCGCTGCAAGCGCTCGCTGTCACCCCGAGTAGGCGCTACAAGCGCTCGCTGTCACCCCGAGTAGGCGCTGCAAGCGCTCGCTGTCACCCCGAGTAGGCGCTGCAAGCGCTCGCTGTCACCCCGAGTAGGCGCTGCAAGCGCTCGCTGTCACCCCGAGTAGGCGCTGCAAGCGCCGTATCGAGGGGCGATTACACCTGCTTGACCTCGCCCTCTTCGGTGACGAGAAAGCGCGTGTCGTAGGCCATCATTTCCTCTTTCGCCTGTACCCGACTGTGAACGTTGAAGCGGTGCGCTTTCTTTCCGCCTGAATTCACGAGACCACCGTAGAAAATCTTGATCAACGGCGTCTGCCCGGGCTTCGGTTCGTCGAGTTTGTGCGACGCGACCAATGCGGCGACGATCTTGTTTTGAATCGCCACCGGCAAGAGGCGATACGCGTCGTCGGCTTGCGCCGCAGCCGGATTCTCCGGCGTACGTCGGTCGACGGGTTCGGGCGTATCGGTGACGTAGCGAACCACGGCGTCCCAGTGGTCCGCGGCGATCCCCGAAAATTCGCAGAAATAGCGATTCCAGGCATCGTTTTTATGTTGAACGGTATCGGTGCGAATCGCCTTGCAACGAATCGGTAAACGCTGTTCGCGCAAGCGAACGATCAGGTTGAATTCCTTCGCGACGATTTTTTCGCGGATGATGAAAACGAGCCCGTTCGCGGAGATCTCCATGCCGATGCCTTGTCGGAGGTCGTTCGGTTTGCTTGCATCGGGGAGCCACCACACGTGAAAAGCGCCCGTCCGGCGTTGATACTGCCGGCGGTCGCCCGTGCGTCCGAGAACCCACTCGATCACATCTGAGAAAATCGAGTTACCGAGGGACATGGGTTGACCTCCCGTCGAAAGACCGCCCCGGTATGTTTGCGGTCATCGAAGGAATTGAAGGTAGCGGTAAGAGCACCCTGCAAGCGGGTCTCGCCGAGGCGTTGCGCGCGCGCGGGGAGCGGGTCGCCACGACGCGGGAGCCCGGCGGCAGCCCCCTCGGCGATGCGATCCGCGCGATCTTTCTCTCGACGGAGTTGGAGGTCGCTCCGGTCGCCGAGGCGATGTTGGTGAATGCGGCGAGAGCGCAGCACGTCGCCTCCCTCATCCGCCCGGCGTTGGAGCGCGGGGAGACGGTGATCTGCGACCGATTCGTCGATTCGACGCTCGCCTACCAAGGCTACGGTCGCGGGCTCGATCTCTCCATGCTGCGCGGCCTCTGCGAGCTCGCCGTCGGAGGGCTCGGGGCCGATCTCACGATCGTGCTCGATTGCGAGCCGACGCTCTCGCGCGAACGGCTCGACGCGCGGGGAAGCGCGCGCGACCGGCTGGAGAACGAACGGTACGGATTTCACCAACGCGTGCGCGAGGGGTTTCTCGCTCTCGCGCGCGGCAGCTCGCGGCACGTCGTTCTCGATGCCTCCGATACGCGGGAGAATCTCGTCGCCGCGGCGCTCGCCGCAATCGAAGGGCTGGGAATTCGTGGATGATCGCTACGATCCGTCGATCGGCGCCGATGCGGCGCGCGCGTTTTTCTCGCGGAGCCGCAAGACGGAGATCGCTCACGGATATCTTTTCGTCGGGCCGAGCGGTACCGGGAAAAAAAGTTTCGCGCGCTACCTCGCGCAGTCGCTGCTCTGCGACGGAAACGGCGAGCGTGCGTTCGGCGCCTGCGGAAACTGTCGCTCGTGCGCGCTCTTCGGTCACGACGGGCGGAGCGCCCATCCCGATTTTATCGAGCATCTCGGTGCCCTAAAGATCGGTGAAACGGCGGGCGCCGGATTCGCGACGACTGGGGATACGACGTCGCGCGATCTCATTCGACAGCTCGCAATGCAGTCGTATTCCGGTGGGCGGCGCGTATTGCTGCTCGCCGATGTCGAGTTTGCGTCGCCCGCGGCGGCGAACGCGCTGCTGAAGTTTTTCGAAGAGCCGCCCGGCGGCGTGACCCTCTTGCTGACGAGTTCGACCCCGGCCGCAATTCTTGGAACGATTCGCTCGCGGCTGACGCAGTTGCGCGTCGGCCCGCTCTCGCGCGACGAAATGCTGAAACTGCTCGAACGACGCGGCTTCGCCCGCGAATCCGCCGAGCGCGTTCTCTCTCGCGCGCGCGGCAGCCTGACGCGAGCCCTCGAATTACTCGATAGCGATGCCGAAGCCCCTCACGCGACGATCGCGCGTTGGTTCGACGATGCGGTCGCCGGCAACACGCCGGCTGCGAGCTGGGCGACGCGCGAGAGCCTGGACGAAGGCTTACTCGCGATCAAATCGCGCTTGAAAGATGCCATTGCGGCCGCCTACCTCGGCGAGCGGCCGGAGTTGCATGTCGATCTCGAGCGCGGGCTGAAGGCCTTCGAAAAGATCGACGACGCGCAACGCCTGGCTCGCACGAACGTCAGCCCGACGATGGTCGCCGATCTCGTGCGCATGGCGATTACCGGCATCGCCGTTGCCGGAACGGAGCGGCCTTAGCGATAGCCTCGCGGCGCGACGTCGTCGTAATTTTTGGCGAACGGGAAGGCGAGATACGCAAACGCCAGTGCCTGGACGACCGCCGGTATCACTTGATAGAGCAACGGATTCGAGGTAATCGTCAGCATCCGATAGATGACGAGTTGCGGCAAGACGCCCCACAACAAGACGAAGACGATCGCCAGGACGATCGCTCGCGCCGGGTGTTCGCGAACCGCGTGAATCGAGGCGCTGATCGCTAACGGGCCGGAGAGGCCGGAGATCGCCCCGGCCGGGATCGTGTAGATGAGAAAGAGCGCCGCGACGAGCTGGAGGCCGTAGACGCCGATCGCCCCGAAGAGCGATCCGACCGTCGCCGCGACCGAGATGACGAAGACGAATCCGATCGTCGCCATGAGAATCGCGCCCGCCTTCCCCACCGCTTCGCTCCACACGCTGTCGAAGCTCGTCTTATAGCCGCGTTGGAGATCGTTGGCATAGAGCGTCGCGACGCCGAAGGCGAAGCCGAACGCGAGTTGCTGCACGAAACTCACGATGCCGCCGCCCGCGCTCCCGAAGGGATCGGTGAAGAGTTGCCCGAGTTGCGCGAGCAAGACGCTGACGAGTGCCGCCAAGAGCGGAACGACGACGGTCGCCGGATGACGCAACAGGAGCCCGAGGCCGCGGAGGTAGATGCCGAAATCGACCTCGGGGGCGCTGCGTCGATTCATTCCGGGCGTTCCCTAGCCGCGCGCGCCGTCGAGCGCGTGGCGGCACGAACAATCCGCGTGCAGGTCGATGCGTTCGATGATTTTCCCGAGCGCGGCCTTCACGCGTTCGTTATTGCTTGCGAAGACCTTCATCACTTCGGCGTGGGAGACCGGCGACATTCCCTCGAGACCGACATCGTAATCGGTAATCAACGAAATGTTCGCGTAGCAAATCTCCAGTTCTCGCGCGAGATAGGATTCGGGGTACTGGGTCATGTTGATGACCTCCCATCCCTGGCTTTGGAACCACTTCGATTCGGCGCGCGTCGAGAAACGAGGGCCTTGGATCACGACGACGGTTCCCCGTTCGTGCGTCTCGATGCCGAGTTCGACCAGCGATTTCACGGCGATGCCGCGTAGCGTCGGGCAGTAGGGGTCGGCGAAGGAGACGTGCGTCGTAATCGGGCCGTCGAAGAAGGTGTCGCGGCGGCCGGTCGTGCGGTCGACGACCTGGTCGGCGACGACCATCGAGCCGGGCTTGACGTGCGTTGCGAGCGAGCCGCACGCGGTCGGCGCGATGATGCGCGAGACGCCGAGCATCTTCATCGCGTATAAATTCGCGCGATAGTTGATCGCTTGCGGTGGGAAACGATGGTCTTTCCCGTGACGGGGAAGGAACGCGACGCGCTTCCCCGCGATCTCGCCGAGCGCGACGCGATCGCTCGGTGCGCCGTAGGGCGTTTCGATCCAGAGTTCGCGCGCATTTTCAATGAGCGAATAGAATCCGGATCCGCCGAAAACGCCGATATCCGCTTGTTCGTTTGTCTGCATGAATCGCAGATTCGTGAGGAGAATCGGCGACCCTGCGATGTTCGTTTTCAAACACCTATTGCTCGCCGCGGTGACGGCGTTCGGACCGAGCCTCTATCGGGCGCAATGCAACGCTCTACTGGCGGGCAACCTTCCGTCGTACGCGGCGACGCTCGCACCGAGCTATCGCTTCGTCGATTTGGGCGGCCGGCTCGAAACGCGCGCGCAGGTGCTCGCGACGTTCGCGCGGTGGTTTCAATCCGGGAGCGGGCGGATCGAGCGCTGTCGCGCGAGCGCTCCGAGCGAGTCACCCTCCGCGAGCGGCGTCTCTGTGCCGCTCCATATCGTCGAGACCTTTGCCGTCGCGATCCCCGGTGCGGGCACCCGGAACTACAGGATCGACCTCCACGCAATCGAGCGCTGGAAATTGATCGGCGCGCGCTGGCGCGCGGTCGAGAGCGTGGTGCGGAGGCGGAGCGTCACACCGCTCTGATTCGCTCCCCTGGGCAGAGGCGGAACCTCCTCTTCCGGCCCCGAATGGAGGGGCTCGCACCCTTACTCTTTGGAGGTTCCTCACACTCGTGCTTATTCGTGGACTCTCGATTCTTTTGGCCGGTATCGTCCTGAGCGCCGGCATCGCCAAGAGCGCGCGCGCCGCCGCGCCGGCACCGCTCCCGCCGGCGATCTCGACCGCGATCTCGGCGGCGTACGCCAACCAATGTTCGCTGTTGAAAAATACCGATATCGATGGCTTTAGTAAAACCTTTACGAATCACTGGGTCGAGAGCGATCCGAACGGCACGAAGGTGACGAAATCGCAGGCGATCGGTGCGATCAAGCAGCAGGTGGCAATGATGGGGCTCACGCTGACCGATTGTGCCGCGACGATCTCGAGCGGTTCGGTCAGCTCCGACGGCAATACCGTGACGGTCAACGTCGAACAATCCGCCGACGGCACCGTGGCATCGCAGAGCGGGACCTCCCCGATTCAAATTAGTACCAGGGAGACCGACACCTGGGTGAAACGCGGCGCGAACTGGCTGCAAAGTGCGTCGACCGTTCTGAAAAATACGGTCATGCTCAATGGGCAGGTCGTCCAACAGTCGGGCAGCCGCTAGCGCGGCGAATCGCTCCTAACGGTTGAAATCGCTCGGTTTAAGATTGTCGAGAAACTTCTTAAACCGAGAGAGATCCTCTTCGTCGCCCTCGCCGTTTTCATCGCGGCTCTCTTCGAGTACGATTTTGTCGGTAACGTAAATCGGCGCTTTCGCGCGCAATGCGAGCGCGATGCCGTCGGAGGGACGCGCGTCGATCTCTTTGAGTTCGCCGCCGGCGCGGACGACGAGTTTGGCGAAAAACGTCGAGTCGCGAATATCGTGAATGACGACCTGTTCGATCGTTCCCTCCAACGTTTCGACGATGGAGAGCATGAGGTCGTGCGAGAGCGGGCGCGGAGCGTGCCCGCCTTCGAGAACGTGTGAGATCGCCGCGGCTTCGAACGGCCCGATGAGAATCGGTAAGAAGTGCATGCCGTCGACCGCCTTGAGAATAACGACCGGTTCGTGGGTGAGCAAATCGATTCCGAGCTTGTCGACCTTCATCTGGCGCATACCCTGGAGTAATCCTACGTGAGGCAGGCTTTCCCTGGCATGGGCGGAAGCGAAGCCGACTTGTCATGGCACTCTCTTGCGGCATCGTCGGGCTTCCCAATGTCGGGAAATCCACCATCTTTAACGCGCTGACGCGTTCGGCGCAGGCGTTGGCGGCGAACTACCCCTTCGCAACGATCGAACCCAACGTCGGCGAGGTCGCCGTCCCCGACGAGCGGCTCGGTGTGCTCCAAGAGCTCGTGAACGCTCGCCGCATCGTGCCGACCACGGTGCGTTTCGTCGATATCGCCGGCCTCGTCCGCGGGGCGAGCACGGGGCAGGGGCTCGGCAACGCCTTCCTCAGCCACATTCGCGAGACCGACGCGATCGCGATGGTCGTGCGCTGCTTCGACGACGCCAACGTCACCCACGTGGAAGGGGGGCCGGATCCGGCGCGCGATATCGAGATCATCGCGATCGAGCTCGCGCTCGCCGACCTCGCTACGATGCGCAAGCGCCTCGATCGTCTCGAGCGCGAAGCGCGCGCGAACCCGAAGCTCCGCCCGAACTATGACGCGGCGGCCCGGCTCACGGCGGCCCTCGAGGAGGGGCGGCCGGCGCGTGTCTTTCCCGAGGGCTCGCTCGAGCGCGAGGTTGCCCGCGAGAGCTTCCTGATTACGGTGAAGCCATTGCTCTACGTCGCCAACGTCGACGAGGCGCAGATCGCTGCGGAAGGGCCCTACGTCGCGGCGGTGCGGAGAGTCGCCGCGGGCGAGGGGGCGCAGGTGGTGCTGCTCTGCGGCAAGATCGAGGCGGAGTTCGCGGGACTCTCGGACGAGGAAGCACGTGCCTTTTGCGACGAGCTCGGCATCGTGCGTCGAGGGCTCGACGAACTGGCGCTCGCTGCCTTCGAGACCTTAGGGCTCATGACGTTTCTTACCGCCGGGGAGCAAGAGGTCCGCGCCTGGACGATCGAGCGCGGGACGAAAGCTCCGCAGGCCGCCGGTAAGATCCATAGCGATATCGAGCGCGGATTCATTCGCGCCGAGATCGTCAGCTACGAGGACTACGCCGAGTATAAAACCATGGATGCCATCCGGGCCGCCGGACGGCTGCGGAGCGAAGGCAAAGAGTACGTCATGCAAGAGGGCGACGTCGTCAATTTTCGCTTCAACGTCTAACTGGTTGGTATACCTAGCATCTGCGACCTAAGTGCTCCAGGAACCGCATGGAGCGAGCGCAAACGTGAGTCGGGTTTGCTCTTTGCGCACATAAAGTTTTTAGGAGGCACCAGGTTTCTATGAGCACCTCGCCCCGCGATGTCTCGGTCTTCGGCGACGGGATCACGTACTTCAAGGAAGCGGCGGATATTCTCGAGCTCGATGCGGGAATGCGACTCATTCTCACGCATCCGGCTCGCCAGATCATCTTTTCGATCCCGTTCCAGCGCGACACCGGAGAGTTCGAGGTCTTCACCGGATATCGCGTGCAGTATAGCTTCGCGCGCGGCGCGGCGAAGGGCGGCATCCGCTATCATCCCGGCGTCACGCTCGATGAGGTGACGGCGCTCGCATTCTGGATGACGTGGAAGTGCGCGGTCGTCGATCTTCCCTTCGGCGGAGCGAAGGGCGGCGTTACCTGCGATCCGGCGACGCTCTCCATGAACGAACTCGAACGCATCACGCGTCGTTACGCCGCCGAGCTCGTCGAAGTCGTCGGTCCGGACAAAGACGTTCCGGCCCCCGACGTCAACACGACTCCGCAGATCATGGCGTGGTTCATGGATACCTACTCGATGCACGTGCGTCAGAACGTCCCCGGCGTCGTCACGGGCAAACCGCTGGAGATCGGCGGCTCGCGCGGACGCGTCGAAGCGACCGGACGCGGCGTGACGATCTGCGCGCTCGATCAGATGGCGAAGATGGGATTGAAGCCGGAGCAGAGCAGCATCGCGATTCAAGGTTTCGGCAACGTCGGCATGTATGCCGCGAAGCTCTTCGCCGAACGCGGCTGCAAGATCGTCGGCATCTCCGACGTCACCGGTGCCTACTACAACGAAAAAGGGATCGACGTTGCGGCGGCGATGAAACATACCGCCGAGCATCGGTCGCTCGATGGCTTCAAGGGAGGCGAGAAAATCAGTAACGGCGAGTTGCTGACCGCTTCCTGCGACGTGCTCGTGCCGGCCGCACTGGAGAAGGTCTTTACCGCGGATAATGCCGCGCAGGTGAAGGCGAAGCTGATCGTCGAGGGCGCGAACGGCCCCACGACCCCCGAAGCCGCGAATATCTTCAGAGAGCGCGGCGTCGTCGTGATCCCCGATATTATGGCGAACGCCGGCGGGGTGACCGTCTCGTACTTCGAGTGGGTTCAAGATCGCATGGGGTACTTCTGGAAAGAATCCGAGGTGAACGAACGCCTCGAAGACACCTTACTCGAAAACCTCCATCGCATCCAGGAGTTCGCCAAGAAGCACAACACGACGTTGCGCATCGCGGCCTACTCGATCGCGATCGATCGCGTGGTAAAGGCGCTGCGCTTACGCGGGATCTACGCCTAGCACCGACGAGCCCGGGAAATAAAGAAGCGGCCCGCCGAGCGATCGGCGGGCCGCTTCTTTGCGTTCGTCGGAACGCTAGTGCGTTGCGAACGGATCGGGGTAGAAGTATCCGGTTCCGTTGTACACGTTGATGGGGCTGACTTGGGTCATCGTCGTGCCGTACGCCGTGTTGATGGTTTGGATGAAGGCGTTGGCGATGAGCGCGTAGCCCGTATCGGAGGGATGCAAACCGTCAAAGCTCAGGATGCCGCCGCCGAATCCGAGGGTGCAGCATTTGCCGGGGTTGATCGTAAGCGCTTGCATGAAGTAGGGACTCGGATTCGCACCGATCGCGCCCTTCCATGAGAGGTTATCCTCGAGGGTCTTCGTATCGACGAGCGGCGTGTTCGTCGCCTGGGCGGCGGCGAAGATGCCGTTGTTGATGTTGTCGTTGACCGCCTGTAC
This sequence comes from bacterium, assembly GCA_021784715.1. The sequence continues at coordinate 9,840 of JAJYHP010000011.1, forward strand.
TTGAGCGGCCCACGCTGGCGTGAAGTAGTAGCCGCCGAGCCCCGTGCCGGTTCCGTTCGGATCCAGTTGGTAAGGAGCGACCTGTAATTGTGCGAGCAGTGCAGTCGCGAGCGCGGTCGGATTTGCAAGAAGCGTCGGATTGGCCTTGAGGACCGCCCCGAGCGCCTCCATAGTCGTAATCATACCGGTCTCGGTGAGGTAGCCCGTCGGCGCGGTGGTGCTGCACGTTCCGGCAACGCTTCCGGGGGTGCAGAGATTGTACGCCAGAGCGACCGCGTCCACGAGGCCTTGCGCCTGGGCCGGGGTGATCGGCAGCGCCGGGCTCTGCGAGCTGGCGAAGAGCACGATCGTGCAGGCCGCGTTTGCCTGGAGGTTACAAGCAAAGTTTGGATCTGCACTTAGGAATGGAGCCAGCTGCGGCGACGTGATTTGCGACGTGAGCACCGCCGGGTCTTGGACGGTGAAGAACTGCGGAGCGACCAGGATGTCGGGGATATTCGCCACGACGACCTTGGCGCCGGCGCCCTTCAGCTGATTGATGATGGTGGTGATATCGCTCTGGACCTGAGCCTCGGAGGTATCGTCACCCTGCCATTGCCCGGCGCTAAAGGCGTACTTCAGCAGGTCGTTCGCGCCGAGCCAGACGGTCGCGAGCGTTGGTTTCAGGGAGACCGCTGCGGAGAGCGGGGTCAGCGAGGAACCGAGGTTCGTGAAGCCGTGGAGAACCGGCCAGAAATCCTGGCTCTCGCCGCCGACGACGCCTTGAACCGCGGAGGGGATGCCGGGGATCGCCGCACAGCTGGGGACGAGCGGCTGATGCATGGCGATCTCTTCGTGAATGGTGAGCCCGGGGATGCCGAGATCGAGCGGCGTCGCCCCTGGGTACATAAGCGTCGATCCGACCGTCGAGAGGCTATAGGCCGCCTGATCGTTCGACTTGCAGCTCGTTTGATAGAGCTCCCCGAACGGGAGGCCGCCGGTGAGCGCCGGGTTTGCCGGAATGATCTCGTTGCCGAAACCCGGCCCCGCGATCAGCGGGAGCGGGCTGGTCGGGCCGGCCATCGCCAGCGGACTGAACGGGAGGCCGGTGTATGCGGTCTGCGCTTGCTGGTAGAGCAGCGACCACCAGCCGTTCTCTTGCCCGGCCGGTATCGGTAGGGCCGCATATGGCGTACCCGCGACGAGCGGGTTCGTGAGCGTTGGGTCGCCGAGCCAGCCCGAGGATTGATAGCCGGCGGTCAGGCTGTCGCCGACACCGACGATGCGCGACAGCACGTTGGGGACGGAGGTGGGTACCGGAGCCGGATTGATCGAGGAGCTGCTGCCGCCGCCGCCGCACGCCGCGAGTGCGGCCATGGCAACGAGAGCGAACGCTCGTTGGAGGTGCTTGATCTTCATCGTTCTCATCCTTGCCTTAGAACTGAATCACGCTCGGCGAACCGATGCCGAACTGAATCTGAATTTGAGTGGCTTTGAGGCCGCCGACGACCGGCGCACATTGCGTGATCGAGGCGCAGGAGATCGCCGAGACGCCGTACGGGGTCTCGTTCGAAGGCCCACCGCTATTGAGCTGGAGCTGAACGAAGGTGTTCTTCGTCAAGCGACGCGAGACGCCGAGGAAATACGCGAAGAGATGCTGCGCGTAGGGATCGGTCGGCAGGTAGTCGCGCGAGCTCTGCGGCTCGAAGAAGAATTTCGTCTTGGCATCGGGCGTATATTCGAGATAGAGGATCTGATAGAGCTGCGCTTTGTTGACGCCGTTAATGCCGTTGGGATGGTTGAGCCAGCCCGGAGCGACGGTGAAGGTGCCGAACATCTTCGGCGTCTTCAGGAACGGAACGGTGAGCGCGAGCGACCAAACTTGAGCCGAGCGCGTTTTCGTGTTGAAGAAGAGCGGGCCGTCGGGCGGATTGACGGCGAAGGGAACCGTGTCGTCGTTCTGCGTCGAAGCGCCGATCTTCGACCAGCGCGAAACGTAGGTCGGCGTCAGGACGAGCGGCAGCACGCGACCGTTCTTGAACTTGATCGAGAAAAGTTTCTCGTAGTTGAAGAACAGGAACGTATCTTTCGTGGTGACGTTGATGTTCTCAGGGGTGCAGCCGTTCGCCGAGGTATTGTTGAGGTTCACGCAACCGATGGGATTTGCAAAACCCTGCAAATAAAGCGGTACGGTGCCGCTGTTGAAGCCGTACGGATAATGCTGGAGCTGGTACATCGAGACCATGAAGCGGCTCGTCGGGTTGAAGCCATAGCCGGCAACGAGATCGACGCCTCCGGGCAGCCATTGACCTTTCGCGGTTCCAATGTTGCCGTATGGATACGCCATCGACGCGTCGGCGGTATAGGTAAAACCGGTGGGGAGCCCTTGCTGGACCGTCTTGCCCCCAACGGGGTGCTGTTCGACGGGCGGAACCTGAGCGACCGTATGCTTGCCGACGGCGTTTTTCGCGGTCGGGGCCTTCATCGCGTTCTTAATCGCGGTGTTCGCACCGCCGACCACGTTGGTCGCAAAGGCCTCGCTCGTGGTAGCGGCGGCTGGGGCCGCCGAGAGCCCTAGCGCGATCAGAGCCGCACCAGCGGCCACCGCGCGAAGAGAAAGTTTGTGCATTCGCATCTCCAAATCGGGAGGCCGGCGGAAAACGGAAAAGCGTCCCCCGGTTGGAGGGTTAAGTTGCTCTTAATGGCCCGCATTCCCTGGCGTGGAAGAGTGCCTTAGCCCCGCGGGGGCGTCGAATTTTTCCCGAGGTCGAGCCCGGCCGTGGTGCCATGGATATCGACGAACGGACGGCCGAAAAAACGCTCCTCCGCGCTCTTGATCACTACGTAGAGTACCGGGGTCACGAGCAGGTTGAGGAACGTCGAGACGACCATCCCGCCGAAGACGACGGTCCCGATCGACTGGCGCGCGGCGCTTCCGGCACCGGTCGCAAAGACGAGGGGGGTCGCGCCGAGGATGAAGGCGATCGAGGTCATGAGGATCGGGCGGAGACGGGTTTGTGCGCCGCGGAACGCCGCGGTGGTGATGTCGGCGCCGGCGCGGAGCTGTTGGTTGGCGAACTCGACGATCAGGATCGCGTTCTTACTCGCCAACCCAACGAGCATCACGTAGCCGACTTGAACGTAGACGTTCTGCGCCATCCCCATGAACGGGATGAAGTTGCGTAGGCCGATCAAAGCTAAGGCGCCAAAGAGCGCGGCCGGAACGGCGAGTAGGACGATGAGCGGGTCGATCCAGTTTTCGTAGAGTGCGGCGAGCACCAGAAAGACGAAGATAATGCCGAGCGTGAAGAGCACGATGGTTTGCGAACCCGCATGGATCTCTTCCAACGAGATGCCGCTCCACTCGTAGCTGACGCCGGGCGGGGCGACGCGTTTGAAGATTTGCTCCATCGCGGTGATGGCTTCGCCCGAGCTGTGCCCGCTTGCGGCCTGCCCGGTGATCTCGATGTTACGATAGAGATTGTAATGATCGATCACCGGCGCCGAGAGCGTGCGCTTGACGTTCACGAGTTCGGGAAGCGGAATCATCCCGCCGCTCGCCGAGCGCGTGTAGAGGCTCTGCAACGAAGCGATCCGGTCGCGATAGGGTTCGTCGCCCTCGACGTAAACGCGGTAGGATTGATCGAGGTAAGTGAAATCGTTCACGTACGCGCCGCCGAGCATGACGCCGAGCGTCGCGTAGAGATCGCCGAGCGGAACCCCGAGCGAGATCGCCTTCTGGCGGTCGACGGTTGCGTCGAGCTGCGGCGAGTTAATTGCGAATTGCGTTCTCACCTGAGCGAGGCGCGGGTCCTTTGCGGCCGCCGCGATGATTTTCTTCGCGACGCCGTCGAGCTGTCGCAGGCTGAGCGTTCCGTTGTTTTCGAGCTCGAATTGGAAGCCCGAGGTGGTTCCCACGCCGCTGATCGCCGGCGGGTTGAAGACGAGAACCTGGGCTTTCGCGTACGACAAAAAATGATAGAAATATTTAAACGCCAGGAACCCGGCGGAATTGAACGGGCCGTTTCGTTGCCCCCACGGCTTGAGCCGCACGAACATAATACCGCGGTTGGGCGTGGAACCACCGAAACTAAACCCACCGATATTGAAGACGTGCTCTACCTGCGGCTGCGAGAGCAGATACTTCTCTACCTGTACCGCGACCGCGTGCTCGCCGGCGAGCGAGGTGCCTTCGGGCGCTTGAATGAGGCAGATGATATAGCCTTGGTCTTCGTCGGGGATGAACCCGGAGGGGATGGCCTTAAAGAGAACGACGACGAGCACCAACGTTAGCGCGAAGCCGAGCAATACGCGGCCCCGCACCGTAATCAAGCGCGGCAACGTCGCGGCGTAGGACGTGCGAAAACGTTCGAGGCGGCGGTTGAACCAGGTGAAGAGACCGAAACGCGGCGGCCGGTCGCCGACGTGTAAGAATTTCACCGCTAACGGCGGCGCGAGCGTCAGCGATGCGAAGAGCGAGATGGAGATCGATCCGACGATCGTCAGCGCGAATTGTTTGTAGATCTGTCCGGTCGTTCCCGGGAAAAATGCGACCGGAATGAAGACCGCCAGGAGGACGAGCGACGAGGCGACGACCGCGCCTTGAATCTCCTCCATCGCTTCGGCCGCCCCCGCGAGCACCCCCGCGCCGCGGAGTTTCACGATGCGTTCGATGTTCTCGATGACGACGATCGCGTCGTCGACGACGAGCCCGGTCGCCAGCGTGATGCCGAACAAGGTGATCGTATTGATCGAGAAACCGAAGATCTTCATGATCGCGAACGTGCCGATCAGGGCGACCGGAATCGTAATCGCGGGTATGAGCGTCGCGCGACCGTTCTGTAAGAAGAGATAGATGACGGCGATCACGAGGAGGATCGAGATCAATAGCGTGATCAAGACGTCTTTGATCGACTCTTGTACGAACGCCGTGGAGCTGAACGCGACCTGGTAGTGGACGCCGGACGGAAACTTCTTTTCCAGCTTGTTCATCTCGGCGATCACCGCGCTCGAGACCGTGAGGGCGTTCGCCGAAGGATACTGCTGGACGCCCATACCGACGACGTTCTGGTGCCCGTCGAAGCGCAAGAAACTGCTGTAATCCTCGGCGCCGAGATCGACGCGCGCGACGTCGCCGAGGCGGGTGATGCCGCCGTTGGGATCGGAGCGCAGGATGATATCGCGGAACTGCTGCGGGGTCGTGAGGCGCCCTTGAACGCTCACGACGTAGGTGTAGGGTTGGTTCGCCGGCTGCGGCGGGGAACCGATACTGCCGCCCGCGACCGCCGCATTTTGCGTCTGAATCGCCGAGAGCACGTCGGTGACGGTGAGGCCGCGCGCGGCGAGTTCGTGCGGATCGAGCCATATCCGCATCGCGTAGAGACGCTCGCCGAAAATATTGACGTTGCTGACGCCGGGGATGCGCTTGAGATCGTTGACGATGTTCAGTGCGGCGTAATTGCTAAGGAAAAGCGTGTCGTATTTTTTCGTGTTCGAGATGAGCGACATGCCCATGACGAACGATCCGGCATTTTTGCTGACCGTAACGCCGGATTGCGTCACGGTGCCGGGAAGGCGCCCGAATGCGCTCTGGATCGCGTTCTGTACGTCGGCGGCGGCGATGTCGAGATTGGTGCCGAGGTGAAAGGTGCACGTTATCGACGACGACCCTTGCGCGCTCACCGAAGAGACGTAATTGAGGCCCTGGACGCCGTTCACCGCTTGTTCCAGCGGAATGGTGACCGAGGATTCGACCGTCTTGGGATCGGCGCCGAGATAGAACGCCGAGATCGTGACGACCGGCGGGTTGATCTGCGGGTACTGTGCGACCGGAAGGGTCGGAATCGCAATGAGCC
>JAJYHP010000147.1 GCA_021784715.1 bacterium
CATCGAAGAGCAGGCGCGCGACGGTTCGGGTGCGCTGCTCGCTTGCCGCGAGCGTGCAGAGGACGCAGGTCGTCCCGGCGTGGGGCGCGATCAGCGCTCCACATCGGCTGCATGCTTTCCACCCGCGGGCGGCTTTTGCCCGCCGATCCGCCTCGATTTCGGCGCGCAGCCGAGCGAGCGCTTCGTTGGCGTCCTTGCTCGGTTTGCGCTCCTCTCGCACCGCCGGAATCTCGCCGGGCGGGCTTCCGGGCTGCGAGCGTTCGTGGCGAGTTTTCCGGCTGGGAATGCGGCCGACGCGATAGATCAGCCGCTCCACCTGGTAGCCGTGCGCCCCGAGTTGCTTGAGAATCGGTTCCTCGAGCCAGGCGAGGTTCGCGATCCAGCCGTTCGAGCTCGCGACGATGGTGAGCTCGGTGCCGGAGAACGCGCGCGGATAGGTGTGCCCGGCGAGCGCGACCCCGACGATCTCGCCCCAGTGCGCCTGCAAGACCGCGAGCGGGTCTCCGGCCGGGACGCCGAGATCGATGCCGCGGAGCGCCTCGCTCAACGCCGTAAACTTCACGCCACGCGCTCCACGCGGGCCGCTTCGATCGCGAAGGCGGCGGCGCCGGGGAGGGGATGTTCCAGGTGGGTCGCGGTCACGAACGCCTGCTCGAAGCCCCCCAAGCCCTCGAGAAAACGGCGCGCGCGGTCGGGATCGAGTTCGGAGAGTACGTCGTCGAGCAATAGTAAGGGGGCCTCGCCGGTCGCGGCGGCCATCGCCCGGTACTCCGCAACTTTCAGCGCGAGCAGCGCCGTGCGGTGCTGCCCCTGCGAGCCGTACTCCGCGAGCGCGCGGCCGTCGAGCGTGAGTGTGAGATCGTCGCGATGGGGGCCGACGAGCGCGATGCCGCGAGCGCGCTCGCGCGGCCGCGCGGTTTCGAGTGCGCTCGCAAATCGTTCTTGCAGGGCGCTCTCGTCGTCGCCGATCTCGTAGCCGATCGCGCTCTCGTAGCCGAGCGCGAGTTCTTCGCCGGCGCTCCATCGCCCGTGTTCGGTCCGCGCGTGCGGCGCGAGTGCCTGCACGTACCGTGCGCGCGCCAACGTCATGCGCGCGCCGCGCTCGATCATCGTGCGGTCGTAGACGGCGAAGAGCGCTTCGTCGTAGGGCGGCCCCTCGCGTAAGAGTGCGTTTTTCTGCCGTAACGTGCGCGCGTACATCGCGAGCGCGGTGTAGTAGCCCGGCTGCTCCTGCGCGAGCGCGAGGTTGAGAAACGCACGCCGCAATCCCGGCGCGCCGATGACGAGCGCGAGATCGGAAGGCGCGAAACTCACGACGCGGAGCTTGCCGAGAAAGTGCGCGTATCGCACCGGGCGGCCGTTGATGGTCAGCGTCTTTTTCGTTGCTCGTTCGCCGCGGGCGATGGTGCAACCGAGCGTGACGTTTCCCGAACGGACGATCGCGTCGGCGCTCACCGCGGCGAGGCCGAAGCCTTCGCGAACGATCTCGGCTTCGCGCGAGGTGCGAAAGGATTTTCCGGTTCCCAGTAACCCGATCGTTTCGAGCAAATTGCTCTTGCCTTGGGCGTTCCGCCCGAGAAAGACGTTGAGCCCCGGTTGCGGTTCGATCGTCGCTTCGCCGTAGTTGCGGCAGTTGGCGAGCGTGATGCGCGTTATGCGCATCGCGCTACTGGCGCAACGGCATCAGCACGTAGAGCTGCGACGCGCCTTCGGCTGCCTCGGCCGGCGTCAACGCGGCGGGCGAGAGCGGCCCGACGAATTCGATCCGACATTGTGCGGTTTTCACGTGGTTGAGCACTTCGATCATGTAGCGCGCATTGAACGCGATCGTGAGATCGTCGCCTTCTTGTTCTATCTCGATCTCTTCGTACGCGTTGCCCGAACGCTCCGAATTCGCCGTCACGATCAACGTGTGGTTCGAGAGATTCATCTTCACCATCGAAGCGCGGTCGCCGGCGACGAGCTCGGCACGGCGCAGCGCGGCGACGAGTGCCGGCACGCTCGCGGTGACTTTTCGATCGAACTTCGCGGGAATCACTTGCTGGTAGTTCGGGTACTGCCCGTCCACCAGGCGCACCGTGACGGCGGCATGTTCGGCGGAGAACTGCAGCTGGTTGTTCTGCGCTCCCAGCACGTTGACGTTGACACGCTCCGCTCCGGCGAGATTGCGCGCGACTTCGGCGAGCGCGCGCGAGGGAACGATGAACCGTTCGTGCCCGCCCGGCGATTCGTCGAGCGTGGTTTCGTAGCGCGCGAGCCGATAACCGTCGGTCGCGACCATCGTGAGCTTATCGCCTTCGATTTCGAGTAACGTGCCCATCATCACCGCTCCGCGCGCCTCTTCGGTCGCTGCGGCGAAAATGACGGCATCGATGCCTTCGCGCAAGCGTTTTCCGGAGAGGGAGAATTGCGCGCCTTTGACGGCGGCGGGCAAGGGCGGATATTCGTCGCCCGGCAGCGCGTTAAAATCGTAATTCGTCCGCTCGCATTTCACCCCGACGCGATTCGGCGTTCCGCTGAGCTCGATGGTCGAGGTCGTCGGCAAGTTGGCGAGATATCCGGCGAAGAGTTTTGCCGGTACGGTGATGCTCCCGGGCTCTTCGATCTCGGCCTTGAGCCGCTGCTCGAGCGTGAGTTCGAGATCGGTCGCTCGCACGGAGAGCGTACCGTTCTCGGCATGGATGAGTACGTTGGAAAGGATCGGCACGGTCGTATGCGCGTTTACGACTTTGCTTGCCGCACCGACGGCGGCAGCGATCTCCTTGGTCTCACAGGATAGCTTCACAGTTACTCACGTCCTCTTGCATGTGTGCCGTCGTTCTTTTTTAGTAAATATGTCGTAATCGTACCAGTAGAGCGGTGGGGCGTGCGAACAAGTTCGCTTTTTACCACTGTCGGTGCGGGTTTGCTCCGCAGCGACGGTGTGGGTAAGGCTGCGAACGGTTCTTCGCAGTTTCCGGCGCCCGTCGCGGCGGTTTCGTTATCCACGTTCCTGCACCGCCCCTGTACGGGCCCCGGTGGAGAGCGCGGCTAGCGCCGGCAAGCGTCGATCAGGCGCTCGACCCGGTTGCGAAACGCCTCGTCGCGCATCATTTGCTCTTTAATTTTGTTCCGCGCGTAGATGATCGTCGTGTGGTCTTTCTTTCCGAATTCGCGAGCGATCTGCGGAAGCGAACAGTTGGTGAGCTGGGTCGCGACGTACATCGCGATCTGGCGGGGCCCCGCGACGCGGGCGTCGCGGCGGGGGTGATCGAGTTCTTTGAGCGTTAGGCCGTTCGCGGCCGCGACGACCTCTTTAATCTTGGGAATGGTGACGCGGCTCACCGAGGCGTCGGCGATGAGGCTCTTGAGCGCCTCGCTGGCGAGTTCGGTGGTGATCGGTGACTTCGAGAGCGAGGCGAAGGCGACGACGCGGATCAGCGCGCCCTCGAGTTCGCGGATGTTCGAAGGGATGACGCGGGCGATAAACGATGTCACCTCATCGGGGACGGGTATGCGGTCGGTCTGGGCCTTTTTGCGCAGGATCGCTTCGCGGGTCTCGATATCGGGGTTCTGAATATCGGTCAGGAGCCCCCATTCGAAGCGCGAGCGTAGTCGCGATTCGAGGGTTTGGATCTCTTTCGGGGGGCGATCGGAGGAGATGATCAACTGACGCCCCGATTCGTGAAGCGCGTTGAACGTATGGAAGAACTCTTCTTGCGTGGTCTCTTTCCCGGCGAGGAATTGGATATCGTCGATCAGCAGCACGTCGACCTGACGATACTTGTTCCGGAATTCCGGGGTTTTGTTGTTCTGTAACGCGATGATGAACTCGTTGGTGAATTTCTCGCAGGTCACGTAGACGAGGTTCGCTCCGGGATGGTCGACTAACACCCGGTGCCCGATCGCGTGCATGAGATGGGTCTTGCCCAGCCCGACCCCTCCATATAAAAAGAGCGGGTTGTAGGCGCGTGCCGGCGCCGAGGCGACCGCTTGCGCGGCGGCGTGGGCGAACCGGTTGGAATTGCCGACCACGAACTCTTCGAAGGTGTAGCGGACGTTGAGGTTCGCGCTGCGCAATGAATCGAGATTGCGCACGTGGACCGCGGGTGCGCTCGCGAGCGGCTCGGCGGGAGCCGACGGAGCGCTCTCTTCGCGAGCCGGGACGGTCGCTTGCGCGAGCCGGGCGATCTCCTCGGGCTCGAGGACCCGCAGACGTAGCGTCACCGCTTCACCGAACACGCCGCTGAGCGTTTCGACGATCTGCGATTTCAACCGCGTCTCCACCCACTCGCGCGCGAAACCGGTATGGACGCCCAACGAGAGCTCGCTTCCATCGATCGAGAGCAAGTGCATCGGCTTGATCCACATCTCGAAAACGGGCTTCGAAAACGCATCGCGCAAAGCAACGAGAGCGCTCTCCCAAAGCTCCGTGGAAAACTCCGAGGTGCCGACCGTCAGCGCCATGCCGTTGCTCCTTCACAAGCCTGTCAAAAAGTATACCGATGCTCGAAGGCTTGGCCTCCGAACGTCGGGGTGGGTCTTTCGGCTTGGCTTAATGAGGGCATCTCCCTGCGAAAATATCCACGGAGTTGTACACTTATCCACAGCCCGTGTTCCGACCGTTTTTCGGTCTTTTTTGCGCTCTTTACCTGCCGAGGGGCACGGCGGGCGATCGGGGCGAAAAGCCCGTCGTAGCAAGCAAAAAGCCGCATCGAGTGCCCCAAACCGCACCCTCTATACACAGCTTTCTCAACAGGTGTGGAGAGCGCCCCCGCTTGACGGGCGAGCCTTGCCCTGCCTATACTCCCTAAGCCGTCTGCCGCCAATCGGCGGTCTTTTCAATGTCCACCTAGGAGCTACATCATCATGAAGCGGACGTACCAGCCGCACAATCGGCGCCGTAAGCGCGTCCACGGATTCCTCGAGCGCATGCGCACGAAGAATGGCCGCAACGTGCTCGCACGTCGGCGCAAGAAGGGGCGTCACCGCCTCAGCGTCTAGGCGGTAGAGAGCACCCCGTGCCGATGCGCCGCTACCAGACCCTGAAGCGGCGAGCCGATTTCCATCGTTTACGCCGCAGCGGCCGACGTGTCGAAACGTCGGCTTTTTCGCTTTTCTCCGATCGAGGGCGCGAGGGAGCCGCCCCGGTCGTCGGCATCTCGGTCTCCGGCAGCGTCGGGGGTGCGGTGGTTCGCAACCTCGTCAAGCGCCGGATCGGCGCCGCCGTTCAGGCCCGCCTCGCCGCTCCAGCGCCCGGTCGCCTGCTGCTCGTCGCCAAACCCGCGAGTGCGACCATGAGCTACGCGCAACTCGAGCGAGCCGTCTTCGAGGCGATCGTATGAGCGGGGCGCAACGGATCGCGCTCGCCGCGATCGCGCTCTATCGGCGGCTGCTCTCCCCCCTCTTCCCGCCTGCTTGCCGCTACATGCCGACTTGCTCGGAGTATGCAAGCGAAGCGATCGCTCGCTTCGGCGTGATGCGCGGAGCCCGCCTCGCGGCGCTCCGGCTTTTGCGTTGCCATCCGTGGCACGCCTCGGGGTACGATCCCGTTCCTCCGAGCATTTCGTTGAAAGGACCCCGGTGACGCCAATCTTCGCCGCCTCGATACTCGACCCGATCGTGAATGTGCTTTCGTGGTTGGTTCTCGGGATCGACCGTTACACGCACAACCTCGGCGTGAGCTTGGTCGTTCTCGCCCTCCTCATTCGGGTGGTTTTCTGGAAACTGAACGTCGCGCAGTTCAAAGCGATGATCTCGATGCAAAAAGTTGCGCCGGAGATGAAGAAGCTTCAGGCGCGCTATAAAGACGATTCCAAAAAACTGCAAGAAGAGACGATGAAGCTCTATAAGGAGCACAACGTCAATCCGCTCGCCGGCTGCCTGCCGATGCTCGTGCAGCTGCCGATTCTCTTCAGCGTTTATTGGGTCGTCATCTTGCATCGCGATCTCTACGCGCACACGGGATTCTGGTGGATCGGCACTTCGTTTTCGGCGAACTTTCCGAAAATGTTCGGGCAGACCATTTTCGCGCAGAGCCTCGCGCAGCCGGACTTACTGCTGATCGTGCTCTATATGATCTCGCAGTACGTGAGCTTGCGCTTCACGACGATGCCGGCGACCGACCCGCAACAGGCCAACACCAATAAGATCATGCAGATCCTCTCGCCGCTGATGATCGGGTTTATCGGATTTCGCACGCAATGGCCGTCGGCGATGGTGCTCTATTGGCTCTCGTACAACGTGCTGACGATGACGCAGCAGTTTTATATGTTGCGGCAGTACCACGAACCGCTCGGCGCGATCGATAGCGACCGCGCGATCACCGCAGACGATAGCGTCGCGGCAGCGGTTCGCGAGATCGACGAACGGGTCGCGAAGACCTCCAAGAAAAAAGGCGCGGGATCGTCGCCCGCGCCCAACAACGGCTCGGTGAAAAAGAAAGGCGCGAAGCCATAATGCTCTACGAAGACGATTACGAGTTTGAAGAACAGCCGGCGCACATTCGCGACCGTGCGATTCCCGGAAGCGGCGGCGGTGGCCGTGGCGGCCGCAGACCGTTTCGCGGCGGCGGACGCCCGCGTTCAAATGGACCCTCCGGGAAGGCGCAGCCCGTTCCCGAGGACGCGAAGCCGGCGCACGCCCTCCTTACCGAGATGCTCTCGAAGATGGGCGTCGGCGCGTCGGATATCTCGTACATTCCGCGCCAGGAAGGCGAGTATTTCGAAGTCAACGGCCCCGACCTCGCGATGTTGATCGGTCGTCATGGCAACACGCTCGAAGCGATCAATCTCGTGTTCAACAACATCATCAACGCGGGAAACCGCGGCAACCGCCGCTATTTCACGATCGACGCCGAGGGATATCGCGCCCGCCGCGCCGAGCGTTTGAAAGAGATCGCGCTCGATGCCGTCGAGGAAGTCGTCCGGAGCGGAAAACCGAGCAAACTCGAGCCGATGCTCCCCTCGGAGCGGAAGATCGTGCATATGACGATCTCCGAAGACGCGCGCATTCGCACCGAATCTGAAGGCGCGGAGCCCGAGCGCTGCGTCGTCGTTTTCCCGGCCTGATCTCTGCATAGCGCTTCGTTGGAGAAGCACGCCGCCATGAAGCGCTACGCAACGACGCGAATCGACCATCTGCAAATCGCCATCCCCGCCGGTGGGGAGGGCGCGGCGCGAGCGTTTTACGGCACGCTGCTCGGCTTACGCGAGCTTCCCAAACCCGCGGAGCTCGCCGTGCGCGGCGGGCTCTGGTTTCGCAGCGCGTCGATCGCCCTCCATCTCGGCGTCGACCCGGATTTCCGTCCTGCCCGAAAGGCGCACGTCGCACTGGCGTGCGCCGACTACGACGGCGTTCTCGCGCGGCTCGCCGCCGCGGGGGTGAGCGCGACCCCCGACGATCTTCCCTTCGAAGGGCGGGCGCACGGCTACGTCGCCGATCCCTTCGGGAACCGCGTGGAACTCATCGACGATACGCCGCTCGCTGCGAACGACGATGCCGCCGAGGCCACGATCGTCGCGGTAGCGACGCCGCCGGGGCAGGGAGCGATCGCCGTGGTACGGCTCAGCGGCTCGCGCGCGCGCACGATCGCACTTCGGCTCACCGGAGCCGCCGCGCTCCCGCCGCGCCAGGCTACGCGCGTCGCGCTCGTCGACGAGGTGGGGCGCCCGCTCGACGATGCGCTCGCGCTCTATTTCCCCGCACCGCATTCGGCGACCGGCGAGGACGTCGTCGAACTGCATGTGCACGGCGCTCCGGTGCTCGCGCGCGAAGTGGTGCGTGCCGCGATCGCTTGCGGAGCGCGCCAAGCCGGGCCCGGCGAGTTTACGCGCCGCGCATTTCTTGGCGGAAAACTCGATCTCGACGGCGTCGGTGCGGTCGGCGATCTCATCGCGGCGGAGACCGCTTCGGCGGCGCGTGCGGCGCTCGCAAATCTCGGCGGCGCCCTGCGCGCTCGCGTCGCGGATCTGCGCGCGGCGCTGCGCGAACCGCTCGAACGGCTCGCCGCGGCGATCGATTTTCCCGACGAGGTCGAGGAGCCACCGCGCGCCCCGCTCGCCGCGTTGTTGAGCGAGCTCGAAGACGAGCTGATGCGTTTGCAACGCGACGGGGAGGCCGGGCGTCTGCTGCGCGAGGGCGTGAGCCTGGCGATCGTCGGGCCGCCGAACGCGGGAAAATCCTCGTTGCTCAATGCGTTGCTCGGCGAAGAGCGGGCGATCGTTTCGAATATTCCCGGAACGACGCGCGACAGCATCGAGGAGCGCTTCGTCATCGACGGCGTCGCGGTGCGCGCGATCGACACCGCGGGCATTCGGGCGCATGCCGATCCCCTCGAAGCGATGGGGATCGAACGTTCGCTGCGCGCCTTCGAAAGCGCGCGCGTGCTCGTGCTGGTCTTCGACGCCTCGGTTCCGCTCTCGGCGCACGCCGAAGAGCTGCTCGCGCGCAGCGAGGGGCGGACGCGGATCGTGTTCTTCAACAAAGCCGATCTCGGCACGTCGGCGCGGCGCGAGGTATCGGGAATCTCGCTCTGCGGCAGCGTTCGCTGGCCGCAGAGTTTGCAAGAACTGCGAGCGGCGATCGCGCGGGCGGGTTGGGGCGGGACGCAACCCGATCTCGAGCGCGCGCACCTCGCGTTCGGCGAAGAATTCGACGCGGTCGCGCGTGCGCTGGAGGCGCTCCGTTCGGCGCGCGCCGCGCTTGCGGCGGACGAAGCGCTCGATCTCGTCGGCAACGACCTGCGATTGATCGATGCCGCACTCGCTCATCTTTCGCTGGCGACGGCGAGCGAGGAGATGCTCGACGGCATCTTCGCGCGTTTCTGTATCGGGAAGTAGCGATGGAAACGATACGTGCCGACGATGCGGCGGTGATCGTGGTCGGCGGCGGGCACGCCGGCGTCGAAGCGGCGCACGCTGCGGCGAAGATGGGCCTCTCCACGTTGTTGCTCACCGGCGATCCGGAGCGCATCTGCACGTTGCCCTGCAATCCTTCGATCGGCGGGAGCGCGAAGGGGCAACTGGTGCGCGAGATCGACGCGCTCGGCGGAGCGATGGGCGTACTCGCCGATTCGTGCAGCGTACACGCGCGCTTTCTCAACGAAAGCAAAGGCCCCGCGGTGCGCGCGCTGCGGCAATTGATGGACAAACCGTCGTACAATCGCATGGCGTTGCGCTTGTTGCGATCGTTACCGGAATTGCGCATCGAAGCGGCGATGGTGGAAGATCTCATCGTTGCGGCCGGCGAAGTGCGCGGCGTACGTTGCGCCGACGGACGCTCGTTTTACGGGCGCCGCGTGGTGTTGGCGACCGGGACGTTTTTGGGCGGGAAATTGTTCCGCGGCGAAGAGGTGCAACCGGGCGGGCGGCACGCCGAAGCGCCGGCGATCGGGCTCTCGCACGCACTGCGCGCGCTCGGGTTTTCGATGCAGCGCCTCAAAACGGGGACGCCGCCGCGCGTCGATCGCACGAGCGTCGATTACGCGGCGATGCGCGTGCAAGAGCCGAGTTCGACGCCGTTGTTGTTTTCGCGACGGAGCGAAGCGCGATTCGTCGGCGAGCAACTACCGTGTTATCTCATCGACACCAACGAGCGAACGCACGCACTCGTGCGCGAGAATCTGCATCGTTCGCCGCTCTACGGGCTCGATCTCATTCGCGGCATCGGGCCGCGCTATTGTCCCTCGATCGAAGATAAAGTCATCAAATTCGCGCACAACCCGACGCACCAACTCTTCATCGAGCCCGAAGGTTGGGAGGAGCCGACGCTCTACGTCGGCGGGTTCTCCACTTCGCTTCCCGCCGAGGTGCAGCTCGCGATGTTGCAGACGTTGCCGGGAATGGAGCGCTGCGAGATGCTGCGCGCGGGCTACGCCGTGGAGTACGACATGGTCGCGCCCACGGAGTTAGACGATACGTTGCAGACGCGGCGCATCGCCGGGCTCTACCACTGCGGCCAACTCAATGGGACTTCGGGCTACGAAGAGGCCGCGGCGCAAGGGCTCGTCGCCGGTGCGAATGCGGCGCTCGCGGCGCAAGGGCGCGAACCGCTGCGCATCGCGCGCTCGGAGGGCTATATCGGGGTGCTCGTCGACGATTTGGTCGGCAAGGGCGTCGACGAGCCCTATCGGATGCTGACCTCGCGCGCCGAGCACCGCGTCCTGCTTCGGCACGACAACGCCGACCGCCGGCTCACCCCCCGCGGACGAGAGATTGGACTTGTCGACGACGACCAATGGACGGGGTGCGTCGAAGAAATCGAGCGTCTCGATCGCGCGGTACGCGAGGCGGAGCGCCTGCGTTTGCCGACGCGCGAGATTGGGAGCGAGCGTTTTCAGGGGCCGCCGACGCTCGCCGAAGCGCTGCGGCGCCCGCACCTGGGCGTTGAGGATCTGCGCCCGTGGCTCCCCGAGGGAATCTCCGGGGAGATTGCCGAGCGCCTCGAGATCGAAGTGAAGCTCGAAGGCTATGTGAGGCGCGAAGAGCAGGCGATTCTCCAGGCCGCGCGGCGCGAGCGGCTCGTCATTCCCGCAGATTTCGCCTACGACCGGGTCGGCGCGCTCTCCAGCGAGGCCCGAGAGAAACTCGCTCGGCAGCGGCCGCGGACGCTGGGGGCGGCCGGACGCATCCCCGGCGTGGCGCCCTCGGACGTCGCGATTCTCTCGCTGTATCTGCAGCGCTCGGAGCACGCTTCTCCGGCGGTGGCCCAGTGAACGAACGCGAGGAGCTCGACGCTTTGCTCGCAGCGGCGGGCGTCGACGAGGCCTACCGAGCACGCATGAGTTCGTTCGGCGCCTCGTTGCTGGAGGCGAATCGACGCTTCAATCTTACCGGCGCGAAGACGCCGGCAACGCTCGCGCCGCATATTCTCGATGCGCTCACCCTGCTGCCCGAGGTGGAGGGGCGAACGATCGATGTCGGCTCCGGCGGCGGATTTCCGGGGATTCCGTTGCTGCTCGCCGGTGCGACGGTCGATTTTCTCGAGGCGAACGCGAAGAAGTGCGGCTTTCTGGGCGAGCAGATCGCCGCGTTCGGGGTGGAGGCGACCGTCTATTGCGGCCGCGCCGAGGTCCTTGGTCGGGATCCGAACCTTCGCGAGCGATACGACCGTGCGGTGGCACGTGCGGTGGCTTCGGCAACGACGGTCGCGGAGTATCTCGTTCCATTCCTGCGCATCGGCGGCGTTGCGCTGATGCCGCGTGGGCGCGCCGAGGAGGGCGAGGAGGCGGCGATCGCCGACGCTGCCCTCGTGCTTGGGGCCGAACCGATCGAAGAGATTCGCCTCGAGGGCGATCGCCGGATCGTGCGGCTGCGCAAGCTCCGGCCGACCCCCGAGCGCTTCCCCCGCCGAACGGGTATCCCGAGCACGAAACCCCTCTGCCGGTAGCGCCCCTCCAGTGTCACGCCGAGTGGGCCCGGGTGTCACGCCGAGTAGGCCTGGTGTCACGCCTCTCCTGCGTCACGCCGCTCCTGTGTCACGCCGAGTAGCCGCCCTTCGACTCGCTTCGCTCGCTCAGGACAGGCTCGGCGGCGTATCGAGGCGCCGCGCCAACACCGCTCGCGCCGCCCGCTCCTTGCTAGACGCTCGCGGCTCGGACAAGCAATGTCAGGGTCCTCGCCGCTCGCTTAAGCGCTCGTCGGGGCAGCACGACGGTGCGGCGCGGCGGGGCTCCGCGATTATGTTTCACGAGAAACAACCCGCCCGTGGAGGCTTACTGTCACGCCGAGTAGGCCCGCAGGGCCGTATCGAGGCGCCGCCCCTGTGTCACGCCGAGTAGGCCCGCAGGGCCGTATCGAGGCGCCGCGCCAACACTGCTCGCGCCGCCCGCTCCTTGCTAGACGCTCGCGGCTCGGACAAGCAATGTCAGGGTCCTCGCCGCTCGCTTAAGCGCTCGTCGGGGCAGCACGACGGTGCGGCGCGGCGGGGCTCCGCGATTATGTTTCACGAGAAACAATCGCGGGGCGCACTGCTCGGCGAGCTTGGAACAGGGTAGAATGAGGGCGATGCCGCTGCACCCCATCGACAAAATGCTCGCCGACGCGCTCCCTCCCGGGACGCTTTTTTCGGTTGGGGGGCGCGTCCGCGATGAATTGCGGCTCGGGGAGGGCTCGGAGCCGAAAGATTTCGACTATGTCGTAACCGGGCTCTCGTTCGCGCAGATCAGGGATCGGCTCGCCCCCATCGGGCGGATCGATCTCGTCGGCGAGAGCTTTGCGGTGCTCAAGTTCACGCTGGCGGGGCAGAGCGTCGATATCGCGCCTCCGCGGCGCGAACGCTCCACTGGGATCGGGCATCGAGCCTTCGATATCGAGAGCGGCCCCGACGTGAGCCTCGAAGAGGACCTTGGCCGCCGGGATTTCCGCATGAATGCGATCGCGCGCGCGCTCCCCGAGGGGCGGCTCGTCGATCCGTTCGCCGGCGCCGCCGATATTGAGGCGCGTCGCATCGATATTCTCTGGCCGGGAGCCTTTCGCGAGGATCCGCTTCGGCTGTTAAGGGCGGCTCAGTTTGCCGCGCGCTTCGAGTTCTCGGTAAGCGCCGAGACCCGGAGCGCAATGCGCGAGGCCGCACCCCTCGTCGCCTCGGTCTCGGCGGAGCGCGTGATGGACGAGCTGCAGAAGCTGCTCGGTCTCGCCGCGAAGCCGTCCTCGGGGCTACGACTGCTCGAAGAGACCGGTATTTTGGCAGTACTGCTCCCCGAAGTGATGGAGGGGCGGAACGTCGAGCAGAACGAGTGGCACGCCTACGACGTCCTCGATCACAACCTCGCGACCCTCGATGCGGTGCCGCCGGGCGACATCGTCCTTCGTCTCGCGGCGCTTCTCCACGACGTGGGGAAGCCGCGCACCAAAGACGGGCCGCACTTCTATCGCCACGAGCAGGTCGGCGGCGACCTCGTGCGCGCGATCATGCAGCGCCTCCGTTTCTCCGGCGATGCGACCGACGAGGTCGAGGCGCTGGTGCGCAATCACATGTACGTCGCCGATCCCCAACTGAGCGAGGCGGCATTGCGGCGTTTCATCCGGCGTATTGGAGCCGCTCGGCTGCAGCGGCAATTTGCGCTCCGAGCTGCCGATATCGTCGGCTCCGGGCTTCCCAAACGAGACGGCTCGAACGAACGCTTTGAAGAGCGCATCTGGGCGGAGATGAAGAAAAAACCCGCGCTCGGCGTCGGTGATCTGGCGATCGGCGGCGAGGAGATTATCGCGGAAATGCGTGCTCGAGGGCTTGTCAACGCGGCTTTTCGAGGTGATAAGAGAGTAGGGGCGGCGCTTGCGGTGCTCCTCGAGAAGGTTACCGAGCGGCCCGAGCATAACGAGCGGGGTTCGCTCCTCACGCTGCTTGGGGAGTATCTTGCATCGTCGGAACCCGAGAGCGACAGCGAATGTTTCACGTGAAACGTTCAAGGAGAGCGTCCTGACTCGTATCATCGCATTGGTCAATCAAAAAGGCGGCGTCGGCAAATCGACGACCGCCGTCAATCTCGGCGCCGCGCTCGCGCTCGAGGGCCGACACGTGCTCGTTATCGATTGCGATCCGCAAGGCAACACCACCACCGGCTTCGGTATCGAAAAGAGCAAATTGCGCGCCGATACCTATAGCGTCTTGCTCGGCGACACGCGCATCGACGACGCGCTCGTGCCGACCGATATCGCCCATCTCGATTTGCTCCCGGCGACGCTCAATCTCGCCGGAGCGGAGATCGAGCTCGTCTCCGCGCTTTCGCGTGAAACGCGGCTGCGCGCGGCGCTCCAGCCGATCTCGTCGCGCTACGATTACGTGCTCATCGATTGCCCGCCGTCGTTGGGTTTGCTGACGATCAATGCGCTCACGGCAGCCGAAGAGATCGTGATTCCGGTTCAGGCCGAGTTCTACGCACTCGAGGGGCTGACGCAATTAACCGCGGTCGTACATAAGGTTCGCGAAGCGCTCAATCCGAGCTTGCACGTCAGCGGCGTGCTCGTCACCATGTTCGACGGACGCACGCGCTTGGCGAGTGAAGTGATCGACGAACTGGAAAAATACTTTCCCGAACAGATGTATAAAACGCAGATTCCGCGCAACATTCGGCTCAGCGAGGCTCCTTCGTACGGCCAACCCGCGATTCTCTTCGATATTAAGAGCCGCGGTGCGCAAGCGTATATCGCGCTCGCCCAAGAGATCGGCTTGCGTGCCAAGGTGCGGGCGTGAGCGCGCCCAAGCGCGGGCTCGGCCGCGGCCTCACCGCGCTGCTCGGCGACGCGGGTGTCGCGCCGACTCCCGTTCGCCCGACCGCTCCAGCCGAAGAAGTTACTGGCGACGTCGTTCGCGAGATCGCGATCGATCGCGTGGCGCCGAATGCCGCGCAACCGCGCAAACACTTCAACGAAGAGGCGCTCGCGGAATTGGCGTCCTCGATCGAACAGTACGGCGTGCTCGTGCCGATTATCGTGCGCGCGCGCGGAGAGCGCTTCGAAATCGTCGCCGGTGAACGGCGCTGGCGCGCGAGCGCGATCGCCAAAAAAAGCAGCATTCCGGCGATCGTTCGGGCGAGTAACGATGTCGAATCGATCGAAATCGCGATTATCGAAAATCTCCAGCGCGAAGATTTAAATCCACTAGAAGAAGCGTACGGCTTCGCGCACCTCATCGAAGAATATGCGTTCACGCAAGAACAACTCGCCGTTCGCATCGGCAAGAGCCGCCCGGCGATCGCCAACGCGCTGCGTCTGCTCGCGCTCGATGACGAAATCAAGGCGATGCTCGTCGAACGCCGCATCACCGCGGGGCACGCTCGGGCATTGCTCGCCATTCCCGCCGAGAAGCGCCTCGCGCTCGCGCGGCGCGTCGCGCAAGAACAACTCTCCGTGCGAGCGATCGAAGATATCGTGCGCGAAGCGAGCGCGCCGAAGCCTCGGCGCACGGAGCACGCGGCGGCCAGCGAGATCGGCGCCGACGAACGAGCGTTCGTCGATCGCGTCGAACGCCGGTACGGCACCGCGGTGCGAATCGTTCGCGCCGGTCGGGGCGGCCGGATCGAGTTGCGCTTCGCCGACGATGAAGAACTCATGCGGCTCGGCGACCTTCTGCTCGACGCATAGGAGCGCTCGCATGAACTCCGGCCCCGGCCCGCTCTTTCCGTTTACGCGCGCGCTCTCGCTGGCGATGGGTGCGGTCCTCTGCTTCGGTTTTCTCGTTCCGCTCGCGTTGCAGCGCGGGCAACGGTGGGTCGCCGTCGGCACGATCGTCGTGTTCTGCGCCTACGTCGCCGCGAACGTCGTCATGTGGGTGCGTTTGCGCCCGACGAAAAAGAAACCGTGACGCGCGAAGCGGCGCGAGCGCTGTTGCACGGCCCGTACGCCATCGTGAACGAAACGTCCGGCGCGCGCGCTCTCGTCGAAGCGGCGCTCGCTGCGGGTTTTCGGATCGTGCAGTATCGCGCGAAAGAAGGCATCGATCGCGCGCGCCTGCGCGCGTTCGCCGATCTCGCCCACGCGAGCGGCGCGCTCGCGATCGGCAACGACGATTGGCGCGCGGCGCGGGAGG
>JAJYHP010000062.1 GCA_021784715.1 bacterium
CCGCACTCGAAACGCGTCGTCGCGACGTCGGCGGACGAAGAGGATACCGGTGCGCGCCTAACGGGGAGATAATGGCTAAGCGCGCACTCTTTCTCATTTCGGATACCGGCGGCGGGCACCGCAGCGCAAGCAATGCGATCTGCGCGGCGCTCGACGAACGTACGGATCCCGCTTTCGTTCACCGCATCGACGATGTGGCGGCGCACTGCGCCTTCCCGTTGACCCAGCTCGGCCTGGGCTACAGCATGGCCCTGCGTTATGCCCCGCCGGTCTACGGCGCGCTCTATTATGCGACCAACGGCCGCCGACGCTACCGCGCGTTGGTGCGCTTCTGCGAACCGCTCTATCGCGAACGGCTGCGAAATCTCTTCCTCGAATATCGCCCCGACGTGATCGTCTCGGTGCATCCGCTGCTCAATCATGCCGCGCTGCGCGCGCGCGCGGATGCTGGGCTCAACCACATTCCGATCGTGACCGTCATCACCGACCTTGGGAAGGTCCACGAATCCTGGCTCACCCCCGACGCCGACGCTATCGTCGTTCCGGCGCGCGAAGTCTATCTGCGCGCCTTATCGCGCGGCGTCTCGCCGGCGCGCCTGCGTTGGCTCGGGCATCCGATTCATCCGAAGTTCGACGATGTCGTCGGCACCAAACAAGAGTTGCGTCGCGAACTTGGCCTCCCGCAGGGAGCCTCGATCGTGATGCTCATGGCGGGCGGCGAAGGCGGCGGCAAACTCATGACGACCGCGATTGCGCTGGCGAAAGCCGACTTGCCGGTGGAGCTCGTCGTCGTCTGCGGTCGAAATGAAGCCCTGCGCGAGCGACTCGCCGAACTCGCGCCGACGCTTCCCACGCGGATGCACCTCCTCGGTTTTACCGATCAGATTCCCGAATATTTTCGCGCCGTCGATCTGCTGGTCACCAAGGCCGGGCCGGGCTCGCTCGCCGAGGCGAACGCCGCACAACTCCCCGTCGTCGTTTACGATTACGTGCCGGGGCAAGAGCGCGGAAACGTCGATTTCGTTCGCAAGAACGGGCTCGGCGAAGTCGCGCTCCACGGCGCGGCACAGGTCGTCGGCGCGGTGCAGCGGATGATCTCCGATCCCGTGCGCCTGGTGCAAATTCGCATTCGCCAGGAAGAAGTCGCACCGAAAGCATCGTCGCGTCGCATCGCGGCGCTCATCTCGCAGATCGCGGTCGACGGAACGATCCCCGCCGACGATTCTCCGTTCGCACCGCAACTCCAACTCGCCGCATTCTAGCGATCGCTACTCGGCGCGACAGCGGCGAACCTACCTTGTCATCCCGAGTAGGTTGCGAAGCAACCGTATCGAGGGAATTCAACACACGCGCGCCACGATGCATGTGCGCCTCGATATGGGCGCTAAAGCGCCCTTCTCGGCGTGACAAGAGCGTACTCGGCGCGACAAGAGCGTACTCGGCGCGACAGCGGCGAACCTACCTTGTCATCCCGAGTAGGTTGCGAAGCAACCGTATCGAGGGAATTCAACACACGCGCGCCACGATGCATGTGCGCCTCGATACGGGCGCTAAAGCGCCCTACTCGGCGTGACAAGAGCGTACTCGGCGTGACAAGATCGCACTCGGCGTGACAAGTGCGCTACCTCGGCGTGACTAAATTTATCGCTCGACCAATCGCCGCGAAATGCGCAACAGCATCGCGCGCGGCGTGATCCGCGGCGAAAACGCGAGCGCCGCGTTCAGCACTCCCGGAACGACGACGCGCTTCCCCCGTTTCCAGCCTTCGTAACCGGCGCGCGCGACCATCGTTGCATCGGCGAGCGGTTGCATCGAGAGCAGCGGCGTCCCCTCCATCTTCGCGCGCGTAAAAAAGGCCGTCTTCGTCGCGCCGGGGCAGAGGCAGCTCACGGTGACGCCGGTACCGCGCATTTCCTCCCAGAGCGCCTCCGAGAGCGAGAGCACGAACGCCTTACTCGCATAGTACGTCGCCATCAGCGGGCCGGGCAAAAACGCCGCGGTCGATGCGACGTTGATGATTCCACCGCTGCGCGCGGCAAGCATTCCGGGAAGATAGCGGCGCGTCAGGCGCGCGAGCGCGAGCACGTTGAGCCGAATCTCGTCGGCGATATCGGTCTCCGGCAACTCCGCGTACGGGCCGTTATTTGCAAAACCTGCGTTATTGACTAAGAGATCGCAGCGCGGAACCGCCGCAAATACCTCGTCGATGCTGCCGTCGAGCGTGAGGTCGGCGGTGATACAGGTCGTCGCAACTCCGTGCTTTTCGCGCAGGTCGGCGGCCATGAACTCCAAACGATCGTGCGATCGCGCGACGAGCGCGCAATCGTACCCATCAGCTGCGAGAATGCGGGCAAACTCCAGCCCGATACCACTCGAAGCGCCGGTAACCAGTGCGAGCGGGCGCGAACTCACGGAAGGGCCGCGCGTAGAAACTCCAGCGACCATCCCCACGCCTCTTCCGCCATCGCGCCGCGATACGAATCGCGATCGCGCGAGGCGAAACCGTGCCCGGCTTCGGGGTAGAGATGGAGTGAGAATTTCTTTTTCGCCGCCGAGAGCGTTTGCGCCACGCGGCCGTGTTCGGAGGGCGTGATGCTCGGATCGTCGGCGCCGTAGTGGAACATTACCGGAGCGCGCAATTCCTCCGCGCGCCCGATGAGCGTCGGGCGTCCGAGGCTCGGTTCGTCCGGGCCGATACCGCCGCCGTAGAACGAAACGGCGGCGCCGATACGGTCGGGAAATTCTAGAGCCGTAAGAAACGCGAGCCGGCCACCCATGCAGAAACCGAGCGTTCCCAGCGGCGCTTTCACGACGTCGTGGCGTGCATCGAGCCATGCGATCGCTTCGCGAATATACCCGAGCCAATCGGCATCGGTACGCCCTTGCAACATCGGTCGAATATGCTCGAACTCGTTGTAACCGAAGGTCCGCCCATCGTAAAAATCCGGCGCGATCGCGAGAAACCCGGCGCGCGCGAGACGATCGCATTCGGTTGCGATGTAGTTGTTGACCCCGAACGCCTCCATATAGAGCAACACCGCACGGTGCGGCCCTGGCGATTCCGGAAGGGCGACGTACGCGCGGCGCTCGCCGTACGTGATAAAGGCGCCGTGGAGATTATCCATGTTTGTCGAGTCCTCCCTGAAAAGCCATCATTGCCGCGCCGACCTGACCGGCATCGTTGCCGAGTCGTGCGATTTCGATACGCGTCGTTCCTTTCGGCGCCATCGTCGTGAGATCGTCGACGCGT
>JAJYHP010000108.1 GCA_021784715.1 bacterium
TCGGAGTACGGCGTCGAAGTCGGAAGCGTGGCGATGAAGTTCGAGAGTCCGCCGGCGGGCTTGTTGAGGGTCGAATCCCACGGGTTTACCGCGCAGCGGAAGCCCACGGTTT
Source organism: bacterium (assembly GCA_021784715.1). The sequence continues at coordinate 113 of JAJYHP010000108.1, forward strand.
CGCCGATCGGTGCGACCGAGCGCTGAATCGAGTTCGTCGCATCGTAGAACGATATCCAATCCTTGACGACCTTCGCCCAATCCGATGTCAGGTTCGTCGATTGCTTCGTGGTGCTCAACGTCGCCGTCGAGGTGCCGTTGGGCGGAGCGACGATCGCGAGCATCCCCTCGCTCTCCGCAAAGGTTTGAATGGTCGCGTAGATCGTCGAGTCGGTGTTTCCGCACAACCCAAAGACCGCAGCGCCCGTCGAGCGCAGAGCATACATGCCCGTGCGCCCCGAGGTGCCGTCCGTGCCAATTTGCATTGCCGAGGTCAACGATGAATCGCCGTTGAGGCCACCGGCAAGCTGCGACGTTGCGTAGGCCGCGCCGAGTACCGAGGTGCCGATGGTTGCGGTGACGAGTTGCGACGGCCCGCGCACGCCCGACATACCGTTGTTCACGGCAGAAACGAACGCCGGCCAGAACGAGCCCGTCGAGTTGTTCGGGAGATTCGGGAATACTTCGGCGGGGTAGCCGGCCCGCTGAATGTTCGCTGTTGCAGTCGTGGCAATCGAGCCCTGGTTAATCGACACCGAGATCGTGTTGCCGACCTCTCCGGTGTAGAGCGCCGTCACCGTGGCTCCGGTGACCGTTGCGCCGCTGTCTTTGATCTGCACGGTCGCAGCGGCTTGCGTGGTATCACCGACGCGAATGCCGATAAAGTTGTTCGACAACCCGGTTGCAAACTGCGCGTCGGTGGGGAGGTCGTGCGCCGCAGTCGTCACCGGGCCGAACGCCGCGATCATATCTGCGGCTTGCGAGAACGGAACCGGGGTGTTGAGTGGCCCCCACGATGCCGTGCCGACTAACGCGCCAAGATTCGCCGAGACATTCGTCGCGCCGGACGGCCCCTGACTGACGATGTTGACGTAGGCATCGGGTGCGGCGGTCGGCGAAAGCGACGTGTTCCCATTAACGGTGATGACAGCCATGATTAGTTCTCCTGAACGTCGGTAGCGGCGCTAGGAGTTTCCTTCACGGGCGGCGCCAAACGCCCGAAGGAACGAAGGGAATCTTTGACGTCGGTCACCGCAGAAGAAATGTCGGCGGCGACTTCTTTCTCGTAGGCAATCGCGTCGGCGACGAACTTGGACTCCTCGCTTCGTACGGCAGTCTCGACCGCCTTGACCCGCTCTGCAACCGGAACGAGTGCGTGCGCGACATCGGCCAACACCTCAGCGTCGAGATGGTCGATATACTCGCCGATTTCATGCGTTACGCCCGCAATTGTTACGGGCTTGGTCACTACGAACGCCATACTGTTACCCCTCAAAAATCGTGTTGGTCGTCGCCACCGTGGCGAAGGAGTTAGAAACCTGCGTGAGTTCCGTTGCGGCGATCTGCGCCGCGGTGTATTCGGCAATCGTTGCGAACTCGATGGAAAAGATTTGATGCGCGATGAGCATGGTTTCTCGCTGCATATTGTCGTCCCACGGCCCGCGAACGTACTTCAGGCGACCCCACGACGTATCGGGGAACTGCACGAAATACTGCGTTGCCAGGTAGGTGTCGATGGCGTTGACGATTGCCGAGCGCTTCGTCGAAAGAATCGTCGGGGACGGTTCGGCGTCTCCTGGTGTATAGGTGGAGACTTGAAACTGCCGCTCGGTGCGGCGAACTTCCTGACCGATTGCTGCAGTCGTTCCGACGTTGCACACCAACGATGAGTAGGTTCCCGTGAGCGTTACCACTGCGCCCGACGCCGAAGCAGGAATCCCGTCAGCAGTAAGATTCGCAGCGACCGAGGTTGCAACAGAATCCACGGTGTCCGAGCCAGTCGTTTGATAGCCCACGGTCTGCGATCCGCTCATCTGCCCACCATTGACGGTCGTGAGCACGTTGTAGCCCGCGGCTGCCGTGCCCGCAAAGGTGATACTCTGACCCGATACCGTTGCGGTGAGGGTTGGATTAGGATTCGTGATGTTATAGGCGACGGGAAAGAATCGGGTCGTCAGCCGTTCGGTGTTAAGCGGAAAGATGCCGACGAACGAGTTGCCCTGTTCGAGGCTCTTGGTCAACGCTGGCATATTCGGATAGCCCGCCGCGACATCGATCGTAGTGGCGAACGGCAGCGGAGCAAGCGCGTTGAGTACCACCGCCTTGAGCGCGACGAGCGCATCATCAACACTCGCCACGACATGCCTCCACGGTTGCCAGGAGTTTTTGGGGGGTGTAGGGCTTCACGCAGAGCTTCGCGCCAACGCTGGCAACGATTTCCTTGAGCGCCGGCTGGCTGTTCTTCGAGGCGAAGATGAGCTTCGGGCGCTCGTCGGCGGCGAGTTCTAACGCGGTTTGGTCGCCCGTCATCTGCGGCATCACCACGTCGAGAATCGCGAGGTCGGGTTTTAATTCGCGGATCGCGTGGAGTGCATCGATTCCGTTGGGTGATTCATGGACGACTTCGTGCCCCGCCGATTCGAGGATTTGGCGCAGCCGCCACCGCTCGACGCGGGAATCGTCAGCGATGAGAATACGCATCGAGTTCTCCTACGTTTCGTAATAGCGGAATAACCGTTGGCGCGCAACCTCGATCAGCCCGACGCTCTCAAACCCGTGCGCGTTGCACTCGGTCATGCTCACGCAACTCATCTCCCTGCCATCGTCATCGACGCGTCGCTTCCCCACGATGAGGACGACGGAATCAGTTTCCTCAAGCTCGTCGATGCGCGCACGGAGGTCGCTTTTCGATTTCGCGCACTCAATCGACCGTTCGATGGCACTCATACGATCAGCTTTGTTAGCAGTAGGACGTTGCCCTGAAGGCCGAACTCGGCGATATAGACCTGCTCGATACGGTATCGATCGCCCGCCGATCCCGAGCTAATCACGTCGTTCTCCTCGAGAATCACTCCAGGAAGCAGTGGAAGATAGCCAACGAATCCCTCGCGCCGCGTATCGGTGGGGAGCTTGCTCTCCGGGTACTCGCGGAGCTTATTGAACGGCTGCAGCCCGAAGGGCACCATCGCGGCGGTGCCGGTCGTCGCAAACGAATACGAGCCGTTCGTCAGCACCAAACTCTGCTCGGTTTCCTTCGTTACGACGTTGTAGCCAGTAACATCGGTCGGGCCGTTGGGGTTACGAACGATGGTGTCTGCCGGCGCCGTGGGCCGCGTAACGGTCGAGCTCTGCTCGCATCGAATCAGGATGGTTTGCTTGAGCGGGCGCAAGTCGGCCACCGCGTACATCGCTTCGTCCGATCCGTACCCGTAGCCGACGAGAATATCACCGACCGCGAGCGCGAGGTTATTGACGGTTGCGCTGAACGTGATCGCATCGAATACCTGGTTCTCGATGTCCTTGAGGTTTTTCCAATGCGTCAAAGATGCCGAGAGGCCGGCGATCGCTGGTGATCCCGAAACGATCTGCCCGCTCACAGACGGCCCGAGCCGATAGACATTGTAGGTTTGGCCTACAATTTGTGCAGCGCGTCCGCGACCGTATTGAACGAGCGCATTGAGCGCCGCGACGTTCATCCCTGAATCTCAACCTGCACAGTAACCGCTGCCGTATTAGGGTTATAGATCGTGACGCTCTGCGAGCGCACGTTCATCGACACCGAGGCATCGGGTTTCAGGAGGCGCGATGACGAGCCATCTGCTGCGGTGCCTGCGCTTGCCGCTCCACCATCAATGCGGAAGTAACACGCAACCGCCGTTCCCGCCGTGCCGCCCTTCGCCGCAGTGACATCAGTCACCGTGACGTTGAGAATCTGCCCGACGTTGACGCCCGGAGGGAAGTTGACCGTCGCGGTGCCGCTCGCCGCAACGCTCACCGTTTGGCAATAGTCGAAGCGGTAGCCATCGAGAAACGCGCTCGAGTTTTGAGGAAACATCTTACACCGTGATCCCTAAGTGTGACCCCATCCCTTTACGCCCAGCCGGATCGCGGCCAACGCTCAGGAAGTTGCCAAGCTGCAAACACCAAAAATCGTATAGTTCGCGCCGCGCTGCTACTTCGTCTTGACGAAACGCTGCCGCGGCCTGCGTCGATAACCCACCCGCCGATCGCAGCGAGAGGTTCATGGTTGCCGTGCCGATTTGCCCCTCGAGGAAGTTGCAGATCGGCAGGTATCCGTAGTAGGTCGTTACCGTGTTGTCGGGGTTGGTCATCGGCAACGCGGGGTTCGGATAGACCGAGCCGTTCGCGAGCACCGCGGTCGAAAGCCCCGTGGACGAAGCGGTAAGCGTAAAGGGCGCGGCGTTTGAGAACGTCACCTGCGCGAAGTTCGGCAGGGTCGCAGGCGGCTCGCCCGCGCCGATAATGCTTCCCGCTGCGCCGAAGACCGCGAGGTTCGAGGTATTGCACGCTGCAGCGAGGCCCGCAGCAACGTTAAAGAGCGGTTGCAGCGACGTTGCATCGGTCGAGGTTGCCGTGTAGGTGACCGGCGTTCCGTTCAGCGTGGCGGTCACGGTATTCCCGGCTACAACATCTCCGAAGATGCGAAGGATGCCGTAGGGGTTTCCGGTGACGACTCCCTCCTCTTCGGCAGAGAGCACGTTCATATAGAGTTCGAGCTGACCGACGCGAAGGATCGTTCGCAAACCCACAACATAGTTGGAGTTCGCGATTCCTGACGCCGGCACGCCGAGATGCCGACGAATATCGACCTTTGCCTGCGCGGTCAGCGCCATTAGCCGAAGATCTCTTTGAGCTCGACGCCTTCACGCCGAAGCGCGGCGGCGAAGTGTGGATCGCGGATTTCTTTGCCGGCGTTAACGTGCGTTGCTCCGCTGCCCGGAAGCACCACGAGCGCCTGCCGAAGCACGCGCCACGCCACAACCTTGCGCTCTACGGGCTTTTCGCCCTTACGCCGAGGCTTAGGCTCTTCAGGTTCTTCGTCGAGATTTGCCGCGTCGGCGGTGCGCTCGGCGATGATCTCCTGCGCGGCGACAAACTGCGCGATGCGGGCGCGTTGTTCTAACGGTTCCATTAGTAGATCAGCCCTTCAGCCCGCAACGACGCCTTCAACGCCGATGGAGCGACTTTGGGAAGGCCGCGCGTGTACCCAACCGGGCCGCTAGGGCCGTCGAGCACAAACGAGACAGCCGGAATCACGAGACCGCCCGCGAGATCGAGCTCCGAGCCCGATGCGGTTGCGGTGAGCGTGTTGCTCCCACCGGTGCCGATGGCCGTCGAGGCCGAAAGCGAGAGCATCCCCGCCGACCCAGTTTCTAATGCGGTGATGGTGATGACATCGGCGCTCGCCGCAGCGTTGACGACGGCGGAATCGGTCGAGTCGGCGTTGATCGCCGAGGCCGCTGCTGCTGCGACCGACGCGACGGTCATCCCCGTGGCGACCGAAACGGTAATTGCGTGTCCCGCGATCGCGACCGAGAGCGTGTTGCCGGCGGTAATCGCTCCGCCGACCGTAACGGTTCCCGACGCCGCGCCGGCGACGGTGTTTGCGTTGTCGGCGAAAACGTGCGAGCCGACCGCTTCTTCTGCAACCGCAACGAGTTCGATGGGCGGATAGCCCGGAAAAGTCGTGCTTCCGGGTGCGGTGGACGAGACTGTTCCTGATGTGGCAGGCATAACGTACTCCCGAACGGGAGAAAGGGCCGTCCGCCGAAGCGGGCGACCCTTTCAGTGATTAGGACGAGGCGGCGACTTCGATCGCGACGCAGCGTTTGTAGCGCGCTGCGGTTGCCGAGGGAACGACCGCCGGGGTAACCGTGGCGTCGGTCGGGCAGACGTGCCCACCGATCCAGACCCACGATTGCGTCCAGATTTGCGAGAGCGAATCGAGCGGCGGACGAGTGACGAGCGCGTAGTCGTCGATCACGCGCACCGCGGAGATCGCCTGGTTCGCCATCGACCGATAGCCCTCGACCATGCCGTCGAAGGTGCCCTCGATCAACGCGCCCTTGCCCATGACGTAAGCATGGTGCGCGACGAGCGAAGCGCCCGCCGAGTTGGTGAAGGCGTAGTTCGGGCAGTTCGTCGTATCCACGAACGTAACGCCGAGGTTGCGCGCCATGCGGGCGTTGTGGAAGATTTTGCTGTCTTCCATTTGGCCCATCATCGCGAGCTTGAAGTCGGGATCGGCGAAGAACTGCGCCTGGAGGTACGGGTCGAGCGCGCAGAGATACGTCCCGTCCTCGAGCGAATCGACGTTGTTCCGACGCAGTTCCGCGACGGCGTTGATGATGAGCTGGATGGTTACGGTGTCGGTTGCGGCCAGTGCGCTGCGCGACATCTTGCCGTTCGGGCGAAGGATGGTCGGAGCATCGGCGGCCTTGATGACATCACCCTCGGCGAAGGTCTGCGCCGCGGAGAACGTGAGCGTCCCCGACGCGCCGGCAACCACGCCGCCGGGCGCGACCATCTGCGAGGTGTTCGATCCATCGGCGACTGCGCCCTGAATCGTGACCGTGTACGGCGCTGCGCCGCTTGCCGGGTAGACCGTTGCGGTGAGCGGGTTGCTCGCGCTGACGGCGGTCGGCTGCCCCGACGGGAAGGTTTGGCCGCTGATGGTGACCGTCGAGAACGCCGTCGAAAGGCCGTTGATGTTGTCAACGTGCGCGGTCGTCGATGCGGAGGTTAATGCCGTGACGAACGTCATTCCCGATTCGTACGCCAGCGCCAAACGCTGCAGCGCCGTGAGGTCGATCGAGAGCGCGGCCTGCCGCGAAATCTCCAGCCAGTTCTGAACGTACAGCGACGCGAGCGTCTCTTCGTTCTGGATGGCGTTGATTTGCAAGCTTTGGTGCCGGCTATTAATGAAGATCGGGAACTGCTCGAGCGGGTAGCTGTTGTTCGACGTACCGATGCCCGTACCGGCGGCATTGAGGTCGGTTGCCAGCGTGTTATTCGCCGGGTTGTCCGCGGTGATGACCGGGACGAGATGACCCGACCGCGAGTAGATCAGCGATTCGCCGATGCGCCGCGGGATAGGGTCTTTGACCGCAGCTTTGCGGAAGATGTTACGAGCCTCAAGGCCCTGCTTGAACTTGCGGTCGAGCATGTTCTGCTGGAACGCCTGCTGGAAGGCTTGAGGCATATTCTCGATAGCCATGTTGTTTCTCCGATTGGTGATTGCGTGGATATGCCGCCCTCATCGCCACCAGCGACGTATTGGGACATCACGCTCTCACCGGCACTACCGGAGTGTCGAACCATGACCGTACCGCCCCCACTTAAAAGGCGATACCCGAAAACTTGTGCGCGTTAGACGCGCGGGAACTGTTTGCGAAACGCGAGGTCGAACTCCGCATCGGACATCGAAAAGGCGTCCTTGCCTTCGGTCTTCCCACCCGGCGGCGGCTGTTCGCGGCCTTCAGGTGCTTTTTCTTCGCGCTTTTCGCCCGATGCGAAGAGGTACGGTTTGCGCTCTTTGAGCGCAGCGATCGCCTCTTTTGCGCCGGTGACGTTACCGTCGTCGTCGATCTTCACCGCCGAGAGGTCGGCCAGGGTTATGTCGTCGATGTCGCGCATCCCCAGCGATGCAGCGTGCGCCTTGAGTTCGGCCTTCATGTAGCGCTGCTCGCTCTTGGAATGCTTTTCTTTCCATTGAGCATCGAGCTCGGCGACACGCTTTTCAGAGGCTTCGTACGCCTCCTTAAACTTCTTTTCTTCGAGCAACTGCTTGCGCTCGCGTTCCTCTTGTGCCTCTTGCAGTTTTCGGGCGCTCGCCTGCGCTTCGTCGCGTTCGCGGCGCAATCGGTCGGCGTATTCGCGCGATACCGTTTCCTTGGTTTCCGTCTTGCCGTCGAGCTGCTGTTCGCCGGTTTTCTGCTCACCTTGAGGCGGAGTCTCGAGCTTCTGCTCGCCCTGCTGTTCGTCTGCCATTGTTTCCCTTTTTGAGATGCGATCTCACCGGCACTACCGGCGTTTCGATCGGTCGTTTCCGCGCGTCAGCGCGGCACGTCTATTTATCGTCCGTTGACTCATCATCGAGCGGCGCGTCGTCCTTGGGCGCAGCCTGCTCGGCATGGTCGTCATCGGCGCGTTGCGTATCCATCTCGCCCACCACTCGATTGGGGTCGGTGAGATTGAGCGACATCGCCGCGGCGCGAGTAACGGTGTTGCGCGGAAGTACCGGCACGCCGCTCTTGCCGCCTCCAATCAACGACTCGAACGCTTGCGCTTCGGCAAGAAGATCGGCACCGCGCGGCTGCCACCAGCTCGGCCACACGAGGCGAATGGGTGCGTCGAGATCGATCGTCGAAGCGACGATCCCCGGAAGGCGAATGACGCCATCGCGTAAGCCGCCGAGTAAAATCTTGAGCAGCGGCACGAAGCCAAGGTCGCCGTACGACCCGCGAAGCCGACCTACGAGCCACACTAGCGCTTGATGCAGTAATTCCAACGCGCGACCGGATTGCGCGGCCTTCGTCGTCTCGGCGTCAGACTTCATTCCGCCGACGATCTCCAGCGCGTATTCGCGGAGCAGCCGGACGTATTCGCGACTCGTCTCGAAGCCTTTGCCGTTGATCTCCAGGAGTTCAGCCATCGCCCCAGCCGGGAGCACCATGACGTTGCTCGGGTCTTTGACAAAGTTGCCCTCGGAGGTCATCCCGCCGCCAACCGGCAGCGAGGAGGCAAGTTCACCTTTACGCACGACGAGCAACGGATCCATCGTATATTTAATGCCGCGTCCGATTTGCGATAGCGTGTAGTCGATCTCCACGCACATATCGACGATCTGCCCGAAGGTCGCCTGCCCGTCGATCCCCTCGCCGGAGATATTGCGAATCCACACTGCCGGCACCACGGAGAATCCATGCGTGTAGGTGCGGTCGCGATCGATCGCCCATTCAATCGTCTTGCCGATGGCGTCTTTCTGCCCGAGTTTCTGGTAATCATCATCGGCGAGCGGGAGGAACCAGCGCTCTTCTTTTTTGCCGAGCTCTATGCGAATCCAGTAGGTTTTTTCGTCGTCGATGTTGTCGTAGCCGTACTGCGCGAGGTCTGCGCCCAACGTCGGGTAGACCTGAATCAGCCCCAGCAGCGCCGTAGGATCGGCAACGTCGTAGACCGGTCGCGCGTACTTTCCTCGCACGACCGAGACGCGCGGAAGCCCCGATGGCAGGGCGCGCACCTTGATCGCGCACGACCCAACGCTGCCGCGAAAGACCGCTTCGGTCATCGTTCCGAAAATATCGCACGCATCGATGAGGGACTCAATCGCCTCTTCGGTTTTAGCGAATGGGTTCTCGTCGCCAGCCTCATCCCAACAGCGAACGTGCGGCGCGTGCCCGTCGCCGAATGCTAAGGCAGACGTTTGGTCGGCGATCATTCGCGCAAGGTTGTAGACCACTGATGGCCGGCGGTTCTCGAGCCGAACGTGGTTCTGGCCGTCGAACTCGTGCGAGAACGGATGCTTCAGATGGTCGTAGAGCGTCCCATCGAGGAGACGATCGTAGGCATCGAGCCGCCGAAAGCGCGCCGAAGTCCCAGCGGGATATTCGATTTTGCTCGTTATATCCCGAAAGGCCATTGAGTGCTCCTATCGCTGCATCCATCCGCCGAATTGCGGTTGCTGGTCGGCGGTATCGGTCGTCCACCGTACGCGCTCGACTGCTACGAGGTATCCCCACGCGTCGGATAAGTGCGTGAGCTCGCCGTTGCGTTTGTCGATCTGTCCCGACCCGTCTTTCCATGCGACTTGCTGGAAATCACGAACGAGATACGGGCATCGCTCGTGATCGATCACGCATCCGATTCCGTCACCGGAAACAAACTGGGCATTTGCGGCATTGACGCGCGCCTCGATGAGCGGGGCCGCCTTTGGCACCATCATCTGCACCGCGATCCCCTCGGAGCGCAGCCTTGCCACGATGACATCCCAGTTCTTGTCAAGCGTGACTTGCGACCGCGCGTTGCCGGCGGGGTCGCCGTAAAGAATGACGCCGACCGCTCGAGCTTGTGCACCCCATTTTTTCAAGAATACATCGACGACTTCGTAGACCGAGGCGTTCGGCAATCGGATCTCTTCGAGCGCATAGATCAGGTGCTCTTGCGCTTCGGCGACCGCTCGCTCGACGATCGCTTCACGCTCGATCGAGTGGAAGCTTGGAATCGATGGATCGCGGTAGCCGGTCACCCTCATCTGTTGGTGATGCACCTGGGCGACCACGCTGCACATGAGCCCGACGTTGAAGTCCAACGCCCAACATAACGGCTTCAGCGGGTCAAAGACCAGCGGCGGAAGCCCGCGCGGAACGCAGCCATGCCGATCGGCGTGATAGTGACGATAGACCGCACCGCCTTGCGTGTACCATTCGCCGTCGAGATGCACACGACGCATCTCCGGATCGAGCAGGGATTCTTGGAGCGCAATATACGCATCTCGACCCGGCCACAGAAAGTTCTGCCGCACCGAGAAGCGCCAGAATGGCATCGCCTTTTGCTTCTCGAGCAATTCCCAGACCCAATGCCCCACCGGAACCGGGTTCAAGCTCATTCGCATCGTCGGCACGAGGTCGGGATAAACTTTGCCTTGCGGGCTCCCCGAGAGCCGCGACATAAAGAGCGAAAAGACTTCCTTGCCGCCTTCCCAGGTTTGCGGCTCTTCGAGCAGCAGCGTATCGGCCTCGGTCGAGAGGATGCGTTCGTGGACTTTCGCCGAGAGCGGTTCGAGCGTTGCGCCGTTGTGACGCAGGCGAATCGATCCCTCGGTTTTCGAGTAGTCGTACTCGATCCGGTAGTCGTTGAGTAACGCCTGAAACGTCTGCAAAAAGCCGCGCTTGAGCTGCGGCAAATCGGCTCCGCCAACGTAGTGCCGAGCTCCCGGGTACGACTCCATCCGATCGTGCACCCAGTCGGCGAGCAATCGAGACTTCCCAGCGCGCCAGCCGCCGACGATTGCCGCGAGCGGCCCCATGTATCGCAGCACCTCGGCTTGATGCGGCATGATCCTGCTACGATAGCGCACGAGTTACGCGCTTTTCTCCTCTTCGACCGCGACTTCGTACACTTTGCCGGCCTTCGTGTCATCGCCTGCGGAAACGCTCTTATCGCCACTCCGTAGCCCGTGAATCTCGCGACTCTTGTCGATGGCCTTGCTCGCGGCATTGACCGCACGCTCCATCGCCTCAACGTCAGTGGTTTTCCCGTCGCCCACCATTTTGAAGTCGCAGGTCGTCGCTTTCGTCAAGGCCAGTTTGGCGACATCAAGCAGTAATGTTTCGATTTCGGCGTGCCGGATGAGCCCTTCGATGAGTCCTTCGGCGACCGTTTCGGCTACTTGGTCGGCGGCTTTTGAGATAGCGATGGACGTCGCTTCAGCCGCGAGCTGTCCGTTTCTGTCCGCCCACCGTTCGCTTTTTGCACGGTCTTGAATTGTCTGCCGGCGGAGTTTGTATTTGCGCGCGATGGCCGAAACGCTCATGCCTTGAGCGTGGTCGCGACGGATCGCTAGCCAGTTGTAGGCGTGAGCTTCCCGCGGTTTCGGGGGCTTTGGCTCATCCATAGCTCTGTACGCACCTGGTGTCGATCCGAGATGCCCTTTCTTAAGCGGGTCCAATACTTGCTAGTGCAGCGGAGAGCTGTGCGGAGAGATATTGATTCTTCTGCTCGTTGGAGAGCGCGATATTCTCCCGAGTGAGCGCGAAGGCGATCTCGACGCCTTGGCGGCGCGTTGCTCTGCTAGGAGCAACGTCGGCGATGATGCAGGGTTGGCCGCGTCGCACCCCTTTGCGCCAAGGGCTCATCCAATAGGGTTTACCGCCCATTACTTTGCCTGCTTTTTGCGGAAAGAAGCGAGATCGCGGGCTTGCATGACGGTTTGCGCGCGGGCTTCTTGGGGGCTTTACGCTTGGACTTGCGTGCCGCAGGGAGGCGAACGACGGTATCGCCTGCGATTGAGCTCGCTACCGCGACGGGATGCAAGCCCGCGGCTTCTTCGAGCACGCCGATGCGGCGCGTATGGTCGCGCATGGCTTTCTCAACCACGAAGTCTTGATGGCCCAGGGCCGCCACGTCACGCTTTAGTTCGTCGAGTTCGCGACTCATTCGCGGGAAGAGGATGCGTCGGATGTTCATTCGGCCCTTTCCGGTTTTGGTAGCCCGTAAAATACCGCTTCGAGACATTCTTGCGCGTAGCAGGCGTCAGCCTCAATCTGTTCGATCTCCGCGCGATGTTGTTCGCGGCGAGCGAGGCCGGCAACGGCGTCGGCGATAGCACCGCTCTCCCCGCCTCTCGCGGGTGCGCGTTTGGTGACGGCCGAGAGGAGGTCGATGCGCTCCCTGGCTTGATTCTCGATAGCTGCCGATCGTGCGAGATATTCCTCGTAGGTCATTGGACGGCGAGGAGGCGTCGTTCGATCTCTGGTTGTCGGTCGCGTGGGCGCAAGGCGTTCAGCTCCGAGCAAAGGATGCAGACGACGGTCGGATGAGCAGCAAAAACCGTGTATTCAATCGCCCACCCGGAGGAGGTCAGGACGCGCTTCGGGGGGCTGACGTGGTATTTTCGCTTCACCGCGGAGGCAATCCGAACATTCTCGCTACGGCGTTGCGCTCGCCGTCGCTCATGTTTCGGCAGATGCGCGCTAAGAGCGCCACGCATCCGAGATAGTTGAGTTCGGACGGCTGCATGGTTCCTCACGATAAAAAAGAGCCGCCGCAGCAACTCTCTCTCTTGGATTCAATACACGTTAACGTGTTTCATCGCACCTCTTGGGGCGCGGCTCCCTCGTATGGTATCAGATTCTAGGCGGTGGGCGCAAGCCCCTTCTGTTTCGCGCGCTGCCGTCGGCGCAGCGCCGTATTTCGGCAGCGGCTGGAGCAGTATTTGGGTTCCTCGCCCCGCGAACGCGCGATGATAGCGCGCTCGGCGGAGATAGGCTGGGCGCAGGTTTGGCAGCAGAGTACGCCCGCAGAATCGATCATCGTGCTTGCCTTTGCGCGCGATGGATCACGTAGCAGTGGTCGCGGATAGAAACGTGTCGCTCGCGGATGCGGGCGATGGCGCGATTTATTGCCGCGATCTCGCCTCCGGGCGCGCCAGCGCGGTCGAGTTCATCGCGAATATCGCGGAGTCGATCCATGAATCCCCCCAGTTCGTCGGCTGCGTCGAAGTGCTCGTCGGACGCGATGGGGCACGACGGGGCCGCTCCGCACAGCCCGCAGAGGCTTGCAAGCACGGTGCCGTGTTGGCAGGGCTTGGCGGGCGCGAACGCAGCATCAGCGGCGCGACCTACTGCGTCAGTAGCGCTGTCGAGGGCGCGGTCGTAGCCGTAGGCGCTCATTTCGCCACCGCCGAAACAAGGTAGGCTTGCATATCGCGAGCAAGGGCCGCTCGCTCCACCTCGATTAGGGCAATCCGCGCCTCCCATTCCGGGGTTCCTTCGGTCCAGGACGCGATGAGGTGGGCGGGCGCTCCCGTCTGGATGAGCACGGCCCGATGATGGCACGGCAGCGTATTGTGCTCGTAGCGCGAAGCGGTATCGTTGCCGACTTCGACGGGCGCTCCCGAGCAGTCGCAGGTGTGTGTTTTCGCGCTCATTTCGCCCCCTCGTAGCATTCGTAACACCGGGGGCATGACGCGACTCCATCAGCCCCAACGACGTGGTGTGTATCGTAGGCGCTGCTCTCGCCGACCTTGCGGCCACAGGCGTGGCATTTCGCCATCGTACGGCGACCTTCGTTTTTGCATCCCCCGGGGCAATCGCACTTCCCGAGGCGGTGGCTAGCGGTCGTGGTATTCTTGGCTCGCATGATCTCAGCCCACCACGAGATTTACGGGGACATCGATTCCGAGGGCACGAGCCGCTTTTACGGCGCGTGAGTGGGCCGCCGAGGCGGCGTTATACGCCCGCTTCGCAACGTTCGATGCGTGATTGTTCGGCGGGAAGGCGGGGGTCTTCAGGAATGCCTCGTAGGCGGCCTTCTGGGCGACGAGCGCGGCTTCGATTTTTGCGAGGGCCTGCTCTGTGCTATTCTGATTTTGCATGATCTCTCCAATCCAGAGGTTGTGCTCGACGGGCTCGGGTGACTCCGGGCTCGTCTCTATGTGTAGAGTATAGCATAGCACAAGAGGGGCGTCAAGCGGTCAGGGAAAGATTTTTCAGGCGGTCATGCGGCTTTTGGCGACCATCCCATCGAGCATCTGGAGCACCCCGCTAATCCCGGCACCGCCGCGTAACGCGACCCCCACCACAGCCTCTAGCACCTCTCCAGCGCTTATCTCCCCACCGACTAATGCGGCGTGGGCTTGGGGGGTGACGCGGGCGCCGATGAGGTTGCGCCGTCCAGAATAACACCCACAGAGCCTCCTGGCCTGATGGCACGTTCGGCAGATTCTGGAGCCAGGTCGGTGCTCACAGTATTCGAGATGGCACTCTTTGCAGACCCAGGTGCCGGTTTTCGCGGTCTTGTTCCGGCCCTTGGAGGATTTGCCGCCGTGGTGGGTGGATGATCGCCCGCCCATGAGGCTCTGGACGGAGGCCCCGAGGTAGTCTTTCGAGCGTTTTTTCGCGAGTTCATCGGGGGTAAGGTCGCGTTCAGGTTCGGGCTCGGGTGGGAGCCCTGCGCCGATGCGGGCGGACTCCTCGGATGCTTCGGCGGAGGCGATTTGGCTGGCGTCGGCGGGGTCGTAGCCCTCGCGCACTAGGGCATCGACCCGACGAGCGAAGGCGCGGATCGCCTGAGTCGCCGGCGACAAATCCTGCTCGCGCACCTCGATAACGGCATCGATCGGACGCGCAATACGCGCCCGGTGCGAGAGCCCGAGCGCGGTAGAGGAATCGTCGGTAAAGTCCGATTGGCGAGCTTTCTTTTTGGTTTTTTTGCTCACGGCGACCTCCTGATATTAGGTTAGGACGTACGGCTGATAAGGGGAGATTCCTTCTCGGCCAGCAGCACCTCGGCCAGAGTGCCGTAGGGAATCCCGAGGTACTTTGCCAGGGCGAGTTCAACCGCTACCCCCGGCGATCGCTCCCAGCCCTCCAGAAGCACGATGAGATCCGACTCGCAGATCGCTTGGCAGTCCCGAGAAAAGTGCTGTCGGAGTGTATCATCCGGGTTCTTCCGCAGCATCCGCGCTGGCGATACGACCGTGTAGCCCAAGGCCAAGAGTCGCTCTTCGGCTGCGTCGAACGCCGGAGTATTGTGGCCGGGTATCCCGGTCATTGGGCCGGCGAGATAGATCGTCACGACTCTCCTCTTAGTGCTGCTTCGAGCGCGGCGCGAACGAGCACGAGTGTATTTGCGTCACCGAGGATGCCGTCCCAGCGCGCGTTTACGACTTGATTTAGTGCGTGTGAGCCCCGCTCCACCATCGCATCATCGACCGTTAGCCGCTT
>JAJYHP010000013.1 GCA_021784715.1 bacterium
GATCTCGCGCTCCGCGCTATCCGGGCTCCCTTCCTCAATATCGATGATGACGTTGGTATCGAGCGCGATCATTCCTCGATATCGCCGCGCATCTCGCGGACTTCCGCGTCGACCGTTTCAGGCGACTTTCCGCCCCCCCGTCGGCTTCGCCCGACGAGCGGCGCGAGGCGCTCTCTCACCGAGGGCGGGAGCAGCACGATCGAGCCATCGTCTCCCAGTTCGAAGCGAATGCTATCGCCCGGCCCCACATTGAGCAGGGCGCTAACCCCCTTCGGTAGCGTCATCTGATTCTTACTCGTTAACCGTGCTCGAAATTCCTTACTTTTCATCCTTACTTCATCCTAAGCAAGCGCGCCGAACGTGTCAAGCTCAGGTTTGGCGCAAAGGAGGCCACTGCATCGCTAGGTAAGCCTAGCGCATGAGCAATTCGACGGTCCCCGCTGCCGCCGCCAGTGCGGCACTCACTTCGCTTGTCGGCCGGGTCGGCATCGTCACCGGGGGCGCACGCGGCCTCGGCGCCGCGATGACCAAGCTGCTCGCCGACGACGGAGCGACCGTGGCGATCCTCGGCCTTCCAGCCGACGAGCCGCGCGCGCAAGAATTGCGCGGCACGCTGAACGGCAGCGCGGAACGCGTCGTCTTTTACGAAAGCAACGTCGGCGAATACGATCGTTGCGTCGCGGCGGTCAACGACGTCATCGCCAAACACGGGCGCATCGATTTCCTCATCAACAACGCCGGCATCACCGCCGATAAGACGTTGCGAAAACTCAGCATCGAGGATTGGCATAAGGTCCTGCAGATCAATCTCTCGGGGCCTTTTTACATGACGAAGGCGGTGATCGAACAGATGATCGCGCAAGGCTACGGCCGCATCGTCAACATTAGTTCGGTAATCGGACTCACCGGAAATATCGGGCAGGCGAATTACGCGTCGGCGAAGGCCGGTTTGCTCGGCCTCACCAAGACCGTCGCGCTGGAAATGGCCGGGCGCGGCATAACCTGCAACGCCATCGCGCCGGGTTTTATCAAAACCGAGATGGTCGCGGCGATGCCCGAAGCGGCCATCGCCGCCGCAACCGCGCAGACGCCGATCGGCCGCATGGGCGACCCTTCGGAGATCGCGCGTACGGTCCGTTTTCTCATCGATGAAAAGAGCGCCTTCATTACCGGCGCAACCTTCAATATCAACGGGGGGATGTTCATGTGATCGGCTCGATTCCGGTTGAAGAGTTTCAGTACGCGCTCGACATGAGCGGGCTCGATCCCGCTTCGCTCGGCGACGCGCTGCGCGCGGTGATCGCCGATGCGATGAGCGACCCGATGCGCATGACCACCTGGATGACGACGCTGGCGCTCACGCAGCAGAGCATCGGCATGAACATGTTGCGCCGCATGAGCGGCGAGAGCGTCGATGCGGTTGCCACGCCGAACGACGGCGACAAGCGCTTCTCCGATCCGGCATGGCGCGATAACCCGATGCTCGCGGGAACGCTCGAAGAGTATCTCTCGCAAGCGCGCGCGTCGATGCAGCTGGTCGAAGGTTCGCGGCTTCCCGAAATGACCAAACGCAAAGCCCGCTTTGCGATGCAGATGTTGATAGACATGTACGCACCGAGCAACGTGCCATGGATGAACCCGAGCGTCATCAAAGAGGCGATGGAGACCGGCGGGCAATCGCTACAGCAAGGCCTCGCCAATTATATGGACGACCTGCAGAATAACAAAGGCATGCCGCGCCAGGTCGATACCAGCAAATTCAAACTCGGCGTGAACCTCGCCGCCACCCCCGGCCGCATCGTCTATCGCAACGAACTCATGGAGTTGATCGCCTACGAACCGCAGAGCGCGAAGGTTCACAAGACGCCGTTGCTCTGCAGCCCTCCGTGGATTAACAAATACTACGTCATGGATCTCGCGCCCGGGCGTTCGTTCGTGGAATGGGCGGTGCGCCACGGCCACCAGACCTTCATGATCTCCTATCGCAATCCCGACGAGAGCCTCGCCAACGTGACGATGGACGATTATCTCAAACTCGGGCCGCTCGCCGCGCTCGATGCGATCGAAGCGATCACCGGCGAGAAGCAGACGAATATCGCGGCCCTCTGCTTGGGCGGTACGCTCTCCTACATTCTCCTCGCCTATCTCGCCGCGCACGGGCAGGCCGATCGCGTGAAGAGTTTGAGCACGACGAACACGCTCATCGATTTCAGCGAGCCGGGCGATCTCGGCGTCTTCACCGACGAAGCGACGATCTCGCGCCTCGAGAAAAAGATGAACGAACGCGGATATCTCGAGTCGACCGAGATGGCCGGCACCTTCGACTGGATGCGCGCGAACGATCTCATTTGGAGCTACGTCGTGAACAACTGGTACATGGGCAAACAGCCGCCGGCGTTCGACATCCTTGCATGGAACGGCGACAGCACGCGCATGCCCGCAGCGATGCATTCGCAGTATCTCCGCTCGTGCTACCTTCGCAACGCGATCGTTCAACCGGGAGCGTTTACGATTCTCGGCACCCCGATCGATCTCGGCACGATTCGCACGCCGCTCTACGTCTTGGGTGCGGAGAACGACCACATCGCGCCGTGGCGCTCGAGTTTCAAAGCGCTCGCACTCGTCGGCAGCACCGATAAAAAATATACGCTGACCAACGCCGGACATATCGCCGGCATCGTCAACCCGCCCGGCGGCAAGAAGAGCTGGCACTGGACGAAAGCGCACGTCGATAGCGCGGAGACGGCCGACGGTTGGCTCGCAACCACCACCAAAGAAGAAGGCAGCTGGTGGGAGGATTGGGCGCGTTGGATCGAACCGCGCGGCGGCGAGATGGTGCGCCCGTACGATCTTCCCAGCGGCGAACCGGCCCCGGGCCCCTACGTGCAAAACCAGGTCGCGGAGCCGATCGATCTTCCGGCGCGCAAAGCGCAATCGGCGCCCGCACCCGCAGCAGCGACGACGCCGAAGGCTGCAACGCACGGTAACGGCAGCGCGAACGGAGACCGGAGACCCGCACCCAAGAGCGCGCCGAAGAACGCCGAGAAGAAAGCGAAGGGACGGCGATGAATTCGAAGGACGGCAACGCGTGGAAGGGGCTCGGCGAATTCATTCGCAGCCAACGCGAACTCGCGAATCTTTCCTTGCGCCAACTCGCCGACGTCGCGAAAGTTTCGAACCCCTATCTCAGCCAGATCGAGCGCGGGCTCTACAAACCCTCCGCCGAGGTCCTCAAGAGTATCGCGAACGCGCTGCAGTTATCGGCCGAGACGATGTACGCGCAGGCGGGGCTTCTCGATGACGACAGCAAGCCGACCACGAGCCAGAGCCTCGAACAGGCGATCCGGCTCGACCCCGCACTGACGACCGATCAGAAAGAGACGCTGATCCGCATCTATCGCGGATTTACGAACCGGGGCTAACGGGAGCGCGTTTGCAATCGACGCAACTGGACGGCGTTCGGCGGGGAGCATCGCATCGTCACAACACGACCGTTAAGGTGATGGTCTCTCCGTTTCGCAATACCAAAACCGGAATCTTGGCTCCGGTTTGCGTGATGGAAAGCACCGTTTCGATATCCTGAACCGTGCGTACCGCATTCCCCCCAAACGACGTGATGACGTCGTTTTGTTTTAGCCCTGCGAGATCACCTTGCCCACCGGGGGCGATCGTTGCGATAGTGACACCACCGTCGGTGTTTTTAAGAATGAGGCCTAATCTCTTAATCGTGACTGACGATGCCGTGGGAACTTCTCCGTACCGCCATGTCGTGCCGTCGACAAAATGCACGTCTTGGGCTCGACAAGTTACTTTCGGATGTGAAAATAGCGGGGAGTATACAGCGGCCCCGGTTTGTTTTCGAAATTTATGAATTATTTCAACGCCTGGTGAAAACGTCCCGGCGTCCCGAATGATAACGCTGTGCTGTCCGGCCTTCACCAGAAATGCAATGAGGTTTGCCGTTTTATGGCTTTCGTTCGTATATTCAATTCGCACCCCATCCGCTACGCCGACGAGCAAATTTCCTCGGTAGTAGAACTGACAGTCGTTTACCATGATCGGGCTTTGTCCGTCGGCGGCAGAATTTCCAAATACCGGGCCAGCCGCAGTCGCCGATGCCGTGCATAGCAGCGACAGTATCGCTATTCCTAAAATATAACGAGCGAACATACAGACGGTCGGCCCTCCCTGCGGCTATACCTCGGGTGATGCCTACGGCCACCCCGATGTCATCGCCGATTTTGCACTTTCGTGCAGCCGCTACCTCGTCAGAGCGCCGAAAACATGTCGCAATCGCCACGGCAGAGCGAGCCGCACGCAACCGCTCTTCGCAGGCGTTTGCTTGGTTTACTTAGCGGTTGGGCCGCGGGAAACAAGCAACCGTTCGTATGGTATTGTCGCCAGGTGCGGCCGGCCTCCAAGTCGCATTCTAGCGTCGTGTCCGACGATCGAAGGGGGTCGTATCGTCGTTGGTTGGAGCGTAGCTCGACCACAACGATCTTCGTCTATAGTGCGCTCATCATCGCGTTCTTTCCGGCGTTCCATTTCGTGTTGGGTGCGACGCCTGGCGTGCCTCCGGATTCGCTCGCACTTCGAATCGCCGCTGCCGCGATCGCCGCGGCCGTATCGATCGCGCTGCTCGTCGCCCCACGACTACGACGCTATTCGCCGAATCTGCAGCTCCTCAACGTCCTCCCAACGATCGTTGCTTCGCCGATTCTCGTCGTAAACAGCGGGAACGATCCCGCCTATATTGCGGGAAGTCTCATCCTAGCGATCGGCGTGCAGCAGGCATTCTACCGCACGCGCGATTTCGTTATTGTCTTAGCGACGACGCTCGGCGTCGAAATGATCTATTCCGCGATGCGGGGCGTGTTTTTTACACCCGCCAATCTCAACGCGCTCGCACTCACGGGAAGCGGTTTCTTCGTTGCGATGTCGGCCGGAATCTTGCGCCTGCGCGTCCAGCGCAACGAGCGCGAGCTTCGGTCGATCGTTCGCGACCGCACCCGTGAGCTCTCCGAGGCCAACGCAAAGCTTGAAGAGATGAGCGTTACCGACCCGTTGACGGGGCTACGCAACCGGAGATTTCTCGCGCAGCATCTCGAACTTGAAGTTGCCGCTGCACTGCGACGCAGCGGCGACGTACCCGATGCCGATCTTCTATTTTTCCTCATCGACCTCGACCATTTCAAAGCCGTGAACGATACCTATGGCCATAATGCGGGCGACTTGGTGCTCATGCAAATGCGCGATCGTCTCCGCGAAGTCTTTCGCGAGTCCGATTTTCTGGTGCGCTGGGGCGGCGAGGAGTTTTTGGTGGTGACGCGCAGTAGCCGCCGCCACGATGCATGCGATATCGCCGAACGAGCCCGAGCGGCGGTCGCGCGACGTCCGTTCGCGCTCGAACGAGGGCAACGCGTCAACGCTACCTGCTCGATCGGTTTCGCCGCCTTTCCGTTCGTCCCGTACTCTCCGCTCTCGCTGAGCTGGATGCAGGTCGTCGCGCTCGCAGACCGAGCGCTCTATCTCGCCAAAGAGCATGGCCGGAATACCTGGGTCGGCGCTTCGGCCGGCCGCGTCGAGCCCGACGCGCTCGCGGAGCGCCTGGCGATCCTGGGCATCGACGCCTTCCGCGACGGCACCCTCGACGTGCTCCTGCCGAGGTAAGGCGCTCGCCGCGGGGGCACCGCCGCCTGCCCCTGCTCGCTGCTCGCCCTCGATACGGCTGCTTCGCGGCCTACTCGGGCTGACAGGGGGCCACCCTCGGGCTGACAGGGGGCCACCCTCGGGCTGACACATGTTGTCACGCCGAGTAGGGCGCGATAGCGCCCGTATCGAGGCGCCGTCGCACGCCCTGCTCGCTGCTCGCCCTCGATACGCGCTTCGCGCTACTCGGGCTGACAGGGGGCCACCCTCGGGCTGACACTAGAGCGACAAAAGGCTTGACGCGCACCGCATGCGCTTGGTATACTTAGCGCACGTAGCAGCAGACCCCTCAAGGAGCAGATATGAGCAACGATTTCACCCAGACCCTCAATAAGATGCAAGGCGAAGCCCTCGACCTCGTCAAGAAGGCCCAGGACGCCAACGTCGAGAGCCTCCGCCAAGTGCGCGAGATGATCGGCCAGATCCCGACCACGATGCAGATCCCTAGCGTCGAGAGCCTCCCCTCGGTCACCAAGAGCATCGAGCTCGGCTTCGAGTTCGCCGGCAAGTTCCTCGAGCTCCGCAAGGCCTACGCCCTGCAGCTCGCCGAGATCTTCACCGCCGCGCAGAAGGAAGCCACCGAGGCGACCGTGCGCGTTGCGAAAGCGGCGACCGCCAGCGTCAACTAAGCTCCCGGCAACCGCCGAAAGCACTCGAAGGCTCGCGTCACACGCGGGCCTTCGCTGTTTTGTGCGGAAATAATCGGGCATGCCCTTTGATTCGTTATCGGCCTTCGTCGACGCATTACGAAAGGCCGGGGAACTCCATACGGTCGACGCCCCCGTCGAACGCGCCTTCGAGATTCCCGAGATTACCGACCGCGTGGTGAAGGCCGGCGGCCCGGCGTTGCTCTTTCGCAACGTCGTCGGCTCGCGTTTTCCCGTCCTGACCAACCAGTTCGGCACGCACCGCCGCGCGGCGCTCGCCTTCGATGCGACCTCGCTCGATGAAGTCGGCGAGCGCGTTCGCAAACTTCTCGATATCGCGCCGCCGGGCGCGGGAATCGGCGAGCAGCTCGGAGCGCTCCTCTCGCTCGCCCCGTTGCGCAACGCGATACCGAAGACCGTGCGCAGCGGAAGCGTTCAGGACGTCACGATCGAGCAGCCCGATCTGCACGCGCTTCCCGTTCTCACCACGTGGCCGCTCGACGGCGGCCCCTTCATCACGCTGCCGTTGGTGATCACGAAAGATCCGCGCACCAACCGCCCCAACGTCGGCATGTACCGGATGCAAGTCTATAACGAATGCGAGACCGGCATGCACTGGCAACGCCACAAGCAAGGGCGCGCGCACGCCGATGCCTGGGGCGATCGCATTCCCGTCGCGGTGGCGATCGGCGCAGACCCCGTCCTCACCTACGCCGCAACCGCTCCGCTGCCCCCAGTGCTCGACGAATTCGCCTTCGCCGGTTTGCTGCGCGGAAAACCCATCGAACTCGTGCAAGCGAAAACCGTCGATCTGAAGGTTCCCGCGCACGCCGAGTTCGTGTTGGAGGGCTACGTCGATAACACCGATCTTCGAACCGAGGGGCCGTTCGGCGATCATACCGGCGTGTACAGTCTCGCCGATCGGTATCCCACGTTTCACGTGCAGTGCATCACCCATCGCAAGAATCCGATCTACGCCGCGACGCTCGTCGGGAAGCCGCCGATGGAAGACGCGTGGCTCGGCAAGGCGACCGAGCGGATTTTCTTACCGCTCTTGCAGATGGTGCTCCCCGAAGTCGTCGACATGAATCTCCCCGTCGAAGGCGGCTTCCACAATCTCGCCATCGTTTCGATTCGCAAGCAATATCCCGGACACGCGAAAAAAGTGATGAACGCGCTCTGGGGATTGGGGCACATGATGATGCTCACGCGCATGCTCGTCGTCGTCGATGCCGACATCGACGTCCAAGACGTTCGCAGCGTCGCGTGGTTCGTACTGAACAATCTCGCACCCGACCGCGATATCGTCCACATGCCCGGCCCCGTCGACGATCTCGATCACGGTTCGTATAACGTCGCCTACGGCGTGAAAATCGGGGTCGACGCAACGCGCAAGAGCGCAAGCGAAGGCTACACGCGCGAATGGCCGCCCGACATCGCGAGTTCGGCATCGGTCCGCAAGCGCGTTGCGGAGCGTTGGCGCGAATACGGGCTCGACCGCATCGAAAAGAATCTCCGCCCGGACGCGTGGAGCGGACAGGGTCTCGACGCGCTCGCACGACTGTTGCACTCCGAGCGCGGACCGGAGGCTTCCTAATGCGCGCGGCCTCCCTTTTCTTGCGCGAAATTCGCATCGAACATACGCTCTTCGCGCTCCCGTTCGCGTACGTCGGAGCGGTCTTTGCCGCGCGCGGAATCCCGAACCTCGTCGCGGTCCTATGGATAACGCTCGCGGTACTCGGTGCGCGAACCGCGGCGATGGCGGCGAATCGTTATTTCGACCGCGATATCGATGCGCGCACGCCGCGAACTGCGCGCCGCGCTCTGGCGACCGGCGAACTCGATCCGCGCGTGATGCTCGTCGCGATCCTCGCCGGCCTGATTCTTTTGCTCGTCGCCGCATGGCAACTCAACCCGCTCTGCGTCAAACTTCTGCCGGTCGCCGCGGCAGGGCTCTTACTCTATCCGCTCTGCAAACGCTTTACCTGGATGGTCCACATCGTGCTCGGCGCCATCGATGGGCTCGCGCCGCTCGGCGCGTATATCGGCATCGCGGGGCGCGTCGACGGAACCGGAATCGCCCTCTTCGTTGCGGTCACGCTCTGGGTCGCGGGCTTCGATATCCTCTACGCACTGATGGATCTTCCGACCGATCGCGAGAACGGCGTCAATTCTATGCCGGTTCGCTTCGGCGAGAAAAGCGCGCGACCGACGGCGATAGCGATGCACCTCGGGATGTTCGCCACGCTCGCGATCGCCGGTCGCATCGGCGGGCTCGCCGGCATGTGGTACGACGCGGGGCTCCTCGCCACGCTCGCGCTCGTCGCATACGAACTACGCCTCGTGCGCGCGAGCGATAATATCTTCGTGCTGAACGAGCGCGTTTTCACTGCGAATATGATTTTCTCGGTCGTCTTTCTCGCGACCGTCGCTCTCGGCTTCGGTCTGCGCGCGTAAACGATGCGACGACGACGATTTATCGCAAGCGCCGCCGGTGCGGTCGCACTCGCCGGAACTCGCGCGAGCGCGCAACTGCAGCCGGGAGGCTTCGCGCGCCAATATACGATCGGCGTCAGCGTTCCGCTCACCGGAGCTCTCGCCACGATCGGAAACGAGATAGCCGCCGGCGTCCAAGCCGCATGCGATGAAGCGAACCGCTTCGGACCGCCGACGCAATTCTTCGCCGTCCGTCGCTTTGACGATGGAAACGAGGGCGCGCTCGCCATCGGCAACGCGCAACTTGCAGCGAGCGATCCCAGCATAATCGGAGTCGTCGGCGATCTCAGCCTCGACGTTACGCTCCAGGCGGCGCCGCAATACGCAAATCTCTCGCTCCCGCTCATCGTACCGACGATCACCGCCGACGCATTGACCAAGCGCGGATATCGCAATATCTTTCGCCTACCCGCGCGCGATGAAGTGCAGGGCTCGTTGATGGCGCAGATGTTGTTGCGCGTACACGCGCCCCCGCGCACCTTGGTCATCGCCCCACGCAAAGGGTATGGAAGCGCGGTCGCGCGCGGATTCATCGACCAAGCCGGCGCCGACCACCACCCTACGGCGAGCGCGACGTTAGAGAACGGACGCCTCACGCTCGATCCGCGTACCGCGAACGCATTTGGCGAAGGACCGCAACTCACCGTCCTCTGCGGTACGGCCGCCGAACTCGGGCCGGTCGCCACGGCGATGCGCGCGCAAAACTACGCCGGAGCGTTCGCCTGCGCGGAGGGTTTCTACAGCATGCAAACGCTGAAGGACGATGCGAAGGCGCTCGGAGCGGCACTCGTTTTTACGACGATGCCTCCGATCGACCGCGCGCCCTCGGTCGCGCAGCAACTCGGCGACCTCCGGCGAAGCGTTCCTGAGGTCACGGCGTTCGTCGCGTTCGCCTATGCCGCCGCGCAGATTTTCATTCAAGGGGTGCAACGCACGCCGACCTTTTCGCGCCCGGCGCTGCTCTCGCTCTTGACCTACAACGGCTCGTTCCAAACCCTCGTCGGGCCGTTCACCTTTAGCTATACCGGCGACCCCACGTTACCGAACCTCTATGCCTACCGCATCGAGAAGGGCGCGTTCCACTACGACCGCGCCGCTTTCCTGAACGGTTTTATCCTGTAGCCGCCCGCCCGGTCCGCGCCCCCCGCCAACCGGATAAAACCAGGGGTTTTCCCGGATGGGGCGCTCCGCCCGGCTCTGGCATGATCGTGGCATGGAAACGCCGCGCTACGCTTGGATCACCGACAACTACCTCAACGTGCTCGCCCTCAACGAGGCGCTCGCCGCCCAGCACCGCCCGAATCGCCCACCTTCGAAGCTCGCCGAACTCTGGGGCGAAAGCGAGACCTGCGACCTGATCTCGGGGGCGCATCGCTGCGCGCTCGACGGGAAGCAGATTCGGCTGGAGGTCGAGGCGCTCGGGCAGACTCTGCTCTTCGAACTCGAGCCGCTGCGCTCGCCGGCCGGCGATATCGTCGGAACGAGCGGGCGCGCCCGCATGGTCGAGCCGATCGCATCGCCGGCGGCGCACCCCGAGGATCCGCTCGTCGAGGAGATCGCGCAGTTAGGAAGCTGGCGCTACGAGTTCTCGGCGCGCTCGATGCATCCGTCGCTCGGGCTGCTGAATTTGCTCGGGCTTCCGCCGACCGGCGATCTCGGCGATATTCGCGCCTTCGACCATCCCGACGATCGAGAGTACGTTCGCACTGCGATCGAAGCATCGGGCGATACCTATGAGGTGGAGCACCGCATCGTTCGCCACGATGGCGAACAGCGCCACGTTCGCGAGCGCGCCACGACGATCCGCGACGCACATGGATTTTCGATCGCGCGCGTCGGCACGATGCTCGATATCACCGCGATCAAAATGCGCGAGTCGTGGTTGCGCGAGCTCGCCAATGTCGATACGCTCACCGGTTTGGGGAATCGCCGACTACTCGAAGAGCGCCTCGGTGCGGCGATCATGCGCTCGGAGCGCTTCGGGAATGCGTGCGCGATTCTCTTCATCGACATCGACGACTTCAAAGGCGTCAACGATACCTACGGCCACGCCGTCGGCGATGCGTATCTCGTTGAATTTGGGCTCCGGCTCGCTCGGAACGTTCGGGCGTCCGATACGGTCACTCGGCTCGCCGGCGACGAGTTCGTCATCGTCCTCGAGGATTTGGCAGACGACCGTGCCGCCGCCGAGGCCGCGGAGAAAATCGCCGCGGTACTGCACGAGCCGCTCGCAGTCGGATCCCTCAAGATTGAGGTCCGCGCCAGCATCGGAATCGCGGTCTCACCGCGCGACGGCGAGAGCGTTAAAGAACTGCTCGAACGCGCCGATCTCGCGATGTACGAAGCGAAGCGTCGCGGCGGTACCGGCATCGGCATCGGAGGCGAGCGTCCGCTCGCGCAGAAAGCAGCGTCATGGTCGCCACGCTTGATCGAGGGAAAAATCTCCTCTTCGAAGGACCGGCCTCGGTTCGGCACCCAACCGAACGTATCGCATTCTTCCTGACGCTGCTCTGGGCGTTCCCGGTCGCCGCAATCGTCGGCATCTTCATCCACTTTTCCATCGGGCTCGCCCAGGTTGCGCTCTTCGTCGTCGGCGCGATGGTCTTCATCACGTTCGCGCGCGGACGGTTGATCGGTTCGAGCGTCCTGATTCACGAAGCGCAAAATCCGGAGATCTTCGCGATCGTCAAACGCCAGTGCGCCGCGTTGGGGATTCCCCTGCCCTTGGTTTTCGTACGGCAAGATCCATTAGTGCCGGCAGCGGCGATCGGGTTCGGTGAGCCGTATTCGCTCGTGCTCTCGAGCGACTATCTCGAAGATCTGCGCGAGGACGAGCTCTCGTTCGTCATCGGGCGCCAACTCGGCCACATCGCCGCGGGGCATGTACGCTATCAATCGTTGCTCAGCGTGAACGGCAACGAAAACGCACTGGTATCGTTGATCTTCGGGCCGTGGCTACGACGCTGCGAATTAACCTGCGATAAAGTCGGGCTAATTTGTTGCGGCTCGCTCGACGCCGCATCGCGAGCGATCGCCATTCTCGCTCTCCGCGGATTCGGGCGCCAAGTGGACTTGCGGAGTTTTGCAACGCAACAAGCTTCCATTGGCGACGATACGGTGCTGAAATGGGGCGAGTGGCTCGGTTCGGAACCGTATGCCACGCGCCGAATCGCCGACTTAACGGCGTATGCCGCGAGCGCGCAGTACCAGCACCACGAAGAGTGGTTTCTTCGCACCGAGGCGGTCGCTCCGATCCCCTTGCCGCTCCCCGGCAGCCGTCGGCTCGACGGCGGCGATCTCGCCGGACGCGGGCGGCGCGTGCTCGCCGCGGCGATCGACGTGGTGGTGCTGCTTGCGGTGAGTTCGTATTTTTTTACGCCGCAGAGTGCGCCGACGCCGCCGAAGATCCCCCGCAGCATCGTCGTGAACGGCCTTCCAAATGGCGCGAAGGTTCAGCTCGGTCCTCTCACCGTCAAAATTCCCGCCGAAAAAGCGGCGCCCGCATCCTCGCCCTCACCGAGCCCCGCACCGACCGCGAGCCCGACGCCGTTATCGAACCAACGCATTGCCGCCGCCGCCATGCGCGCGTTCTCGTTCGGCTTTGTCTCGTTTCTCTATTTCACGCTTCTCATCGCCGTCGTCGGGCAGAGCTTCGGCATGATGATCGCCGGGCTACGCGTCTCCACGCTCGATCTGCGTCGGCCGAGTTTTCTCCAGGCGCTCGGCCGAGGAGCGCTCATCGGCGCGTTCCACTGGGTCATCGCCCTGCTCTCGCCTTTTTCCAGCTGTTGGTTCCACGATTGGTTAACGAAAACGCGCGTCGTAGCGGGGGAGCGGCTCATCGCCCGGGCGGCAAACGGCTAGTTTTTCACTCCGCAGCCGTTGTGCAAACGCGTGAGGTAATTAAAGAGCCCGACGGTCGCGACGACTTCTTCGAAGCCCTCGTCGCCGCAGAGCGCGGCGAGCGTGGCGCGGAGGTTCTCCGGAAGCGCGCGCGGTTCGCGCGTTAGGGCAACGGCGACGGCGAGCGCAGCACGTTCGAGATCCGAATAATTCGGACTCGTCGCGTACGTTGAAAGATCGTGGAGGCTCGCTTCCTCGACGCCGAGACGCTTTGCCAAAGCGCCGTGCACGTCCATTCAATACTCGCAGGCATTGAGCCATGCGACCATCACGCCGACGAGCTCTTTGGTGCGGCGATCGATGCTACCGCTCTCGAGCAACGCGGCGACGTGAGCGTCGAGCGTCGCCCGCGCTTTCGGGTGGCCGCGAAGCGGCGTATCGCTCACGACGAGACGCGCGGAGCGGAGCGATAGATCGGGAAGTCGCGGAGACTATCGAAGCGCGGGTCCATCTCGAAAGCGAGATGCGTCGCCGTGCCCGCATGCGCGAGCACCGCCAATGCGCTGCCGCGCTTTCCGAGCGCCGCAAAAGCAAACGCAAGGTCGTCGCGGCCGACGTCGCGTACGTCGGCGCGCGCGAGTGCGAGTTCGTGCCGTGCCAGCGCGCGTTTTCCTTCGCGCGCGTAGAGATCGGCGAGGAGCGCCGCACCTTCGTTCCGGCAACTCGCGCAATGTTTCGAAAACGATTCGAAGGTCAGGGCGGCGAGATGATTTTTCCCGAGTGCTTCCTGCGCGAGCCCGACGGTCGTCAGCGTATCGAACCGATGCGGGTCGAGATCGAACGCTTGATGTGCGTAAGCAATCGCTTGATGGAAATGCCGATCGAAATAGGCCGCCTGCGCGAGCCACGCCGTCGTCGCGGTCGAGAGCGGATCGAGCCGCGCCGCAACGCGTAAATCGCGATAGCCGGCGGCGGCATCGCCATCGTTGAGCCGGAGGATGCCGAGCCATTCGCGAGCGGGAGCATCTTTGGGCGTGAGGCGTACGGCTTTCTCCAACAAGCGATTCGCAGCCTGAAAATTACGACGATCCAGCGCGATGGCGCCGAGCGCGGCGTAGGCTTCGCCGGCACGCGGATCGAGCGCGATCGCTCTCTTCGCGTAGCGGTTCGCCGCCGCGTAATCGCGGGCGGGGATGCCGTAGCCGTAATCGCCCATCATCGCCTCGGCGGAGGCGAGTGCCTCGTAGCCACGAGGATCGTGGGGCGCGAGGGTGACGACGCGATGGAAATAGGAGAGGCTGCGCAGCAGGCTCGTCTGGCTCCGCTCGTTCCAGTAATATCGACCGAGCGCGTAGAGCCGCTGTGCGCTCGGCGGCAAGACGCGGGTATGCGCATCGCCTTGGAGCGCGACCACGCTGAGGCCGAATCCCCCGAGAACGAGCGCGGCGGCGAAGGCCACGGCGGAGGGCAGCCAGCGGCGGCGAGCGACGGGCAGGGCCGCAACGACGGGGAGCCCCGCGGCGACGGGCACCGCCGATACCCCAGCCGCGGCCTCCGGGAGCCGCGGGGCGATCGGGGCAACGAAGCGGTATCCCCGGCGGGGGAGCGTCTCGATCACGTCGCCTTCCCAATGGGTGCGCATCGTCTTGCGAAGGACGTAGATATTCTGCGAGAGGCTCGCTTCCTCGATAAAGCCCTCCGGCCAGATCCGCTCGAGCAGTTCGCGTTTGGCGAGAATCTCGCCGGGGCGCTCCGCGAGCGCGAGCAGCGTCTCTACCACCTTGGGGCCCAGGGCGAGCTGCGTGCCGTCCGCGCTGAGGACCAGCCGCTCCACGTCCAGCTCGAACGGGCCGAAAATGAGTCGTTCCACGAAAGTTACCTCACCTATAGTACGCTTGCTTCCACCTCAACGTTTCGCTACCCCCGCCCTTTTTGGGGGAGCCCCCGTGGGGAGGCCGCGGGCGAGGGCTTGCCGCGGGCGGCGCTCCCGGCTGCGCCGCAGGCCGCAGACGTACGTCGCGTTATACTGCACGAAATTTCCCGTATTTGCGCGCGACTGTCACACGTTATTCATCACTCATTCATCTGCAATAATTATTCTTTCGAGGTGAAACAAATATCGTAGAGCGTGCGTATGAGGGGATGTACGTTAGCGCTGCGATTCGTGCAGAGCGAAACGAAATTGAAAGGGATGTTTATGAAAGCGACTTCGGAATCTACCGCAACGGTAGTCGAAGCAAAAGAGCCGGTAATCTCG
>JAJYHP010000159.1 GCA_021784715.1 bacterium
TTTGTTGCCGATGTTTCCATGCGACGCGCCGGAGGGAGCTGCGACCGCATTGAGCCCACAGAACGCTGCAATCAGCGTTGCTAGGACTCCGGTGCTCAGTCGCTTCAAAGTATCCTCCTCGATAGGTAAGAGAGTCGTAAAGATGCCTCGGTTTCTTCGTTAAACGCCGTCTTTCAAACAACGCTAGGAGCCCGTAGCCGGCCTTCGCCGACGACGGGGCCCCCGAAGAACCGTCATCCCCTCTCTTCGGCCCGAGCTTCCAGCCCCCTCTTCAACAAGGAGGAATTCAGTCGAGTTTTTCGGCGAGCTTCGCCTCGAAACGCTCCCGATCGATGATAAAGCGTTCGTGGGTGCCCTCGGCGACCGCGTCGGACTCATCGAAGGCGCGTACGGCAAAGCTGACGCGGGGGCCATCGACGAGCGCGACCTCCACCTCGGTTCGGACGAGGAAGCCGACCGGGACGGGGCGCCGGTGCTCGAGTTCAATATGGGTGCCGACCGAGATCTGGTTCTCGAGGAGAGCGCCCTCCAAGCAAGCGATCGCCGCTCGCTCGACAAGGTCGACCAGCATCGCGGTCGAGAGGACCTCGACCCCGGCATTACCGGCCTTGTGCGCCGTCATCCATTCCTCGACGCGGCATTGGAAGCTGTGGGATCGACCGAGGAGGATGTTTTTGGACATAGCGCGGGTTCTGGTAGTTTGTGCCTCGCGTAAAATCCCCCGCTTGCCGATAAGCCATGAATCAATTCTCAGGTTTGTGGTGTATATGGGGAAGACGACCTCATTGTCTTCTATAGGAGAGCTATGCCCGGCCCAATCCGTATGACGATCTCGGCGGCTACGATCGCCGTCCTCCTCGCTGGTTGCGGGGCAAAGGGTGCGCGCGCGCCGATTCCGCTCGATGTCGAGGCTAGCCCCGTAACGGTCGGGCGCATCGCCACCTATCTCTCCCTCGACGGCCAGATCGCCCCCTATGAGAGCTCGACGTTGTCCTTTCAGCAGTCGGGCCCCGTCTCGGCGGTCTACGTCAACGTCGGCGACCGCGTCACCAAAGGCGAGATCCTCGCCCGCATCGATCCCTCGACGCTCGACGCGCAGTTGCAGGCCGCCGATGCGACGGCGATGCAATCGCAGGCGAGCGCACGCGGGCAGCAGATCGATCTTCCGGCGCGCAATCAGGCCAACGACGCCGCGCTCTCGAGCGCGAAGGCGGCGTTAGCGAACGCGCAACTCGTCTTCAATCAAGACATGCAGCTCTTCAACCAAAAATATCTGTCGCAGCAGGCGCTGGAATCGGCACGCGCCGCGCTTGCCGCCGCGCAGGGAAATTACAATACCGCGCTCGCCAACGCGCAAGCGAATCCGTCGAATGCCGAATCGGTGAAGGCTGCGCAGGCAGCGGCGCAGGCTGCGGCGGCACAGGCCAATCTCATTCGCACGCAGATCGGGCAGACCGCGCTCTACGCGCCGTTCGACGGCGTGGTGACCGCGCGCATGATGGACCCCGGCACGATGGCTTCGCCGGCTGCGCCGGCGTTGCAGGTCTCGCGGGTCGATATCGTCTGGGTCAACGTCAATATCCCCGACGGCGATCTCGCCTACGTTCGCACCGGAACGCCGCTGAGTTTTACGACGAGTTCGCTCCCCGGGCAGGTCTTCCACGCGCGTCTCGATGCGGTGAACGCGGTGCCGACCAACGGGACGCTCTCCTATCTCGCGCGCGTGAAGATGCAGAACCCCGGCGACGTTCTGCGCGGCGGCATGCTGGTAACGGCGATGATGGCGAAGCAATCCGCGAAGAACGCACTGATCGTGCCGCGCGCTGCGGTGGCGAGCGTCCAGAGCGGCGATGCGGTCTTCATCGTCGACGGCAGTAAAGCCAAGGAAGTTCCGGTCAAGGTGGGGTTGCAGACCGATACCGAGTCGCAGATTCTCTCCGGTCTCTCGGCGGGAGAGCGCGTTATTACGACGCGCCCCGACTCGCTACGGAGCGGTAGCCCCATACACGTCGTCGCCGGTGGTGGGCAGTGAAGCGGCGAGCGGCGCGTTTCGGCGCGCTCGTTCTCGTCGGCGCGTTCGCCTGGACGCTCGTTCCGCGTGCGTCCGATGCGGCGACGCAAGGCCTCATCTCTCCGCGCGTCGCCGTCGCGGGAGTTCCAACGAAAGTTACCCTCGTGCAGGCGGTCGCGATCGCCGTCGCGCAATCGCCGACGCTCGCGCAGGCGCGGGCGACCTACGCGCAGGCGCTCGCGAAGTATAACGTCGCGAAGAGCGCCGTCTTCCCGTCGGTCTCGGGGAGCGCGGGGGCGACGCGCACGTTCTCTTCCGGAACGATCGGCGGCGTCGGCGGCGGCGTGGGCACGCCGAACGGCATCTACAACAGCGTCAATTATGGGTTGAAGCTCAGCGAACTCATTTACGACGGCGGTCGCGTGATTGCAGGCATTCACGTTGCAAAATCGGGGCAGGTCGCCGGCCGCGATACGTTGATTCGCTCGTTACAGGAACTCGGTTATACCGTCGCACAGGCGTACTACGGGGTGCTGCTCGCGGATCGCTCGGTGAGCGTCGACCAACAGATCATCAAGCAGTACCTCACGCAAGAGCAGCTCGTCGAAGCACAGATTCGCGTCGGAGCAGCCGCGCCGTCAGATCTCTACTCCGCAAAAGCGCTCACCGCGCAGGCACGCCTGCAACTCGTGACCGACGAAGGAACGCGCGTCGCCGCACAGGCGACCTTTGCCACGACTTTGGGGCTCGAGGCCAACGCGTTGATCGAACCGATCGATAACACGGCCGGATCGTTGACCGCGCCGGCACCGAAATTTCCGGTGCTCTCCTACGACAAGGCGATCCGGCGCGCGCTGTTGATGCGCCCCGATTATCTCGCAGCGCTCAACAATTATCAGTCGGCGAAGGAGAACGTCCGCTTCAATCGGCTAACGAAGTTTCCGTCGATCAACGCCAATGCCAGCGACGGCTATCAGAGCGGTCTCAACGGAATCCCGGTGCAGTCGAAATCGCTCGGCGCGACGCTGACGGTACCGATTTTCGATCAAGGGCTCACAAACTATAACGTCGCGGTCGCCGCGGCACAGGCCGATGCGGCGAAGGCCGGCATCACGCTGTCGCGTCTGCAGGTCGAGAGCGACGTGCGCAGCGCGATTGCAAAGCTTGCCGCGGCGCAGTCGGCACTCGACCAAGCGCAGGCAAGTTTGAAAGCTGCGCAGGTCGGCTACGATGCCGCAAGCGCTCAATATAAGGCCGGGGTCGCGAACCTCGTTACTCTTGTGACCGCGGAAGCAACGCTGGCAACGGCGCAGAAAAATGCGGTCTCGTCGGTCTATTCGCTCCAAACGGCGGAGCAAAATTACGAGCTCGCGCTCGGTGAAAGTGAATACACGAAGTGATCGCGATTGCAGACCCGGTGAACGCTGAAATTCTCGCCGTCTCGGAGGACCGTCTCGCGGGCTTCCAACGCGACCCCTTCGGTGAGATCGCACGGCGGAGCGGCGTTCCGTTGCCCGTCGTCCTGGATCGTATCGTCGCCATGCTTCAAGCGGGTACGATTCGCCGCGTTCGGCAGACGTTGCTCGCGACGAGCCTGGCACCGGGAGCGCTCACGGCGTGGCGCGTCCCCGCCGAGAGACTCGATGCGGCGTTCGATTTCATGAGCAAAGAGGATCCATTCTCGGGGCATATCGTCATTCGCAGCACCGACGGAGATTCACCGGGCAGCGCGTACCGACTGTGGACGACGTTGAAGGTGCCGCAGGGATACTCGTTGCGCAAGCACGCCGAGTTTCTCGCCGCACGGGTCGGGGCCGAAGCCTTCAAGCTCATGCCGGCCAAAATGCTCTTCGCACTCGGCGTCGGGCACGTCCGTCGGCGCGGCCTCGAACCGGGTGCGCGCGCCGATGCTCCGGGCGAGATTCAGAGCACGAATATCGTGCTGCTCGACGAGGAGGAATGGCGCGTTCTTACGGCGCTGAAACGTGAGTTCGCCATCGACGAGATCGTCGAAGCGTGTTGGGTTGCGCGCGCGGCCGAGGCCGGGGTCTCGTTGGAACGATTCTTTGCCGTCGCCGAAGAACTCGAACGGCGCAAGGTGATCGGGCGCTTCTCCACGTTTTTGGAGCACGTGAAACCGAACGCTGCCAACGAACGCGTCACGCGTTATAATGCGCTCTTTCACTGGCGCGTGGCCCCGGGCAACGAAGTGGCGGCCGGGCGGGAAGTTGCACGCCATTTCGTCATCACGCACGGCTATTGGCGCGAGGGCGGCCCCGAGTTCATGAACGTGAACATCATGGCCGTCGCGCACGGAACCGAGAAAGCGCTCGTCCTCGAGCATAAAGCCGCGATCGACGCCCACCTGCACGAGGCGGGAATCCCGTTCGACTACACCAACGTCTTTTGGGGCGGACGCAGTGAGATTAAACCCTCGGAGATCGCGCCGGCGGCTTTCGAGGCATTTCATCGCGCGCTCGGCAACGATCCGGAAGCGATGCGGGCGGAGGACGGCGAAACACTCTCCTCGGTTTAGCGTTCGTCGAGCAACGAAGTAGTCGGGAAAATTCGACGGTTCGGAAACGGGAATGTTCCCAAGCCCGACAAATTCTAGATGGACTTGCTGCCCGGGAGGAGATCTTCTTGTGAAACGTTTCGCCGTTCTTGCCCTTGCCCTTGCGTTCTCATTCACCGCCTGTAGCCGCGTGCAAAAAAGCGGCACCGTCGGGCCGAACGGGCAAATAAATTCCTGGACGATTCCGCACGTGCTTCGCTACGCGACCGCAGAGGACATATCGTCGCTCAACCCCGTGCTGACGCAGCAGTCGACGCTTAGCCTGATGTCGTCGCTGACGATGGCCTGGTTAACGAAGTGGAACGCACAGAACAGGCCGATCCCCGAACTGCTCACCGTCGAACCGACGAAAGCGAACGGCGGCATCAGCCCCGACGGCAAAACGATCACCTGGCATCTCCGCCACGGCGTGCGATGGTCCGACGGCGCTCCCTTCACCGCCGACGATGTCGTCTGGTCGATCCACGCGATCATGAATCCGGCGAACGATATCGTCAGCCGCACGGGCTGGGATCTCATCGACAAAATTCAGGAGCCGAATAAATACACGGTCATCCTCCACCTCAAGCATCCGTATTCGCCGTTTATCACGACGTTTTTTTCCAGCGCCGGCGCCAACCCGTGCGTTCTTCCCAAACATATATTGGCGAAGTATCCGAACATCAACAACGTTCCCTATAACTCGCTCCCGGTCGGCATCGGGCCCTTTAAGTACGAGCGCTGGAACCGCGGCCAAGATGTCGTCATGGTGCCCAACCCGCTCTATTTCCGCGGCTTGCCGAAGCTCAAGAAGATTATCTTCGAGATCATTCCCAACCGCGACACCGTGCTGACGCAGATGCAGGCCAAACAGCTCGATCTTTGGATGTACGTTTCGCCGGCCTATGTCAATCGTCTCAAAGCGATGACGCCGTTCAAGGTCTCGGTGAAACCCGACTACTTCTACGATCACATCGATTTCAATCTCTCGCACCCGAAGGTTGCGAGTCTCGCCGTTCGTCGCGCCCTGCGATATGCAACGCCGCTCGCGCGCATCAACCGGAAGATCCGCCATAATATCGGCAACCTTCAGGATCAGCCGAACCCGAAGAGCGCGCCCTATTGGGTGCACGGCATCGGCTACACGCACTACAATATCGCCAAAGCGAACGAGATTCTCGACAAAGCGGGCTGGAAGCGCGGCCCCGACGGAATCCGGGAGAAGAACGGCGTGCGCTTGATGCTCGATCTCGCGACCGTCGTCGGCCTCCCCGATACCGATAACATCATTGAATTGATGCGCGAATCGTGGAAGAAGATCGGCGTCGGCCTCAGCGTCCGCCACTATTCCTCGGCGGAGTTTTTCGCGCCTTATCAAAACGGCGGGATCGTCTACGGCAACAGTTGGGACGTGACGATGTTTGCGTGGGGGAACGATCCGCTCGGCGATTATTCGTTCATCTATCGCTGCAATCAGTTCCCGCCGAACGGCCAGAACGATCTCCGTTGGTGCGATCCGAAAGCCGATGCGGCGATGAAGGCGCTCTTCTCGCACTTCACGCAACGCGAACGGAACGCCGACGTCGCGATCCTCACCAAACAGTTCGTGAAAGAGGTACCGTCGATCGTCACGGACGGGCGCATGGCGATCTACGCCTACAATCGCGATCTCAAGCACTTCCATCCCGGCGTGCTCGCGCCGTTCGATAACATGATGAAGGTAGATATCTAGTGCTGAGGTCGAATTCGATCGGCGACTAATCGAGTGGCGCGCCCGGGGCGGTCGAGGCGTCGACGTAAATTGCGAGACGCTCGACCGTTCCGTCGTTTCCCATCGCCAGAGCGCTGCCGCCGGGGAAGCCGGTCGCGAATATCTGCGCGTAGCTGCCGCCGGGCGTCGGGATCGGCGTAAAATATTCGGGGAGCGCGAGAAGCTGCATCCCCAGCTCGATCTCGCCGGGTACGAGGCGATAGCTGCCGCAGTCGCGCGCTTCCAGCGGCGGCGCCTGCGCGGCGCGGGGCCGATAGAGCTCGGCGGCGCTCAAAAGCGTACCGCTAAAAAAAAGCGTCAGAAACGCGCGCTCTCCGCCGATCCGCAGGCAGTACGTATGCCAACCCGCCGATGGATAACGATAGGCGATACCGAGCTCGCGCTCGACGTCGCGGCGCGTGCTGCTTCCGACGGCGAGTGCGAGACGCTCGTTAAAGAGCGAGATCGGTGCATCGGCGCGCGGTGGAAGCGTCGGTGCGTGCGCGGGGCGCTTGCGTTCGTAGATGCTCGCCAGCACCTCGACCGCGCGGCGCATTGCAAAATCCGGTGGTTCGCGCTCGCTCATCGGTGCAGGGTCGCAAGCGCGGGCAAGTGGATGCGTGCCTCGATGAAGAGCAGCCCTAATAACGTTCCCGCATAGGCGAGGCCGACGCGGATGCGCGCGGAGATCCCGATGCCGTCGGTCGTGGCGGCAAGCGCCGTGCGCCAGGATCCCGCGAGCCAGAAGATGCTGAAGAGCGCGATCAATGCAATCGGGAGGATCGGGAGCTGGGCGAGCACGGCGACGATGAGAAAGATCGGCAATGCGAGCAGGACGATCGGCGGCCAGACCGCCTGAATGATTCTGCCTCCGTCGAGCGGCAGCACCGGCGCCATATTGAAGAGATTGAGCAGCGCGCTGATATTTGCCGCGAGCATCCAGAAGGGATCGTGCGTCGCCAACCCGATCGCGAGAGCGGCGGCGGCGAGCCCCATGCCGGCGAGCGGTCCGGCGAGAGCGATATAGGCGCCGTCCTCTTCGGTCGCCGGTTTGCTTCCCGGCGTGAGTGCCCCGATGAAAGGAAGAAAGACCGGAGCCCCGACCGCAAGGCCGTAGCTGCGATAGGCGAGCACGTGCCCGAGTTCGTGGGCGAGGAGTACGAGTGCGAGGATGATGCCGAAACGCCATCCGAGGGTGAGCCCGTAGAGCCAGAGCGTTGCGAGAAAGCTGAGGCTCCCAAACAAAATCGGCATGTGGAAAAAGAGTAGGAGGAGCGCCTTAAACTTTGCGACGAGCGCCGCGAGCGCGGCGAGCACGGCGGCCAGCCCCTTCGGCTTTTTCTTTTCCGGCTTTCCTGGGGACGGCTGCGGGGAATCCATGGGCGTTGATGCTTCGACTGCGAAGAAGCCCCCCCTCGTACGTCGAAGCAGGGGATGTCATGAAATTTGAAGAGCCGATCGAACAACTGATCGCCGAGCCGACGCGCTTCACGCGAGACGTGCATTTCCCCGATCCTGCAGAGATTCG
Source organism: bacterium (assembly GCA_021784715.1). Next base: position 7,844 of record JAJYHP010000159.1, read on the forward strand.
GCTCTACGACGAGACGCTGCGCGACGGCGAGCAGATGCCCGGCGTCTGCTATACACCGCAGCAGAAGTTGGAGATCGCAACCGCGCTTGCCGATATCGGCGTCCATATTATCAGCGTCGGCTTTCCCGCCGCATCCACGGGCGACCGGCGAACGCTCCAACTCGTCATGGAAGCGAAGCGGCGCGGAGAGCTTGGCGATGTCGAGATTCTCGTGATGTGTCGGAGCAACCGCAACGATATCGACGTCACCGTTGCTGCCCTGCGCGAGATCGGTGTCGCTCCGCGCGATGTGACGTTCTTCATCTTTTCCAGCGGTAGCGATCTCCATCTAAAGTATAAGGTCGGCAAAGTTATGTTGCGTTTTGCCGGCCGCGACGAATCGGAATGGTTAACGCTTCCGCTCTCGTTCTATCGCGAAGCGAACATCGAGTTGCAATGCGATGCCGTTCGCTACGCACGCTCGCATGGCGTCGAACGGATCGAATTCGGCGGCGAGGACGGAAGCCGCGGCGATGTCGAGTACTTCATCGAATACTATAATCGCGTACTCGCCGCCGGCGGCACGCGCCCGGCATGGCCCGATACGGTCGGCTGCTTGACGCCCGAGGCGATGCGCGCGCACGGAACGCGGCTGATCGGCGGCCTTCCCAAGGGAATCCCGGTCGTGGCGCACCTCCACAACGACTACGGACTGGGAACCATCAACGCGATCACGGCAACCGCGTGCGGATTTAAAGTGATCTCGCTGACCGCTAACGGTTACGGCGAGCGTGCCGGCAACGTCAAGCTCCACGAATACGTGGTGGCGATGCGGCAATTATACGGCATAGAGATTCCGGGATTCAAATATCAGAAGTTGCGCGAGTTGGCGCGCTTTATGGAGCGCATGAGCGGCGTCCCGATGCAACAGCACGAGCCGATCATCGGTTCGCGCGTTTTCGCGCACGAATCGGGGATTCACACGCACGGGATCATGATCGATCGCCGTATTTACGAAGCGGTTCCAAGCGAATTGGTTGGAGCGCACACGGAATTTCTTTTCGGCAAGCACTCCGGGGTCGCTCTGGTAGAACAGACGTTGCGCGAAAACGAAGACCGCCTCGCGGCGAGCGGAGTCGAGGTGACGAGCGCGCTCGCGCATGCGGTCACCGAGCAGGTAAAGCGGATTCGCGAGGAGCGCGCTGCCGGTAACACGGCTCGCCAGGCGATCGAACGGTACGAAGAGATCGCCGGCGGCTTGGCCCTCGATACCGAAGATGTCGTCGATATTGCCCGAGCGATCGGCGCGCGCGGCGCTACCGCCGGGGCGGCGCCGTCACCGGGAAATTAAACGACCGTTTCGGATAGGGTTCGCGCGCCAGCGTAAAGTGCCACCATTCGGTCGGGTCGGCTTTGAACCCGTAGCGTTCCATGATCGTTGCGAGGAACGTGCGATTAGCGCGCGCTTGCGTGGGGACCGGGGCATCGCCGCGCGAGAGCGGATCGAAGAAGTCATACGGAGTTCCCATCGCTAGGCCGTCGATGGTGAGATCGACGGTGCTGCCGCGGCTATGCGCGGAGTTTTCGGCGAGATATCCGCGCTGGAAAAGTTCGCTTTTCCGAACGTTGGGAAAGTAGCGTGCCTTCGCGGCGAGCTCGCTCGGGCGCTTGCTCCAGGCCACGAAAGCACGAACCGCACGTTCGGGGCGATAGCAATCGAAGACGCGCAGCGTGAGGTAGTGCTCGAGCAGCATGCGCTCGACCCGTGCGAGCGCCTTCGCCGCAGGCAATGTCAGAATGCAATCCGGGGCGTTGTAGCCGGGAACGCGCGCGCCGGTAAAATTATCCGGCGTTGCGTAGCGAATATCCTGACGGATTTCGGGAGCGAACGAGGCGAGGTAGGTAAAGCCGCTGGGAAGCGCGGCAACGAGCGAGGCGAGCGCGAGCAACGTCGCTTGGAGAATCGCGATCACTCCTTCGCGGCCTGCGCGAGACCGATGCGCGCCTGTTCGAGACCGGTCTTCGCCGCGACGTTGCCCTTATTGATGACCAGCGCGCGTTCGTAGTATGGAATCGCGCGGGCGAATTGCGAGGATGCGAGATAGAGATCTCCGAGTTGCGTGAGCGCAACGCCGTCGTGCGGATCTTTCGCAATGCGTGCCTTGAGCTGCGAAACCTGCAGCATCACCGCCGGCGGCGGCCCGCCCTGAACGGAGGCCGCGCTGCCTGCGTTACGCTGCATCGACGGGCCGCCCGTCCCGAAGACCGATCCGCGCACGTCGAAGCCTTTGATGATGAAATCGCCGGTGACGAGTAACAAGATCGCGGCGAAGGCGACGAACAGGCCGATGGCCAGCGGCGCGGGGAGCCCGCGCTTGGGGGATGGTGGAGCTTGCATGGAGCCATCGTTCGACCGCCGCGGGCGTGGAACCCGCACGGAACGAGCACGCGCGACGGCGAAATAGCGGCGGCAATGAGCGCTCCCTTGCCGACCGAAGCCGATCTACAAATGCTCTTCGCGCGACTCAATCTCGCACATTTCGACGGCGAGATCGGCGCGTGTTCGATCGCCTACAACGAGCGTTTTTCAAATTGCGCCGGGCGGACGACCTATCGCGTTCCCGCGCTGATCGAACTCTCGCCCAAGCATTTCCGACGCTATCCTGCGGCGCTCGAAGAGACGCTCGTGCACGAGATGATCCACGTGTGGTGCTTCCAACGCTTCGGCGAGACCGGGCACGGCACGCACTTTCGTCGCAAGATGAAGCAGTGCGGCATCACCTCGATCCATCACGATCTCGGCACGGTCCGCCCGCTCCAGGAGGCGAGCACCCGATATATCTTCCGCTGCGAGCACTGCGGCATGGAGGCCCTCCGTCGCCGCCTACCGCGACGCTCGATGACCTGCGGCCGTTGCAACCCGCGCCGCCACGACGCTCGCTTTCCGCTGACGGTTTACGAGGTGGTCGAGATGCGGGTTCTGGGCGAGGTCGGCACGATCGCTCCAAAACGAGCGGCATCTCGGGCATCCCGAGCGACCTAAGTCCAGGCGGTCCGGCCCCGCTTCGCGCAAAGATAGCGGGGCTATGACGACCACCAACACCGCCTCCAACGGCGCGCTTCAGTCGCGCAAAGAGACCGACTCCATGGGTGCCATCGATGTGCCCGCCGACAAATACTACGGCGCGCAATCGGCGCGCTCGCTCATTCACTTCGAGATCGGCGAGGGTAGCTGGCCCCGCGACGTGATGCCCAAGCAGGTTATCGTTGCGATGGCGCAGCTGAAGAAAGCTGCCGCTTTGGTCAATCACGACCTCGGAAAGCTCGATGCCGAGAAGACGAAGCTGATCGTCGCTGCAGCCGACGAAGTCATCGCCGGAAAACTCGACGCGCACTTCCCGTTGCGGATTTGGCAGACCGGTTCGGGCACGCAGACCAACATGAACGTCAACGAAGTGATCTCCAACCGTGCGATCGAGATCGCCGGCGGCGAGATGGGCAGCAAGAAGCCGATCCATCCCAACGATCACGTCAACATGTCTCAGTCGAGCAACGACACCTTCCCGACGGCGATGCATATGGCCGCAGCTGAAGCGATGGTCGCGATGCTACCGGCCGTGCAGAAACTCCGCGACGCGCTCGACGTGAAAGCGAAAGCCTGGAAAGATATCGTGAAGGTCGGACGCACGCATTTGCAGGATGCGACGCCGCTGACGCTCGGACAGGAGTTCTCCGGTTACGTTACCCAGCTCGACCGCGCGATGGTTGCGTGCCGCGAAGCGCTCGATCATCTCTACGATCTCGCGATCGGCGGGACGGCGGTCGGCACCGGCCTCAACGCGCACCCCGAGTTTGCGAATCGCGCGGCGGCGAAACTTGCGGAGCTCACGAAGCTGCCGTTCCGCTCGCATCCGAACAAATTCACCGCGCTCGCCTCGCATGACGACTTCGTCTTCGCCTCGGGCGCGCTCAAAATGCTCGGCGCGGCGCTGATGAAGATCGCCAACGACGTGCGTTGGCTCGGTTCCGGTCCGCGCGCCGGGATCGGCGAACTCGTTCTCCCCGAGAACGAGCCCGGTAGCTCGATCATGCCGGGGAAAGTGAACCCGACGCAATCGGAAGCGATGACGATGGTCTGCGTTCAGGTCTTCGGCAACGACGTCGCCATCACGATGGGGGCGAGCCAAGGGAACTTCGAGCTCAACGTCTTCAACCCGGTGATGATCGCGAACTTCTTACACAGCACGACGTTGCTCCGCGACGCCTGCACGATGTTCCGCGAACACTGCATCGAGGGGCTCCAAGCCAACGAGCCGGTAATCGCGAAATATCTCGCCGAATCGTTGATGACGGTCACCGCCCTCTCGCCGAAGATCGGCTACGACAAAGCCGCCGAGATCGCGAAGAAAGCCCACCACGACGGCGCGACGCTCAAAGAGACCGCGCTTAAACTCGGTTACGTCACCGCCGACGAGTTCGACAAGATCGTCGTACCCAAAGAGATGACCTACCCGAAATAACGCCGCTCTTGCGGTAAACGAACGAATGGCCGAGCAGCGATGCTCGGCCGCGCTTGTTGGTACGAGGCGCCTCGCGATAGCTTTTACTGTACGATGCCGTCTATTTTGTAGGCAAGTCGCGCTGCGTTTTCCGGCGAGATGCCGAAGGTTCTTACGAGGAGCTCCGAATCGGCGAGCGAGAGCGTCGTTCCCATCGCCCGAAGCTCCCAGCGATCGTGTCGCAGTTGGAGGAGCGCTTCGCCGCCCGTCTTGCCGTTGCCGTAATAGAGAAGCGCGTTCGTACCGGCGATCGCGACTGCACGAACGGCGGCTTTGGGAGGAGCGCCGGCGGCCTTTGCAAAGCGGTTCAAAAAAGCCGTCGTCGCCGAACGTTCGCGTTCGAGGCAGCGACGTTTCGGAACGCAGAGATCCGAATAGGTTGCTGCTTCACGCTGCTTCATGGCGTTAACGAGCCTGCGCGCCACGCTCATGGGAATGCGAAAACTCTCGGAAAGCCACCCAACGGAGTTCATGCTTCCGCCGCCCATAGCAAGAATCTTCCAATGCGACCCCTCATATCGAAGCATCGCTTCACCACCACCCTCGCCCTCCGTGTAATCGGCGAGCGCGAGGTTCCCATCGCGAACGATCGGAGCGACGACCGGCGCGAGGCCGAAGTTGCTGCGATACATGGCGTCGTGAACGACCGCAAAGGCGATCGCCTGCGTCGTGCTATGACACGTACCATCTTGATTGCAACCCTGAAGGCTCAAGCCGATCCGAGCGGCATCCATCAACGTACGAGCGCTCGTCGGCGCGAGGCCCGGAACAAGATGGGTAAGGGTGTCGGCTGAATAACCGATGGGAAGTCGGCGGTAGAACGCCCAGCGCCCGTCGCGCTCGCGCGCAACGAACGTGCCTTCGCCGCTCGCCCAATGATTTTCGATTGATTGACGCGTCGACGGCGTATACCATTCGACGATGGCAAAGGGTTTCACGATGGCGATCGTGTCGATGTCGATCGTTTGCGAGGGGAATCGCGATGCAAGATGATGCACGATGCGTATGAGCGCGTCGATATCGTGGAGCCTGGCCGATTGATGTGAGGGGGCGGCAGTCGCCGACCGAACATCGACGAGGCAGAGTACGATTGCGGCTGCTACAGCGATTCCTTGCCGAATGTGACGTCTCATACGCCGCCCGAGCGTTCGATCAACGCGATCTCCTCGCGATGGGCTTCGTCGAGCGCTTCTTCGCGCCCGCGCAACATCGAGATTCCCGCGGCGATCAGCGCGAGCGCGGCGAAGACGAAGAGGACGTCGTGAATACCGGCGAGCAAATCGGCGCGCGGTGCGTCGAGCGTATCGCGGAAGTGACCGTAGCTCGCAATCGCCCAAGAAAGCAGCGATGAAGCGACCGCGACGCCGAGGCTCGTCCCCAGCGTTCGCGTGACGTTGAGCACGCCGCCCGCCGCCCCCAAACGATGCAACGGCGCGGCGCCCATGATCGCGCTGTTGTTCGGCGACGTGAAGAGCCCCTGACCGAGCCCGAAGATCGCGAGCAATGCAGTGACGGCGAGGAGCGAACCCGGCGCACCGTTGAGAGCGAGGGCCAGCCCGACGAGCGCGAGCGCTGCGACCGCCATGCCGATCGCCGTTAGCCAGCGCGGACCGAGTTTATCGGAGAGCGCTCCGGCGAAGGGTGCGATGATACCCAGCGCGATCGGGATCGTCGCCAACCGCAGTCCGGCGGCGAACGGTGCGTCGTGATAGCCGCCTTCAAGTGCGAAAGGCACTAATAAAAACACGCCGAAAAGCAGGCCGTACGAGATGAGCCCGGCGAGATTCCCCGCGCTAAAGGCGTGCGACTTGAAGAGCGTGAGATCGATCAGCGGTGGTTTCGCTCGGCGCTGATGAAGGACGAACACGACGATCAGCGCGATTCCGGCAAGAGCGCAGCCGATGAAGAGCGGCGAAGCGAGCCCCCAACTCGGCGCTTCGCTCAGCGCGATGAGGACGAGGGCGAGCGCCGGTGTCAGCAGCCAAGCGCCGAGCCAATCGAAACCGCGATCGTGAAGATGCATCCCTTCGGTGCGCGGTAGAATGAACCAGCCGAGGATCGTACCGAGAATGCCTGCCGGAACGTTGATCCAGAAGACCCAGCGCCAGCCGATCGCTTGTATGAGCAGACCGCCGAGCGCGGGGCCTAGCGAGAGACCGATCGCTTGTGCCGCACCCTGAATGCCGATCGCACGCCCGCGCCGTTGCGGCCCCGCTGCAGCGGTGATGATCGCGACGCTGTTCGCTTGCAATAGCCCCGCGCCGATCGCTTGTAAGACGCGCGCGGCGATAAGGATTCCGAGCGAATGCGCGAAACCGCAGAGCCCCGAGCCGAGAATGAAGACGAGAAATCCGCCGGTGTAGAGTAATTTCCGTCCGTAGATATCGGCGAGGCGGCCGAAGATCGGCAGCGTCGATGCGAGTA
>JAJYHP010000168.1 GCA_021784715.1 bacterium
GCGGCGCGGCGCCTGTGCAGGCACCTCGGGATCGGGAATCGACGAATCGCTTTGCATGCGTGAGACCTTTCCTGCCTTCAGTAATTAAATCCGGGCAAATGGCCTCACGAAGTATAGACACAGAGGGGCGCGAATTTGCCGACGAGTCAAATCCGATATTTGCTCGGTAGTAAGCGCGGCGAGTTGTTCGGTGGTGAGCGCCTGGATTTGAGCGCTGGAGAGAGCGCGCAGTTGGCGGTCCCCCAGGCCGGCAATCTGCGCCGAGGTGAGCGCCCCGACCTGTGGGATCGTGAGCGCCCGCATTTGGGCGCCGGAGAGATTTCCAAGTTGCGTCACTGATAGAGTTGCGATTTGTTTGTTTGTGAACGACGCGATTTGCTCGGTCGAGAACGACTGAATCTGCCAATCAGAAAACGCATTGAGTTGCGCAGCGGTCAACGCCTGCGCTTGCAATGTCGTTAGCGACGAGATTTGATCGGACTGCAACGCCTGAATGTCTGCGACGGAAAACGTTGCGATCTGATTGGCGCTAAATGCGGCAATTTGCTCGTCCGTGAACGCCTGCATCTGGTCGCCGCTCAGTGCGGCGACTTGCGTCTTGGATAACGCCTGCACCTGAGCATCGGTAAGCCAAGCAATCTGTTCGCCGCGAAGGGCAGCGATTTGAGTTGGCGTGAGTGCCTGGATCTGCGTCGTCGTCAGCGCCGCAATCTGGTCGCACTTAAGCGCACGGACCTGGCTTTTGACGAGGGCGGCAATTTGTTGGCTGGTGAACGCCTGAATCTGTTCCGTGCTCAGCGCGTGGAGTTGGCGTGAAGTGAATGCTGGGATTTGACCGGGAAGGAATGATGCGACCTGTGAAGTTGAAAGTGCGCGGATCTGATCGTTCCTCAGCGCACGGATTTGCGGCGTTCGCAGCGTCTGGAGTTGCTGGGTCCTGAGGGTGCTCGTCTGTTCGTTGGTCAATGCCTGGATCTGGCGCGAACCAAGATCCCATATCTCGCGTTTGGAGAGAGCCTGCAATTGTGCCGTCGTGAGAACGTGCAGTTGCTCGTGCGTAAGCGAACGCACCTGGGCATTAGTCAGCGCCGACACCTGCGTCGGCGTGAGCGCTTCAATATCTTTGGGCGATCGGCCAAGCGTGACGGTTTGCGGTACGTCACCGTACGGGTTTGTTGGATCGGAGGTTCCGGTTTTCGCATCGGCCTTCGCCGTGTCGCCAGCGGTCGTATACTGCCACGAACTGCCATCACGTGCGTAGGTGCTCTCGGTGAGAAGCGATGCGTTTTCGTACGTAACGCTCGGAGCGGACTGCGGCGGCGCTCCACGCATTCTGCGATCGTTTGCGCGCTTGATTCCCTGTATATATTCGCTTGCCGCTTGCCGGGCGGCGTGGCGCTGTTCTGGGGGCACGTCGCTGAGAAAATCGCGATTGTTCGCGTCGACGAGTTTCCCCTGATTCGCGCCGATGCCGAAATAGGTTTGCACCCCGCAAATGCTCGGACCAGGTTGCAATAAAGAACCCACCGTTGTCGATATTTCGGTTGGTACAGCAGCTAGACGCACGCGAGTTCTCCTAAATAGGCGCGGAACAAATATAAAGAGGCACGATCAAACGGTCTGCCTGTGGCGCACGGGAGGCTTCGATAAGGCTGCGGCCGGTAGCGTTCAGATCGCTACGCACCGATGGGCGAAGCGATCACGTCCTGTGGCGAAGAACGTCCCTGTTGATGCAGCTGATTCGTATGGCATCCATTGCCCTACAAGCGATCGAAATGTCATACGGGGACATGCGACCGGGGCTGAATCTAGCATGAGAGATGTGTTAAGGTCAAGTAAGGAACACCCTATATCGATGCAACTTTTATCGCATTGCGCCGTCTCTGCAATTGTACTGTCGCCCTTTTTGCAAGCCGGTCCCATCTCTCCGTCGCGACGTATGATGCCTTATTCGGTATTGCCGACGTCGAAGAGTAACCCCGAATGCAATGGTGAGGGGGAGCTTGTCAAACCGAAGATTCGTCGCAAAGGAAGAGCGATATGCTCAGCCGTGCGTTCTCGGCCGCGATGCACGGCATCGACGGTTATATCGTGGGAATCGAAGCCGACAGCTCCGCGGGAACCCCCGCCTTCGCAATCGTCGGTCTCCCCGACCGCGCGCTCGGCGAAGCGCGGGACCGCGTGCGTGCGGCGATTTTTAATTCCGGCTTTGCATTTCCGGCTGGGCGGCTACTCGTGAATCTCTCGCCCGCGGATCTGCGAAAAGAAGGCCCGGGCTTCGACCTCGCGATCGCTTTGGCGTTGCTAGCGATCGACGAACAGCTTCCGCCCGCCGAGTTGCGCGGATATATCGCGCTCGGCGAACTCGCGCTCGACGGCTCGCTGCGCCCGGTGACCGGCATTCTGCCGATGCTGCTCGGCGCGAAAAACGCCGGCTTTACCGCCTTCCTTATTCCGCAGGGAAACCTCGAGGAAGCCTCGCTCGTCGACGGCATCGAACTCTACGCGCTCGATTCGCTGGCAGCGGCGGTGGCAACCGTCGGTGGGAACGGGCAGCGCTGGCGCAAACGCACCGCAGCGCCCGAATTGCAGCAGCACGACAGCGCGGCGCACGGCGACCTGGCCGACGTTCGCGGACAGCTCGCGTCGAAGCGCGCGCTGGAGATCGCCGCAGCGGGCGGCCACAATTTGCTCTTCGTCGGGCCTCCGGGCTGCGGAAAAACGATGCTCGCACGCCGCTTGCCCGGCATTCTTCCACCGATGACGCTCGACGAAGCGCTCGACGTCACGAAAATCTACAGCGTCGCCGGGGCGCTTGGGAGCGAACGCGGCATCGTACGCGTACGTCCCTTTCGTTTTCCCCACCACACCATCAGCCACGCGGCACTCGTCGGCGGCGGCAGCAACGCGCGCCCCGGCGAGATATCGCTGGCTCATAACGGTGTGCTCTTTCTCGACGAGCTTCCGGAGTTTTCACGGACGACCATCGAAGTGCTGCGCCAACCCCTTGAGGAGGGGATGGTAACGATTGCGCGAGCTGCGGGAAGTTTCTGCTATCCGGCGCGCTTCCAACTCGTCGCTTCGATGAACCCCTGCCCGTGCGGCTTTCGCGGCGTCCGCAACGCGGAGTGCCGTTGCGACGATGCCGCCGTTGCGCGCTACGCGAATAAACTCTCCGGCCCGTTGCTCGATCGAATCGATCTCCAAATCGAGATCGCGCGCGTTCCTTTCGACGATATGGTGCGCGGCGAGGTCGCGGAATCTTCCGCCGTCGTTCGCGCTCGAGTACTTGCGGCGCGTTCGCGGCAGGAACGGCGGCTCGCGCATCTCGGGCTCAGCGCGAACGCCGATATCCCCGCCGCTGCGGTCCGGTCGCTCTGCACGCTTGACGGGACGGCGCTGAAACTCCTCGAACGCGCGAGCGCGAAGCGGCAGTTCTCAGCTCGCGCCGTCGACCGCCTCGCTCGCGTCGCGCGGACGATCGCCGATCTCGCGGCGAGCGACCGCATCGCCGCCGAGCATGTCGCCGAGGCGATCGGTTATCGCAGCCTCGAACGGCTCGTCAGCACCGGGTAGGCGCTCGGCTACTGATGGGGCTTGCGAAAGATTGACATCTTGATGCCTATTAACTACCATCACGATGTGAGAACGACCTTGACGCTCGACGACGATGTCGCCCAAAAACTCGCCGACGAAGCACGCCGAACGCGTCGTAGCTTCAAAGCCGTCGTCAACGAGGCGTTACGCATTGGCTTGTTGCAGCATCACTCGGCGCCCGGGAAATCCTTTCGCGTGCGGGCCCGTCCATTGGGACTGCGCGACGGTATGGATCTGGCCGATATCGAGAGCCTCCTGGATAGCCTCGATGGTCCAGCCCGCCGTTGAAACTGCTCGACGTCAACCTGCTTCTGTATGCCTACGATGCTTCATCGCCATTGCACGATCGTGCGCGCTCGTGGTTTGAATCCTGCATGAATGACGCGGAACCCGTCGGGTTCCCGTTAGCTACGCTCGTCGCTTTCGTGCGCCTCGCGACCGATGCGCGCATCTTCGAGCGTCCGTTCGATGCCGTTTCGGCCTGCGCGCTCGTGGACGAATGGCTCTCCCAGCCCTCGGCGAACCTCATTTTACCGAGCGCCCGCCACTGGGAGATCCTCAGCAAAATTTCTGTTGAGGCCCAGGTTCGGGGAGCCCTGGCGCCCGACGCACATCTCGCCGCCTGCGCGATTGAAAACGGCGCAACGCTCTACACACACGACCGCGACTTTCTACGTTTCCAACGACTCCGAGTCGAATTTCCCCTCGCGAAATAGTCGCAGCTGCGGTTTACCTATCGCCCAGACACCAACGCAGCGCCGAAGTCGGCCCGAGCCGGTGGAGCTAATCGTGAAGGATGACGTTGAGCAACGAGCTGTGGACGTGCATGCTGCCGTTATATTCGATAAACCCCAGCTTGCGGAACTTGTTGAGGAAGAAACTCACCCGCGAACGCGTCGTGCCGATCATCTCGGCGAGCGTCTCCTGACTGATGGTGGAGATGATCTCCGACGGTTGCCCTTCTTTTCCGAAATTTGCGAGCAACAAAAGAATGCGCGCCAACCGCTTTTCGCTGGAATTAAAGAGCTGATCGACGAGATCTTCTTCGATCCGACTATTGCGCTTTAACAGATGTTCAATAAATCGCGCCGAGAAAACCGCCTCCTTCTGCAGCGTGCTCGTCATGACGCTCTTCTTCACCGTCGCCAGCGAGAGCGCTTCATGCGCGGTTGCAGTGGCCATTCGCAGCGTCTGCCCGTTCAGGCAACCTTCGCCGAAGAAATCACCTTGGCCCAAGATCGCGATCACCGCTTCCTTGCCCGATGGCGAGACGACCGTGAGTTTGATCTTCCCGTCAAGAATATAATAGACGCAGTCAGCGGCATCGCCCTGTGAATAGATAACGTCGCCTGCTTTATACTGCTCGAGTGTCCGGCCGGCCCCCACTGCACCGAGAAAGACATCGGCGTCGAAGGGCATTGTCGCGGTTGCTCCGCTATCGGGGGTAACTCCCATTTTTTTTCTCAAAAATACTCCAAATCAATTACCCCTTAGTATACCACATTTTGCTGAAAATACGTCCTCGTGCGGCCCCATCGTTCGCCCTATTCCCCAAGCGGAAGCGACAAATGGAACGACCTGCGAGATGTTTCTTCGCAGGTCGTGTCGAGGGCATCGATGCGGGGCAATTCCCGCTCCTTTTCGCGGTCTTAATTACCGCCCGGATTGGTGACCAGCGAACCGCCGGCGACAGGGATCGAGACGCCGCCGGTCTCGGCGAGCGCACGCCCGGTGAAGGTGGTCGCATTGATCGTTACCGAGGCCTGCGAGAACACATTCCCGTAGAACGTCTGCCCTCCGAGCGTTGCGCTACCGCTGCCGCCGGTACCGACGACCCAGTAGATATTGCACGGGCTCGCGCTTCCCGTGAGGAGGATGTTACCGCCGATCGCTCCGTTGAGATCGGTGGTCAGCGAGGAAGCGACTTGGAAGATGAACACACTATTGGCGTTTCCTCCGCCGTTGAGGGTGAGGTTTCCCGAGGAAATCAACAGCGTCGAAGTGGATTTATAGACGCCTGGGGCGAGGGTCTGTCCGCCGAGATCTCCGGCGACCGTCGCGGTCGCCGCGGCACCCGCCGCCGTATTGTAGGCGGTTATTAACGCATTTTCGGCGTTGAGCGGCACCGCAGTATTCGTGTTGAAACCCGCCGCATAAATCGCGTTGGTTCCGTCAGTGTCGGTACCCGGCGGGTAGAAGCCCGTCACTGCGGTTCCCGGCGAGACACCGATGAGATCGTCATTCACGCCGCCGGTCACTGCACCGGGTGCATAGGTAACGTTCGTGAGTCCGACGTTCGTAACCGTCGTCGCCGCAAGCAGCGCAAAGGGGGCGAGGGCCGGCCCGAGCGTAATCGAGTTCACGCCGCCTTGCGTGCACGAGAGTGCCGCCGGGGTCGGCGTGGGGATCGGCGTCGGCGTAGGGGTCGGCGTCGGCACCGGTGTCGGCGTAGCACCGGGCACGGGCGTCGGCGTGGCCCCCGGTTTCGGCGTCGGCGTTGCGACGGGCGGCGGATTGTACGCCGGTGCGTTACAACTCGGGCAACCGCTGCCGCCGCACGCGGCGAGCAGGGTGAGCGCGACGGTTGCGGCGAGCAATCGAACGCGCAAGAAGCGGGTGGAATTCAACATATCGTACTACTCCTGAAGCTCTAGAACTTAACGCCGAGGCCGATATACGGGCCGTTGTGCGTCTGTCCGATCGGCGCGTTTTGTTTGGCAGCGTACTGATCGGCACTGAACCCGCCATAGATGAAGATCGGGGAATGGCGCAGCGAGAGCGCGAGACCGATATCGAGTTTGGTTATCTGATATTGCTGGTGGTAGCTTCGTCCGTAGTTCGAGCTCGTCGCGCTCGTGACGGTGTAATTCCCACTTGCATTTGGATAGTAGAACGCCGAACCGTAGAGGCTGAGTCCCGGCCGAAGGCTGGGCAGCTTCTCCACGCCGACGCCAAGGCCGGTGAGACGCGGGTAGCCATAATTATTTCCGGTGCTTAAGTACCCGAGTCCGACGTACACCAACGGTTTTGCCACCTGATATTCCAGGCGGACATCGAGGGTGCGCTGTTGCGCCAGGAAGACCGGAGTTACCGCGGTGCCGCCGTCAATGGTTGCAAATTGTGTGTAATGGTTGCCGTACGCATCGACGATCTGATCGCTCGTTAAATAGAACTCTTGGCCGTAGTTGACTTTCACGGCGATCGGCGAATGTTTGAACTTATAGACGCCGGCAGCTAAGTACGATGACGGGCAGTAGCCGCCCGCTGCGAATTCGTTATGGTTTTGCGGCATCGATGCGGCGGCTTCGACGAAGCCGTTGTAGGTCGTCGGTTCGGGCGTCGGCGTCGGCGAGGCGGTCGGCGTCGGTGCGGCAGTCGGCTCTTCAGTCGGCATCACCGTCGGCTCGGCACTCGGCATCGGCGTCGGCGGAATATAGCGAACGACGACGATCTGTCGCCCGGGCACCCATTTCACATATGCGCCCATCGCTTCGGAGAGCACGCGGACCGGCACGAGCAACACGCCGCGATACATGATCGGCGGCACGTCGAGCGGGCGCGTTTCGCCGTTGATGACGACGCTGTGAACCCCAAGCGTTACGGAGATACTCGTTCCCGGTTTCTCGGCCGTAAATGTTTTACCGTCGGCGGAGATCGAAACGGTCGCCCCCATCTGTTCGAACATGCTGCGCAACGGCACGTACATGTGGCCGTCCTTCACGATTGCGGCAAGCACGCGGTTACGCTTGAGCGTATCGGGGCGCGCGTAAACGTTGTGATTGTTATAGAGAATCGGGTAGGCACCCGATGGAGGGCGACCAAAGCCCGCCGGTGCCGTCGCAGCGTGCGCTGCGGTGCCCAGGGCGCAGAGCAGGATCGCGGAGAGCGAGGCGAGGGCCAGGCGATTGCGCCGTGGAGCTCTTATCACAGGGGGTGCATTTTGCCATGTATCCATAAGATTCGCACTATAGAGCGAACCGATGCCCGCCGTCTGAGCAATTCAGACCAAGCGCGTGCTGTATCCAATCTCAACCCGCTGCGACGGGAACCTTTGACGCCGACCCGTCGTTTGTGCAAAAGTAAGAAGATCGTGAGAAGCCGCGCCCAAATCGGAAGAACCGGAGCGACGAATGTAGGCATGCGTATGCTTGCGCTCGTTGCCTTTGGGCTGCTCGGTGCAGTCGGCGCGCACACGCTCGTCTTCGGCAGCGGACACCAAATCGGCGGTAGCCTCCACGGCGAATTGATCGATCTGCTCTTCGGCGCGGCCGGAGTGACGGCGCTGGTCGTCCTCGCGAAATCGCTTTGCGGCGGCCGCCTCTGCGCCGACGGCAGCGCGCTCGCCGCCTCGCTCGGCTCGACCCTTCCCTCGCTTCGCGCGACCATTCTCACCGCCGGCGGTTGGTTCGCGGCGATCGAGTCCTGCGAACGCGCCCACGCGATGCCGATTTTTGCGATCGTTCCCGCGCTCGTCGCCGTTTGCATGCTGCTGCTCGGCGGCGCTGCGCTCGCGGTGCGTGCATTACGCGCAGCGCGATTACTTTTCTCGGCGCTCCGCCCCACGCAGCTCTCCTGCACTCCGCACGCACGACGACGGAGCATTCCGCGCCTCCACGCGCGCTCGGTCGCGCTCCGGCGCCACCTCTTCTCCCGGCCGCCTCCCGTCACGGCATAACGTCGCGCCTCCGCGCGACGAACGTGCCCTTTTCGTATCTTCACTTTTCGACGGGAGTTCTTCATGTCGTCATTCCGACGTTTTTGCGCGTGCATCGCGCTCGCACTATCCCTTTTCGCCATGCCGTCCATCGCATCGGCCTCCACCACCGGTGAAGTTCGCGGTACCGTGACGGCGCACGGTAAGCCGCTCGCAGGCGCCCATGTCATGATGATGGGCGAAGGGCGGCACTTTATGTCCGTCACCGCCGCCAACGGCACCTTTGCATTCTTTCGCGTCCCGTTCGGCCATTATCGGCTCATGACGATGCGCGTCGGGCTCGGCATGCAGACGCGCGAGATCGATCTCCATAGCGGCGAGGTGCTCCGCCTGCGCATCGCGTTGCATAAACTCGCGACGATTATCGTTACCAAGGTGATCGCGAACCAGAGTGCGGCCGGCACCCCGGTTGCATCGACGACGATCGACCGCGCGCAGATAAACACCTTACCGACCAACAACAGCTTGAACAGCATCGTGCAAACGGTGCCCGGCATCGTCGCATTTTCCTATAACGAACCGGTCGCGCATGGATTTCACGGGCTTACCTATGAAATCGACGGCGTTCCGATCCCTCAAGGCACTTCGTCGAACTTCTCGGAGCTCATCGACCCGAAGAACGTCTCCTCCGTCGAAGTTCTTACCGGAGCGATGCCGGCCGAATACGGCGGTAGCCGTATCGGCGCGGTCGTCAACATCGTCACCAAACGTCTGCTCGATCTTCCCCCGGGGCTCCATACGCGCCTCAGCGGCGGAATCGGCAACCAGGGCATGGGCATGGCCTCGCTCGATGAGACCGCCCGTTTCGGCAAGACCGACGTCTTCTTCAGCACGAATAACCAACGCACCGATCGCGGCATCGATACGCCGACCTACACCCCGATTCACGACCAAAGCTCGCTCGCCGATCAGTTCTTCCGCATGGTCGAGCACCCCGACGAACGGACGTCGTTAGCGTTCACGTTTTCCAATCAACTCGCGCAGTTCCAGATTCCCATCAACACCAACCCCAATAACCCCAACGATCCCATCGTGAGCGTCCCCGGAACCGACGACGTGCAGCGCGAGTACGACCGCTTCGTCAACGCCGCGTTCTCGCGTTATACCAAAAAAGGAAACGGCTACCTGCAGATCGTGCCGTGGTTCCGCTCCTCGCGCGTCGTTTATGCCGGCGATCTCGCAAACGACGTGCTCGGCACCCAGCCGAATCCCAACGGCCCCGGTACCATCAGCAACGTCGGGCTCGATCAGGATCGCTTCGTTTCCTACGTGGGGCTGCGCGTTGCCAACTTGGTCACCTCGCGGCATCACGCGATTAAATACGGCCTCGACATCGAACGCGCGAGCTTTCAAGGCAGCCAGACCTTCGCGCAACTCGGCTTACCGAATGCGACCACCACGCAAGGGCAGGCGGGCTCGCAGACCGGACTCTACATCGAAGACAGTTGGCAGCCCAGTAAACCGCTCTCGTTCGATTACGGCGTGCGCTGGGATACCTCGCACGGGTACGTTTCGGGAATGCAGATCAGTCCGCGCGTCGGCGTCAACTATGCCGTCGATTCCAAGAATATCTTGCACGCCTATTACGGACGTTTTTATGCCGCGCCGCAACTCGAAGATACGCGAGCTGCGTGCGTGGTTTTACAAGGTTGCACGACGACGCCGACCTATAACCTCAAACCCGAATTCGACAGCTATTACGAAGCGGGCTTCCGCCACATCTTCAACGCCCGCCTTACCGGATCGATCGATTTTTGGTTCCGCAATGTCGCCAACGTGCTCGACACCACCCAATTACTCAATACGCCGCTCTTCGCGGTCTATAACAACACGGTCGGACAGGCCCACGGCATCGACATCCATCTCGCGGGTCACGACGCTCGCAACGTCAACTCGTGGTTTCTTTCCAGCACGATCTCGCAATCGCTCGCCGGCGGCATCTCGGGCTCCACGTTTCTCTTTCCGCCGAATCAGCCCACCTATCCGCTGCAGCTCGAAGACCACTCGCAGACCGTCTCGGCGAACGGTGCGTTCACGCATCGCTTCGGGAAAACGTTACAGAACTTTGCGACCCTGCAGACGGTCTACGGCACCGGTTTCCCCGTGCAATTCCAGAACGGCAACGGCCTCCTTCCGACCCACCTCACCTTCGATTTCGGAATCGGTCAAGAGATACCGGCCGGAAACGGCAACCACCTGACCGCTACCATCGAAATCGATAACCTTCTCAATCACCAGTACATCATCAAAATGGCGAACGGCTTCAACACGACACAGATCGCCAACGGTCGCACGGTGCTGTTCAAACTCTCGGAGACCATCTAACGCGCTCGGCGTGCGGAGCTAGCGCCCCTCGATACGGGCGCTAGCGCGCCCTACTCGGGGTGACAGGTAATGCTTACGCGCGCGTTCGTTACGGTGCATTGCAACGGACGCGCGCGGCGTGCGGCGCTTACTCGATGAGCGCCGGAACCGAATCACCATCGAGGAAAACCCCGAGTTGCGCCGGTGAAAACTGCACCCCGCTCCAGAACGAACCGAACTCGCCGTACTTTGCACTCGCCTCGTCGAATCGCATTTCGTACACGATTTTCTTGAAAACGAGCGGATCGTCTGCATAGAGATCGACTCCCCACTCGAAATCGTCGTATCCGATCGATCCGGAGATGACTTGCGTGAGTTTTCCCGCGTAGGTGCGCCCGATCAGCCCGTGCTCGTGCATCATCGTGCGGCGCTCGTCGAACGGCGTCATATACCAGTTGACCTGTTCACCGCGACGTTTATCCATCGGATAGAAACAGGTATAGCGGCGTTGCGGGATCTTCGCCCAAAGGCGCGGCGCAACGTACGGGCTTACCGCTTGACTTGCGAGCGCTTCGTCGAAGGCGCGAACCCATTCTTCCCCGCCGCGCTCGAGGCCGCGTGCGGCGAGGTCGGCGTGAATTTTCCCGGTGGCATCGTACATGCCGATCTCGAGGACCGATACATAGGAATCCATCGGCTCGAGAAAGAGACGGAGATCGATCTTATCGACGAGCATCTGCGCGTAGGCGAGGCCGTCGTAACTGCGAGCGTAATGCGTGAGCATGAGATCGCCCTTATGCCCGACGAGTTGCGCGAGGCCGATATCGCCGTCTTCACCTGCGTGCATGTGCTCGAAGAGATCGCGCGCGCGGCCGGCGATCTTTGCGCGTCGCTTTTCACCGACGCTCTCCCAAAGCAGGCGATCGAAGCGGAACATCCGGTGGAGAATCCACCAGCCCTCTAACGATTCGGGAACCCGCGGGTCACGCATGCTTTCCTCTCTCTCGCGCTTTCGCACGTTTCATCTCGGCGTACACTTCATCGAGCAAGGCCTCGGGGCGTTCGCGATACTTTGCCCAGAGCTGCGGCATCTGGGCGATATCGGCGAGCACGCGCGCGTAGACGGCGTTGACCGGGGTCGGCACGTCGGCAGCGCGCCCGGCCACCGCGACGGCGCCGCAGAGCGATTCCACTTCGGTTCGCTCCCGCCCCGAGCGGAGATCGAGCAATAGCGATGGCGGTTTCGTACCGCGCGCCGAGGCGACGCGCCCGGCGAGCACGCGGCGCGCGATCGGGCTGGGCAACGAAGCGATGGCGAAGAGCGCACGCACGGGATAGCGCGGGAGATCGACCGGCGTGAGACCGAGCGCCTTCATCACGTCGCGCACTTCGCGAATCGCGCGAATCTCCAGCGTAAAGATCTTCTCGAACTGCACTAAGCGATTCGGCAGCACATTGAGAATCGCACAGGACGCATTTGCAACGATGTTGAGCGCGAGTTTGCTCCATTTCAGCGCGCGCCAATCTTCGCAGACTTTTACCGATATACCGGCGCTCTGGAACGTTGCGCTCAGCCAGTTATATGCTGCGCCGCCGAGCGGAGCGAGCGCGAGGCCGCCCTCTTTCGCGGCGGCGACGCGTCCGTCGCGGTCGCGGTCGACCGGCACCGTGAGGGCCGCCGCCACGACGTTGCGTTCGCCGAACGCCGCTGCAAGCAGTTCTTCGTTGCCGACGCCGTTTTGCGGTGAGACGAAAACGCAATTCCCGGGAACGGCGATCGCGCGCTTGAGGCTTTCGATCGCCGCGGGCGTGTCGTAACTTTTGACCGCGACGATCGCCACATCGGCCTCGACCGGCGTCACCTCTTCGAGAGCTCGCGGTGCATAGGTGACGTTGACGCCGACGGAGCTTAGACGCTCGCCGAGAAACGAGCCGACCGCACCGCGCCCGACGATATAAACGTTCACGGACGAACCGATGCGTTGCGCCCAGTGCTGCCGAAACCGTTCTCTCCGCGCGCGGAAGCGCCGAGTTGCTCGACGAGTTCGAAGTTTGCGCGAGCGACCGGCGCTACGACCAGTTGCGCGATGCGCTCGCCGCGCGCGATAGCGACGCTCTCGCTTCCGTGATTGATCAACAGCACGCAGATCTCGCCGCGATAATCTGCGTCGATGGTCCCCGGTGCGTTCAGACAGGTAATGCCGCTGCGCAATGCGAGGCCGCTACGCGGGCGAATCTGCGCTTCGAAACCGCGTGGGAGTTCGATCGCAAAACCGGTCGGGACGAGCGAGCGCTCGCCGGGCGCGAGGTGCAGTTCCTGCGCGGCACAGAGATCGGCGCCCGCCGCCGCATCGCTCATGTAGGTCGGCGGCGGAAGCTCGGCAGCGTGCGCGAGGCGTCGCACGGCGACGCGCGGCGCAAGGTGAGAGTCGACGGTCATGCTCCCTTACTTAGGAAGAAGGGTCTTGAGTTCTTCTCGGAAGCTTTCAATATCTCGGAACGAGCGATAGACCGAGGCGAACCGAATGTAGGCGACCGGGTCGAGCCCACGCAGCGCCTCCATCACTTTTTCGCCGACGAGCGTCGAGGGCACTTCGTTTTCGCCGCGCGCGAAGAGCTCGCGCTCTAATTCGGTGGCGATGCTCTCCATCTGGTTCTCCGAGATCGGGCGCTTCTCGCAAGCCTTATGAAGCCCCGAGAGCAGTTTCTCCCGTGAGTACTGTTCGCGCCGCCCATCTTTCTTCACGACGTAGAGACGCGATTGCTCCATGCGCTCGTAGGTGGTGAAGCGATGCTTGCAGCGGGGGTCGAGGCACTCGCGGCGACGGCGCACGACATTATCGTCGTCGCGTGAATCGACGACGCGTGTCTCGCTCTTACGGCAGGTCGGACAGATCAGCGGCGAGCCCTCACGACGATGTAACGCACATATTGTGCTTCGCGTTAGTATAACCCACTACCCGTAGGGAACGCAAAAGGACCACCAAGCGGTGGCCCTTTTGCGTATGCTCCTGGTCTGCCAGAGCGGTGCGGTTTACTTGGCCGCTCCGATCTTGAACATCTTCGTGCCGCATTTCGAGCACTTTCCCTCGGTCGCCGGGCGACCGTTTTTCATCGTGATTTGCTTGGCGTCAGCCATCGGCTGCTTCGCTTTGCACTTAACGCAATAGGCTTCAACTGCCACAGTTACTCCTTCCGTATCGGCGACCCGCCGTTTCTCTGGTCCGGCCGGGATTCCCCCCGCTTGTCGACGAGGGATCCTTCGTGAATGAGGGGCGTGGAGCTCCGTTTCGAACCTCGCGGGCGTTTCCTTGCTCTCCGACCCGGACGGGCGGAGCCTCGCTTTGCGGGGCTCTGGGCGACCGGCGACCTCGAAGCGCTCGCCCGCCCCAGCATCGCCATCGTCGGCACCCGCGCGGCAAGTGCGTACGGGCGCAGCCAGGCCCGTTCCCTCGCCGCGGAGCTCGCCGGCCTCGGGCTCTGCGTGCTTTCAGGGCTCGCGCTGGGCATCGATGCAGCGGCGCACGAAGGCGCGCTCGATGCCGGTGCCCCAACGATCGGCGTGCTCGGCTCCGGGCACCACTGCTTCTACCCCCCGCGCAACGCCGCTCTCGCCGCGCGTATGCTCGCGGCGGGCGGCGCCGTGCTCTCCCCCTTCCCGCCCGACGAACCCGCGCGCCGGGGGCAGTTTCTCGCCCGCAATGGGGTCGTCGTCGCCCTCGCCGATGCATTGCTCGTCGTCGAGGCACCGCTCCGCTCGGGGGCGCTCAATACCGCGAGCTGGGCCGCCGGCGAGATTCCGGTCCTCGCGCTTCCCTGCGACGTCGACCGGTGCAGCGGTGCGGGGAGCCTCGCCCTCCTCCGCGACGGGGCGACGCTGGTCCGCGATGCCGCCGATATCGTCGAAGCGATGGGGCTGCTGCGCCCCGAAACACCGCCGGCCGCTCCGGCCTCCGGCGAGCCCACACCCCCCGCCGACGCCCTACTCGCCCTCCTCTGCAGCGGTGCTTCGACGCTTGAGGAACTCGTCGCCGCAAGCGAACTCTCGACCGCGGAGGTGCTCGGGCGACTCAACCTGCTCGAACTCTGCGGGGCGATCGAGCGTCGAGATGCGGGCTATGCGCTTGCGCATCGCCCGCGCAAAGCGCGATGATGGCTGCCATGCGGCTCCGTCTC
>JAJYHP010000053.1 GCA_021784715.1 bacterium
CGCGGCCTTCAACCACGCGCGCAGGGGCACCGAGCCGTGACGCTTCGCGATCTCGGGCGTCTCTTCGGGGATGCGCTCGGAGGAACAGCGCTCGCAGACGAGGGCGAGGCCGCCGGCGCGCCATTTGGGACGGACGGTTTGCATGGGCATCTCCCGGAGAGAATGGTGGAGCCGACGGTGGGACTCGAACCCACGATTGGCAGTTTACAAAACTGCTGCTGTAGCCGCTGAGCCACGTCGGCGGAGAGCGGCAGCTTCCACGCCTCTCGCAGGCCCCCTCCGCACGACCCGGGGAGCGAGGAGCGAGCGCGATTTTTGACGGTAGTCGTTGCGAGGAGTCTTGGGGTTTGGTATCGTACCGTCCGGAGCCGTCGGCAGACGGTCGCGTGGGTAGGTGGTCGAGTGGTTAAAGGCACCGGACTGTAAATTCGGCGCGCGAAAGCGCTACGCTGGTTCGAATCCAGCCCTGCCCACCACGCGGGCGTTGCATAGTGGTAGTGCTTCTGCCTTCCAAGCAGACAGCGCGGGTTCGATTCCCGCCGCCCGCTCCAAAGAAACGACGCCGTTGTAGCTCAGTGGTAGAGCACGTCCTTGGTAAGGACGAGGTCATGGGTTCAATCCCCATCAACGGCTCCAGTTTCGCGTTTCGAACGCGAGCATTTTTGCATCCGCCGAGCGCCTTCACGCGTTTTGCTAAAACGTATGAGCGAACGTAATGAACCGGAGATCGTGCGCAGCGAGGATGAATGGCGCGCCCATTTGGGCCCCGAACGCTATCGCATTCTACGCGAGGCCGGCACCGAGCGCCCCTTCACGGGCTCCTTGCTCGAGCTCACCGCCGAGGGGCGCTATCTCTGCGGGGGATGCGGCGCCGCCCTCTTTACCGCCGAGGCGAAGTTCGAGTCGCACTGCGGGTGGCCGAGCTTCACCGAGCCCGAAGAATTGGAGCGCGTGCGCTTACTCGAGGATCGTAGCCACGGTATGCTGCGTACCGAAGTGCGCTGCAAGCGCTGCGACTCGCACCTCGGTCACGTCTTCGACGACGGTCCGGGGCCAAAACGGACGCGCTATTGCATCAACTCGCTCTCGCTGGATTTTCAACCGAAGTAGCGAGCGAGCTTTACGCAGACATGACAAATGTGCCCGAAGGATCTGCGACGACGAAGCGCATCTTGCATATTCTCGGCGACGATCGCTGAAAAAGATTAACGTCTCCGGAGGGAGCGCCGCGCCCGAGAAGGAAGCGCGCCAACGGGATGGGAGCCGCTAAAAGTCACACGCTGCCCGTCGACCTCGGTGAGGTCCTCGAACGCATCACCGACGGTTTTTTCGTGCTCGACCGCGATATGCGGATCCGTTTCATGAACGGAGAGGCCAAGCGCTTGCTTGGAGCGGTCGGTCGAGATGTCGTCGGCATGAAGGTGCGCGATCTCTTCCCGACCTTCGCAAATTCGGTTTTCGAGGAGCAGTACCAAAAGGCGCTCGATACCGGTGCCCCCACCTCATTCGTCGAGTATTCCCTCACCTCGTATCTTTGGTTCGACGTGAAAGCCTTTCCGGCACCCGACGGCATCTCGGTCTATTTTCGCGATGTAACCGAGCGCGTCGAGGCCGAGCGCGTGCTAACCGAGCGAAACAATCAACAGGCCGCCCTCATCGAGTTCGGGCGTCTCGCCCTGTCGCAAGCCTCGCTCCTTCGTGTCAGCGAGGATGCATTGGAACTCCTCTGCACCTACCTCGACGTCCCGGCTGCGGAGATGTACCGTTACCGCCCCTCGCTCGACCGCTACGAACGCGTCGGCGAGCTTGGAGAGGCGGTCGCTCCCGCTCGTCCCGACGACGAGACGCTCGATTTCGCCGGATCGGCGCAGATTCGGAGAGCGGAACCGATCGTCGTCGACCGTCTTACCGACGAGTCGCCGTTTCTCGACGCGCACGCACGGATGGCGAAAGGGATCGTTTCGGTCGCCTGCGTTCCGATCGGCACCGAGAGCGAGCCGATCGGAACGATCGTGGTCGGCAGCCGACGCGCCTCCGATTTCGACGAATCGCGGCTCCGTTTTATCGAGAGCGTCGCGACGACGATCGCGGAAGTCTTTCACAGCACGCGCGCCACCGCGCAGACCCGCGAGATCCTCGACAGCATTACCGATGCGTTCGTCGCGGTCGACAAATCCTTACGCATTATCTACGTCAACGAACGCTTGGCGCAGTTTTATCGAGCGGACAAAGAAGCGCTCATCGGGCGACCGATGATGGATTTTGTCGAACCGAGTTCGGAGAGCATGGTGCGCGCCGCGTTCGAAGAAGCGCTCGTCACGCGCAAGCCCGTCACCCTCGAACTTCGTTCGGGCGTCAACGGGCGATGGTACGATATGCGGATATACTCCTTTGCCGATGGACTCGCCGGCTACATTCGCGATATCACCAATCGCATTAAGAGCGAGCGCGAGATTCGCGAACTCAATGCGACGCTCGAACACCGTGTCGCAGAGCGAACCAAACAACTCGAAGCGGCAAACCGAGAACTCGAGTCGTTCGCCTATTCGGTCTCGCACGATCTGCGCGCGCCGCTACGAGCGATCGACGGGTTCAGCCAAGTGCTCGAGGAAGATTATCGCGAGTTGCTCGACGATACCGCGAAGGGCTACCTCGGCCGCGTGCGTTCCGCTGCGAGAAGGATGGCCGAACTCATCGATGCGTTGTTGCGTTTGGCGAAGATCGCGCGCGCGCCGATTCATTTCGAGTCGATCGACCTGAGCGAGATGTTCTCCGGCATCGTCGCCGAGCTCGCGGTCGGCGAGCCCGAGCGCGACGTCGCCGTCCGCGTCGATCCCGGGCTCACAGGCCTCGGCGATCCCGCGCTCGTTCGTGCCGCCCTCGGGAACTTGGTCGGCAATGCCTGGAAATTCACGCGCAATACCGAGCGTCCGTCGATCTCCTTCGGGCGCGATCCCTCGGGAGAGTTCTTCGTTCGCGACAACGGCGCGGGTTTCGATATGGCGTATGCGAATAAACTCTTCGGGGCCTTCCAACGCCTTCACGCTGCCGATGAGTTCGAGGGAAC
>JAJYHP010000030.1 GCA_021784715.1 bacterium
CCGCAGGTGGGGTTCTCCTTCGTCGTCGCGACGCGGGCTTCGATGCGATGCTTATCGGGCGAGGCTCACCGCGCGTGTGGACGCTGCCGAAAGGCCACGTCGAACATCGGGAATCCAACGAGCAGGCGGCGATTCGCGAAGTTCGCGAGGAGACCGGATGTTGGGGCGAGATCCTCGGACGCCTTAATGAAATCTCCTATTGGTTCTACGTCGGCAAAGCGAAGCACAAAAAGAGCGTGACGTTCTTTTCGATGCGCTACCTCTCGGGCGATCCGCAGAACCACGACCACGAAGTCGATGAGGCCCGCTGGTTCGATGCGGCGACCGCGCGCAAGATGCTCAAGTACGTTAACGAGAAACGCTTGATCGATATGGCGCTCGAGTCGGCGACCGAACATATCGGCAGCTTCGAACTGGAGCCGACGCTCGTCCCGGCGATGGAGCAGCGTAGCTCTTGAACCAGAGCGCGCTCGCGGAGCGTTCCGACCCATGCCTCGTGCGGCTCGACGTCTTCGACGGGCCGCTTGATTTGTTGCTCGGTCTCATTAAAGAGCAGCAACTCGACATCGCCACGGTATCGCTCGCGAGCGTCGCCGAACAATACCTCGCCTACGTGCGCGTTATGGAATCGCTCGACGTCGAGGTAGCGGCCGAGTATCTCGTCATCGCGGCGACGCTCGTCTTTCTCAAGTCGCGCGCGTTGTTGCCCGCCATCCCGGCGGAGCTCGCCGAGGTCGGCGAAGAATCGCCCGAAGAAGTAGAAGAACGTCTGCGCCGCCGCTTGATCGCCTACTCGAAGTATCGCGAACTCGGCGACGCGCTTCGCACGCGCCAAGGCGAGGCGGGCGCGGTCTTTTATCGCGAGGGCGGCGATGCGACCGGCGATTTCGAACAACGCTATCGCATCGACGCCGATCGCCTCGCGCGAGCGTTCCTCGCCATGCTGCGCAACGCTCGCCCTGAAAAGCGAACGATCGTGCGCGAGCGGATCTCGCTGCTCGCTCAGATGGATTATATCGTGCGCAGCCTCAAAGAGCGTGGCGAAACCACCTTCGCCGCCCTCTGCAACGAACTCGGAATGACGCGCGAGATCGTGATCGCCACCTTTCTCGCCGTCCTCGAGCTGATGCGCCGCAATCGCATCCGCATCGAGCAACCCGCCGCGTTCGAAGATATCATCATCGCCCTCCCTCACGGACAAACAACACCTGTATGAGCACCGATACCGTCATCGCCGAAGCCCTCGCCGAAACCGCGCACGAGCGCGAAGAACTCGGCGCCGCCGCCGCGCGTATAGAGCCGTTGGTGGAGGCGCTGCTCTTCGTCGCCGGCGAATCGCTCGACCAACGGCGGATCGCAAAGTTGGTCGATGCCGACGAGAAGGCGGTCGATCTCGCGCTCGCGGCGCTCGCCGAACGCTACGACGGTCGGGGGATCGTCCTTCGCAATATCGCCGGCGGCTTTCGTTTCGGTACCTCGCCGGCCGCTCGCGAGGTGGTGGAAAAATATTTACTCCCTCCGAAAACGTCGCTCTCGTCCCCAGCGCTCGAGACGCTTGCGATCGTCGCGCAGATGCAGCCGGTTACCAAAGGGGAGATCGAATCGATCCGCGGCGTCAATTCCGATAGCGTCGTCAATACACTCCTCGATCGATCGCTCATCTGCGAAGCGGGCCGCAAAGAAGTCGTCGGTAGGCCGATGCAATATAAAACGACGCCGCTCTTCTTGGAATCCTTCGGTCTCAATTCGCTCGAAGATCTTCCCGATTTGGAGGTGGAGATCGAGCGACCTCGAGAACTCGCGCTCCCGCTCATCGCCGGCGATGCCGAGCCGGTAGAGGAGCAGGTCGCCGAGAGCGTCGAGCAAACAGAATCGACGGAATGACGGTTCAAAACGATACCCCGGCTCGGCCGCTCGCCTACTCTCCTTCGCTGTACGACGCCCTCGTCGAGTTCGGAATGCCCTTGCGGGGACGCATTCTCGATGCCGCGTGCGGCGAGGGCGACGCGAGCGCTCCGCTGCTCGATAACGGTGCCGTCGTTACCGGTATCGATCTCCACGCCGAAGCGCTCGATCGAGCGCGCCGACTCCATCCGACCGCGACTTGGCGCCTCGGCGACGTAACGGCGCTACCGTTCGAGGCGGCGACGTTCGATGGGTATATTTGCGCGCAGAGTTACCACCTCTTCGATCGCGCGAAAGCGTTCGCCGAGGCGTATCGCGTTCTCAAGCCCGGCGGCGTGGTCGCGGTGTGGTGGAAGCACGCGCTCTCGGGTTCCCCGGTGCGCCCGCTCTGCGACGAAGCCGCGCGCGAGATCGATATTCACCCGCTCGCCGGCACGCTCGTCGGCGGTTTCCGCGAGTTTTACGCCGCTCCGTTCGTGGGACAAACGCTGCGCGTCGTGCAATGGCGCCTGGTGACGACGCGCGCCGCATTTTTCGAAGAGGAGCGCGTTCGGCTCGAACACGCGGAAATCTCCGCCGATCGAATCGAGCGATACGTAAAAACGTTGGAACGTCTCTTCGTCGAACAGCTCGGCCCCGAAATCGGGAGCTTCCAGCACGCCTACATGCAATATCTCTATCTCGCTCGCAAGGCGGCATAGCATGCGCTTCGGACTGCATATGCGTCTCGCCGACGGCTACGAAGCTGCGGTTCGTCGGTCCGCCGCCCTCGGCTGCACGACGATGCAGGTATTCACGAGCAACCCGCGCGCCTATCGGCAGGCGACGCCGAAAGTGGAAGCGCTGGCCACTTTCGCCGCGCTGCGAGCGCAGAACGATCTCGACCCCGCGGTGACGCATACGCCCTATCTCATCAATCTCGCCAGCGAGGACCCGAAAATTTTCAGCGGGTCGCTGAATCTTTTGAAACACGATCTCCGCGTGGCGGCGCTCGCCGGCATCGCTTTGGTGAACACGCATCTCGGTTCGTACGGCAAGCGCGATCGCGACGCGGGCTTTGCGGCGATTGCGGCGGCCCTCGAAGAGGCGCTCTCGGAGATTCCGCCGTCGGTATCGCTGGTGCTCGAAAATTCGGCGGGTGCCGGGGCGCTTGCGGGAGGAACGCTCGAGGAACTGGGAGCGTTCATGCGTGCGGTCGATCACCCGCAACTCGGGGTCTGTATCGATACGGCGCACGCGTGGGCGGCGGGATATAAAATCGATACGAAGGACGACGTCGCGCGCTTCGTCGAGGAGATCGACAAGCACCTCGGCTTCGATCGCTTGCGGATGTTCCATCTCAACGACACGCAGATTCCGCTCGGCGGAAATCGCGACCGCCACTGGCACATCGGCGAGGGACTGATCGGCGAGAACGGTTTTCGCGCCTTACTCGGCTTCGCCGAGCTGCGAGGGAAAGTCGCGATTCTCGAGACGCCGGGCGAAGATGCCGACGACGAACGCAATATGGCGACGATCCTTCGTCTGTATGCGGAGGCCGCCTAAGGCTCCGTGCCGATCGCGCATCTCGACGTCGACGCGTTCTATGCAAGCGTCGCGGTGCGGGATCGCCCCGAACTTCGCGGGCGCCCCTTGGTAGTGGCGGGTGCCCATCGTCGCTCCGTCGTGTTGACGGCCTCGTACGAAGCGCGCCCTTTTGGAATTCGTTCGGCGATGCCGCTGCATCAAGCGCTCGAGCGTTGCGCCGATCTCGTGGTGGTGCCCCCGGAGATGGAACGCTACCGGAGCGAATCGAAGGCGATCTTCGCGATTCTCCGGTCGCGCGGGCACGTGCTCGAGCCGCTCTCCCACGATGAGGCCTTTCTCGATCTCAACGAGATGGCGTTCGACGACGCAAGGGCGCTCGTCGAGCAATTCCGCGCGGAGGTCTTTCGCGAACGAGGATTGACCATTAGCGCGGGGCTCGCGTGCGGGAAGATGATCGCGAAGATCGCCTCCGAACTCGCAAAACCCAACGGCATGCTCGCCGTCGAGCCCGGCGACGAGCGCGCGTTTCTCGCTCCGCTCTCGGTGGGGCGCCTGTGGGGCATCGGCCCGAAAACGGAAGCTCGCCTCAACGAACGCGGTATCGTGACCGTCGCCGATATTCTGACGCTCGACGATAACGCTCTTGGGGAGCTGTTCGGTTCTTCGTCGGAGCGTATGCGAGAGTTCGCTCTCGGCATCGACCGGCGAACCGTCAGCGACGAACGGGAGACGAAATCGATATCGACGGAGGAGACGTTCGAGTACGATCTCGCCGACGAAGTGCGTATGCGCGAACTGCTCGTCGCTCAGGCGCGCGAGCTCGCCGGGGATCTCCAACGAAAGAATCTCTGGGCGCGGACCGTCGGTATCAAGATCAAGTTCGCCGATTTTTCGCTGCGCGTGCGGCAAACGAGCTTGCGCGAACCGACGCAATCACCGAAAGCAATCTATAGCGCGGCCCGCAGCTGTCTGGAGCGCGCGCGCATCGATGGGGCGCCGATCCGTCTGCTCGGGACTCGCGTTGCGGCGCTCGGCGAACGCGCGTCGAACCAACTCTCGCTCTTCGCTCCGCGCGCGTAGGCGCGCTTGCGGTGTTTGTCACGCCGAGTAGCCGCCCTTGTCACGCCGAGTAGCCGCCCTTGTCACGCCGAGTAGCCGCCCTTGTCACGCTGAGTAGCCGCCCTTGTCACACCGAGTAGCCGCCCTTGTCACGCCGAGTAGCCGCCCTTGTCACGCCGAGTAGCCGCCGAAGGCGGCGTATCGAGGCGGCGTATCGAGGTGGCATATCGAGGCGGGATATCGCGGCGCGCATCGAGGGCTGCGCCGCTCGCGACTCGCTAGACGCTCGCGTCTCGGAGAATCAATGTCAGGCTCCTCGCCGCTCGCTTAAGCGCTCGCCGCGATCGTCGCCCCCACGATGCGCGCGCTTGTCACCCTTGTCACGCCGAGTGGCCGCCCTTGTCACGCCGAGTAGCCGCCCTTGTCACGCCGAGTAGCCGCCGAAGGCGGCGTATCGAGGCGGCGTATCGAGGTGGCATATCGCGGCGCGCATCGAGGCGCGCGATCCCTCGATTCGATGGCTTTGCCAATGCGGGATGACTTGGAATCGTCGCCCCCGCGATGCATCTCGTCTAGATGTGGTCGGTGCTCCAGACGGGATCGCCGATCCCGCCGATCGCGGCGGCGCGCACCCAGGCGTGTGCCACCTTGGAGATCGGTGCGACCATGAAGATCGCGTCGCTGCGCCGCCGGATACTCCCGCGTGGAAGATGCTTTCGCACCGGTTCCGGCGGAAGCCAACCGACGATGCGGCGTAGATCTCCCGCGGCCGAGCGCAAGAACGGCGCGAGGATATCGCGCTCGCGCTCGTCGCGCAGGCCGAGTTCGTCGACGATAAACGAATCGTGTTCGGGGCTGCGCACGCCGGTGACGTAGGCATCGACGCGCGTGCCTTCGCGCAGCACGAACGTCAATGCGTCACCGTTGGGATGCTCCGATCCGTGTCGCGTGCGTAGATAGAGCCACTCCCAATAGAGCGGGGTGCGTTTGAAGCTCCAAGGGCGCATCCGCTCGTGGCGCACGAACGAACGCCGAATGGAGGCGAGGTCCTCCGGCGTCGCATGCTTCATCGTCATTCGCGCGTGCGGGAGATCGTCGGCGCGCAAGGAGAAGACGCGCGACGGAAAGGCGACGAAACCGAGCGCCTCGTAAAATGCCGGTTCGATATCGCTGAAAAGATAGAGCGCGTCGATACCGGCTGCGTGCTCCCGATCCATAAGGCTGGCGAGCATCGCGCTCGCGTAACCGCGTCCTCGTAACTCGCTCGGAGTAAAGACCGCGCCGATGCCGACGGCCTTTAACGCGCGCTCGCCAACGCGAATATCTCGCTCGTAGCGCTTGCAGCTCGCCGCGAGCGCCGCGCCGTCGTAGAGGCCTACGGTGGAATAGTGACGGCGCCCGTATCCGCTCGCTGCGAGTTCGAGCGTATGGCGCGCGTACGTTTCGAGATCGCGCCCCGCCGCCCAGAGCGGAGCGGTGAGCGGCAGCACTTCGCGAGCGTAGGTCGCGGGGTCGATCGGGCGTAGCTGCGGCGTCATCGCCGGCATTCCTCGAGAAACTCCGGCGTATTGATGCCGCGGGTCGGCCTTCCCGAAGCGGTCAGAAGAAGAGACGCGCGCGCGCGCGAGCGGGCGAATGCAAAGAGGCGGCGCTCCTGTTCGATATGTCGCTCCCGCAATTTAAGACGGTAATTGACGTAAGCGTGTTTTACGGCTCGGGTACTGCGGAGACCGCCGGCGTTCTCGCGAGCCGCAAGTCCGTAGGTCGGCGTAAACAAGAAGGCCGGCGGCACGTAGTAGGTCGGGAAGGCTCCCGCTTGCAACGATGGGATCGCAGCCGCTTCGAACGAGATGCCGAGCGTCGCATCGATCTCCGCGATCGTGACGAACCCCGCGCGCTGGCGGTATGGAATCTCGGTGCGCTCGCGCTCGGCGACCTTTCTGAGGTGCTCGCAGAGCGCGCGGAGAGCCGCGAGCCCATCGCCCGCCTCGCACGCATCGATACGCGCCGCCAACACCTCGAGTGCGAGCCCGCGAGAGCGCTCGCGAGCGTCGGATGGCTCGCCCCCCGTCGCGAGCCCATCCTCCCATATTTTCGCGATTGCATCGGTCAGCGGCGTCGTCGCGACGAGTCGTTGCGCTTCTCGGTGGAACCCTCGCAGCCACGCAACGCGCGCGCGCGCGAGCTCGCCGAGCAATGGATCGACCGCACCGAAGAGGACGTTATCGCCGAGACGGAGCGCTTTCGGGCGGTCGTCGTCGGTCGCGCGTTCGCTTTCGCCGAAAAGCGAGTCTTGGCCGCTCGCGCCTTTCCCGCAGAGGATCGCGATCGTCGCGTCGGAGAGCGCCATGCGACGCCCCTCGAGAATGCGCAATAACGCATCGTGCGCGAACGGATCGGCGATCCAGGTGAGAAGCGCGAATGCGTCGAGGATCTCCCGGAGGCGGAAGAGATTGCATCGCCCCGCGCGCGCGGTTGCGATGCCGCGTTCGTGGAGCGCCTCTTCGAAGCGTCCCGCATCGTCGAGATCGCGCAAGAGTACGGCGCACGCTTCGGGAGCGATGCCCGCCTCGATGCGTTCGGCGATCCAGCTCGCCGCGCGTAGCGCTTCGCTCTCGCGGTTCGCACAGCGTTCGACGGTGGGACGTATCGCGGCGGGCGCGAGATCGGGAAGGCGTTCCTCGGCGGCATCGGCGAGACGTTCGACGCGCGCTCCTTGCAGCGGACGGTGGGCGCCATCTTCGTTACAGGCGAAGGTCGGCGGGCGCTTCGATCCTCGCGTCAGGGCGCTGAGAAAATCGTGCGCGCGTTCGTCGCAGTGTTCGGCATCGTCGACGAAGATCGCGTCGAAGGCGACCGCGGCGGGCCTTGCGGCGCCGGCGTTCTTGCGCAACCACGCCGTCGCGCGCGCGAGGACGGCGCACGCGTCGGCGAGACGCTCGCTTTCGATCGTCGCTTCGTAGCGCGCGTAGAGTTCGGCGAGGATTTTCGCGAGATCGATTTCGCGATGATATTGCCGCAGCAGTTCCTCTGCGTCGGCGTCGAGCGAACCTCGCGCCGCATCGTTCAAATATGCGAGCAAGGCCGGAGAGCTGAGGTTGGGAG
This sequence comes from bacterium, assembly GCA_021784715.1. Next base: position 7,597 of record JAJYHP010000030.1, read on the forward strand.
GGTGGGCGTAAAATGCGGTCGCTCCCCGCGCGGCGCGTTCGACGACCTCGCGCGGTGAAATTTCCGCGCGGCGGAGCCGTTGCACGAGGGACCACGCATGTTCGAGGAAGCGTTCGGGGGAGCGAAGCTCGGCGACCTCGGTGTAAATCGAGGCCTCCGGCGGAGGCCACGATCCGTCGAAGAGCGGAGCGGCGACGCGCTCGAAAATTCCATACGCCGAGGTCTCGTCGATGAAGCGGAGGCTCGGTTCGGCGATCGCCGCGATCTCGGCGGCGAGCTCGCCGATTTCGACGACGGGAATCTCGTTCGCGCCTTCGAGCAGCGTGCGCGTTCTCAGGGCCGCAGCGCTTCCGCTACCGATGCCGATGAGGAGAACTTTCTCGCTTCGCGAGGCTTCGATGGCGATCCGAACGAGGCGCGTGGTTTTCCCGCCTCGAGCGCCGGCGCGAATGACGATCGGTTGGATCGCTGCGTCGTTCATCGCGAAAATCGCTCGGGCTCGGCCTGCGGCCGGTCGGTGCAGGAGAGCGTATAAATGCAGTAGGCGCAGGACTCCGGATCCTCGCTAGCGGCGAAACGATCGATCCGTTCGCCGCGGATCTCGTCGCCGATCTCGACCATGCGGTCGCGCGCGCGCTCGAGATCGAGGATCGAAATCGTTCCGCGGGTTCCGTTATCGCGAGGCGTCGCGCCCGCGCCGACGACCTCGAGTTCGATCGGCGCGATCGGTACGGTATGGTCCTTCAGCGGAAGTAACGCGAGGCGCGAGACGCGCTCGCCCGCGAGTTCTTGCGACCAATAATAAAACGGTAGTTGAAAATCTTCGAATCGACGTACGCGTTCGCGGTATTCTTTGGCGCTCTCGGCGATCGAACCGGTTTTGTAATCGACGACCGCAATGCTGCCGTCGAGGTCGAGACGATCGAGCCGATCGATGAAACCGACGAATTGATGCCCTCCGATCGTCGGCGCGACGCGCCGTTCGATGCCGACGACCTCGAAGGGCAGCTGACGCGCGCGCTCGCAGAGCCATTCGATATAACGAACGGCGGTTCTCCGGGCGCGTTCCTTCTGTAGCTCCACTTCGACGGCGGTGGCGAACGTCGAGCGAGCGCGGTCGAAGGCCGCAACGATCAGGGCGTCGAGACGCTGCGCCATCTCTGCGCGCAGCTCTTCGGTTGGGCGAGGAAATTCGGCGTGAAAATTTTCGAGCGCGGCGTGAAACGCCGTTCCGTAGCTCGCCGCCGGCGAGTCGGTCTCTTCGACCGGATCGCAAACGTAGCGAAAAAACCAACGTCGTCGGCAATCGACGAACATGTTGAGCGCCGATGCGCTGAACGGTCGGTTCGGCGTCGCGACGGGACGCGCCGGTTCTGGGGGAAGCGCGCCGGAGGGCAGCTCGGCCGGAAGCGAGGCGAAGGAGCGTTCCGGGGCTGCGGGCTGCGGCGCTTCGAGCGCGATCAGGAGCGGCCCCGGGTCGCCCGTCGCTTGTGAGGCACGCGCCGCATCCCGCCATGCCGCAAACGCATCGCGTTCGCCGTCGACGAATGGAGGGGCGGCTTCCTCGAGCGCGGCGAGAGGGCATTCGTTCGCTCGAGCGAGGGCGATCGCGGCCGACGCGGAGATCGACGAGAGCGCCGTACACGCGAGGAGCAGACGTTCCAGTGCGGCGCGGTCGCCACGGTGCGACCACGCGATCGCGTCCTGCTCGATCGTGGGGCGGAGCATTGCAAACTTCACGTCGCGCTTAGGTTTCAGGAAGAGGCTTCGTCCCCTCCCGCGAAGTGCACTGAAAAGCGAGGTCCTCTTTCATGAAACGAATCATCGTCGGCATTAGCGGTGCGAGCGGAAGCGCATACGGCTATATGGCGCTTCAGGCTCTTCGCGCGATCGGCGGCGTCGAAACGCACCTCGTGCTGAGTGCGGCGGCGCAGCGCACCATCTCGCTGGAGACCGATCTCACGGTCGAGGATTTTCACGCACTCGCCGACGTGGTCTATCGCGACGACGATCTCGCTGCGGCGATCTCCAGCGGTTCGTTTTTAACCGACGGAATGATGGTGGTTCCCTGCTCGATGAAGAGCGCGAGCGCGATCGCGTATTCGCTCAACGATAATTTGCTCGCGCGCGCCGCCGACGTTTGCCTCAAGGAGCGCCGCCGCACCGTGCTCGTCGTGCGCGAAACGCCGCTACACCTGGGTCACCTGCGCACGCTCGCGCAACTCGCCGAGATCGGCGCGACGATCCTTCCGCCCGTTCCGGCGCTCTACGCAAACCCGCGCAGCGTCGACGATATCGTGGCGCACACCGTCGGGAAGGTGCTCGACCAATTCGGGATTCCCAACGAATTGTTCAGACGTTGGCGGACGCCAGAAGTCGTTCCGCCAGCGCAACGTCGCTAACCCGATCGACGTTCACCGCAAACTCGGCGAACGGCGAAGGAATCGCGCGGACCGAGGCGCCGACGATCTCGCTCGCGCGCGCTTGCGCGCGTTCGATACTGAGCCGCCCGAGCGCGTAACGGAATAATAAACCCCATCCGAAAAGCCCCGCGAGCCGCAGCGGAGATTTGCGTGCGGCGCCGAGCCGCTCGATGAAGTCGTCGAGCCGTGGCAACGCGCGCGGCTTCAGCGCGATCGCGCCGCCGCCGCAGTACCGCCCATCGCTCATGCGCGCCCAGGTGTGCGGCACCTCGGGAAAGCGTCGCATGTGGGTGCCGTACTCGACGCATCCGTAGCCGATATCGGCGTCGGCAACGCGCGCTCGCTCGATAAAATCGTCGACCGCCGCTACCGAGAGCATCGGTAGGTCGCTCGTCCAGACCGCGACGATCTCGTCGGGGGGTAAGCCCTCGAGCCCCGAGCGTAGCGAGTCGCGAATTTTCGCGCCATCGGAGACGCACTCGTCGGCGAGCGCGAGCGCGGGGTGCCCGGCGGCGCTCGACGGGGCGACGACGCGTATGCCGCTCACCGCGCTCGATGCCTTGAGGGGAGCGAGCGTTCGCTCCAGCAGCGTGCGCCCCGCGATGAGCGCGAACGCCTTATTTGGGGCGCCGGGAGTTCCCGCGGCGATGGCATCGTGCGGTCCACCGGCGAGGACGACGCACCTCACGCCGAGGCTCCTTTCCACGATGCGCCGGAACGAAATTCGGCGACGTAGCGTCGATACTCCGACGGCAACGCGAGCCGCTCGGCGCTCGCTTCCGCCTCGCCGCGCCGCTCGAAGAGCGCGAAGAGGCTCGATCCCGAGCCGGCGAGGAGCGCGCGCGCGGCGCCCGCCGCCTCGATCGCCGCCGCCGCGCGCGCGATCTCCGGATGTCGGGCGAGGGCATCGTCGTGAAAATCGTTCGCGAGCAGACGCTCGATCTCGGCGAAATCGCCGCGCTGGAGCGCCGCAACCGCTCGAACGCCGACGCTCTCGCTCCGCGGGCGCTGCGGCCGTTCGCGCTCGTCGAGGCGACGGTAGGCCTCGGCGGTGGAGATTGCGACCGGAGGCTTCACGACGAGCGCCGTCCACGATGGTATCGCGCCGACCGGCGTCACGCGTTCGCCGGTTCCTTCGACGAGCGCGCCCCCTTCGACGAGAAAGAACGGCACGTCGGAGCCGAGCGAGCGAGCGACGGAGAGCTCGTCGCGGCTCGGCAGCGCTCCAAACGCACCCGCGCGGGCCGCGAGCAGCACCGTCGCCGCATCGCTCGAACCGCCGCCGAGCCCGGCCTGCGTTGGAATCCGCTTGCGAAGTGCGATGCTGACGCCGCGCGCGCCGATCGCGCGTGCCGCGCGCGGGACGAGGTTCTCCTCACCGGCGAGCGCCGGATCGTCGCAAACGAACGCGAGATCCTCCGCGGGCTCGATCTCGATCTCGTCGCAGAGTTCGATCGGCACCACGAGCGAGCGCAGGGCGTGGTAGCCGTCGGGGCGCTTTCCCAGCACCTCGAGCGTCAGGTTGATTTTTGCCGGAGCCGTGAAAAGCGAGCGATTCATCGTCGGAGTTGACGATTGTCGAAAGAGCGCGGGCTTCCTGGGCGAATAGAGCCGCCATGCGTTCGAGTTTCGATGCCCAGCGGAATGAATTCTGCGCCTACGTCATGCACGAACGTGAGACGCCGTACGGGCTATTGCTCGGCAATTTCAAGTCGTACGCGCAATCGACGGCGAAAGCCGGCGTCCGCGGGCTCTGGGATGCCGATAGCGATCGCATCATTTTCGGAACCCATCAAATCGCGTATCGGCTCCGCGACGTCGGCGTCACCTACTTCCCGCACGAAATCGAGCGCACGTTTACGTTTCTTCCCTACGCGCAACTCTCGGAATTTACGTTGGGCGAGCGCATTCACATAACCGAAGCCTTCTACGTTCCGCACGGTCCGAAGTTCGACCGCACCGTCGCCTTCGTCGTCGATCTCACGCTCTACAATCCCGGAGATGGCGCGGTGGAGGTCGCGGTCTTCCCGTGGGCGCTGCTCGTCGGGCAACGATTCTACGGTGAGACCGAGGTGGATGTCGATGCGGGCGTCGTCGACGGCAGCATCCATGCGGTGAATTCCACGCTCGGCGCGCAACGGTGGTGGGGCGGATCGCGCGAGCCGTACGCCGCGACGGTCTCGGTGCGCGAACAAGCGCTGCTCGCGCAGATGCGCAACGGAACGTTGCTGGAAGAAGATGCGGCGGTGGAGGCCTTCGTCGAGGGCGGGGAACCGGCGCGAACCTCGAGCGTGCGCGGGCGTATTTTCGGAGCGATGGAATATCGCATCACCGTCGATCCCGGCGCGCGGGCGCTCTTGCGGCTGGCAGTCGTCTTCCACAAAGACGGTTCGGTCGATCTGCGCCCGCGCTTCAACGAATTGCTCGCGGATTCCAAGGCGCTGCACGACACGCAACGCTATTTTGCAAAGCGGCTCGCGGACGCGCGATTCCTGACGCCGTCGCAACGGATTTCGCGCGGCGTCGTCTGGGCGAAAGCCAATATGCTGCGTATCATCAAGGAATATCCCATCGGCTGGGGATCGACGAATTCTCCGCCTTCCGATATTTTGGTCTCGCGCGATACGTCGTGGTTCGTGCACGGATTCGATTACTTCATGCCCGAGTTTAGCCGCGACGCGATCGAGGTGTTCAATCAGCATATAGAAGCGAACGGGCTGATGATCGAGTACGTTCGCGGCGTGAACGCCTATAAAACGGCGTACGACCTCAATATTAACGACGATACCCCACTGCATTGCATCGCGATGCTCCACCACTACAACGCGACGCTCGACGAGGCGTGGGTGCGCTCGCGCTTGCCGATCGTCCGTCAGCTCGCCGATTACCTGCTCTCGCAGCGCGACGAGCGCGGCCTCCTTTTCGGCAAGGCGCAAGGCGTCGATATGTACGGCATCAGTTCGTGGCGCAACATCATCCCGTACTATCGACTCGACGGCGCGGTGACCGAGATCAATAGCGAAGGCGTCTTCGCCTTGGAGGCCGCGGCGATGCTCTGTGCGGTCGCGGGGGATCAAGAGGCGTGGCAGCGCTACTCCGACGAAGCGCAGTCGTTGCGCGAAGCGACGATGAATTATCTTTTCGACGACGATACCGGCGCGTTCGTTCTCAATATCGACCAGAACGGCGATTTCCAAGATAGCTTTACCGCCGATGAGATTTTCCCGGTCCTCTTCGACGTCGCCGACGCCGACGAACGCAAAGCGATTCTCAAGCGGCTCTCGGAGAGCGATTTCACGACGCCGGTTGGCCTGCGCACCATCTCTACCGCCGACCCGTGGTACTTCCCGTCTTTTGGCTTCGGCTTGCTCGGCGGCGTCTGGCCCGATCTCACGCTCTGGTACGTCGTCGCGCTGGCTCGCAACGGCGGTATCGACGAAGGCGTCGGATTTCTGGAACGCATCTACGAAGCGATGGAGGGCGGAAGCGCGCGCAACACCGTGCCCGGCGAGTTCGCGGAATGGTTCGACGGTGGATCGCTCACCAATCGCGGCATGTATCTCTCGCCGTGGACCGGCGCGAAATATCTCTGGGCGGTCGCGGAGACGGTCGGCGGATTCGACGGCTACCGCACGAGCGGGCGCCCGCATCTCAATCCGTTGCGCCCGAAGGGCTGGAACTGGGTCGCCGGCGTGAACGTGCGCTGGGGTGGGAAGCGCTGCACCTACGTCGTCGATTTCGAGGCGGAGACGATCTCCACGAACGCTCCGGATCTCTCGGCGGAGGAGCCCTATCGCATCGTCGACGCCGGGCGGGACGTCAGCGACGAAGTAACCCTCTCCCCGGTCGAGGTCGGCGCTGTCGCCTTCGAAGCTCCGAACGGGAGCGTCCGCATCTTCCTCCTCAACGACGACGAGCAGGATCGCGATGCGATCGTCGAGTTCCGCGGCAGCAGCCGTCATGTCGAGCTCGCGAAGGGCGCCATCGAGAGCATCCTCCTCGGCGGGCGCTAGCCCGAGGCGGGCGCGAAACGCCACCTCCGCGCTCCGGCGGCTGTTGTCGCTGAAGAAGGTTGCGCTCCCTGGTACGATAGGGGCCGACCCACAACCAGCGATAGGAGCGACCCGGTGGAACAGAAAGGTACTCTCACAGTCAAGCGTGGCCTGGCCCAGATGCTCAAGGGCGGCGTCATCATGGACGTCGTGACCCCCGAGCAAGCGGTCATCGCCCAGGAAGCCGGGGCCGTTGCGGTGATGGCGCTCGAACGCATTCCGGCGGATATTCGCGCCGCTGGCGGCGTCGCGCGCATGAGCAATCTCGAATTAATTCGCTCGATCATGGATGCGGTGACGATTCCAGTGATGGCGAAGGTGCGCATCGGGCACATCGGTGAAGCGCAGGTGCTGCAGGCACTCGGCGTCGATTTCATCGACGAGTCCGAAGTGCTCACGCCCGCCGACGACAAGTTCCACCTCGCGAAAAACGATTACACGACGCCGTTCGTTTGCGGCGCTCGCGATCTCGGCGAAGCGTTGCGTCGTATCGCCGAAGGCGCGGCGATGATTCGCAGCAAGGGCGAAGCGGGCAGCGGCAATATCGTCGAGGCGGTCCGCCACATGCGCGCGATCGGCGACGGCATTCGCGAGCT
>JAJYHP010000104.1 GCA_021784715.1 bacterium
TTCTCCCGGAGACCGGCTTTATCGGCGTCGCGCTCTTCTTCTTTCTCAGCGGAACGGTAATCGCATTACCCTTCGCGCGCGCCGCATTCAAAGGGAGCGCGCCGCCGACGTGGCGCCATTTTTACCTTCGGCGCTTTTGGAAGATCGTTCCCTCCTACATCCTATCGATCGCCGTCGCCTATGCAATCGGCTATGCGGCGCGGCAGGGCGGCGCCGGAGTCGTACCCGATCTCCTGACCCACCTGCTCTTCATCCACACCTGGTTCCCGGCGAGCTCCGGAGCGATTAACGGCGTGCTCTGGACGCTCGCCGTCGAGGTCGAGTTCTACGCGATCTTTCCGCTGCTCTGGTGGTGCTTTCGCCGCGCACGGTGGCTCACGGTCGCGGCGAGCGTCGCGCTCTCGCTCGCCTGGCGTCTCCATGCCGCAGGGTGCTGCGCGCGGTCCGGAATCGTCAATCTCGATCAAGACCTGCCGGCATTTTTGAGTTGTTTCACCTTCGGTATGTTGACGGCGTCGCTCTTCGTCGAAGCGCACGCTCGTTGGAGCGCGGGTCGACGATTCGCCGTCGGTATCGCAAGCTTCATCGCCGGATGTACCGCCTGCACCATCCTGTTGCAATCGCTTTTCGCGTTTCGCCATGCCAATCAGTGGGCTGCGGTCTGGGCCGCGACGCATCGCGATCTCTTGGCATGCTCGTTCGCCGCAATCGCGTTCGGCGCGCTACTCGCACCGCGCCCGCTCCAGCGCGTTCTCGCCAACCGACCGCTCGTGTTTTTCGGCGCGATCTCGTACGCGCTCTACCTCTACCATCAAATCGTCGCGCGGGAACTGCTGTATTACCGCCTCCCCCCGTATCTCGGCACCCCGCAGTACGATCCCCTCTGGCAAAGTGCATTCACGATCGTCGCGATACTCCTTTCGATCGCTCTCGCTACAGCGCTAACGTACTGGTTCGAGCGCCCGCTACAGAACTGGGGAAATCGCCGCTTTTCCTAGGAATCCGGTCGGACATCGTACGTAGATGCCTTCCTACGATCGCATCGTTCGAGGTCGCAACGTTCTGCGAAACGGGAACAGCGAGCGAGGTGAGAGGCCGAGATTTGGGCTTTACCGCCTTGGAAACGATCGTCGCCGCGGGGCTCATCGCCTTGGCGCTCGCAACGGTCGGCGCGGCCGTCGTTCGTGAAAGCGTGAGTTTTTCGAGCGCCGCGACCGCCGACGCGCTTGCAGCTGCTGCGCGCGAAGAGGTTCGGATCGCGGCCGACGCCGTGAAGTACGACGGGAGCACGCTCTCGCCAACCAGCGTGGCGACGACGCTGCCGATGCCGGTGGGCTCGCCGCTTCCGGCGGAGCTCTCGCTCTCGGCGCAGGCGCTTGCGGCCGGCGGCATCTCGGTTCGCGTCCGTGCGGTCGCCGATATCGCTGCCGCGCCGCTCGTTCGCGACGCATCGCTGATCGTCGAGCGACGCGTGCCGCTCCCCGGAAGCACCGTTATCGCGCCGACGCTCGTCGCAGCGCCGTTCGGCGCACCGTGACGATTCTTCGCGCGCTCCTCTTCGCCGTAATCGCCGGCGCGATCGGCGCGAGCTTCGCCGCACTCGCCCTCGCTCTCGCGCGCACCGCCTCACTTCACGCCGCGCATGCGGCGGCTCGCGATGCGCTCACCGCAGCGCCGGTGCTCGTGCAAGCAACCGTTGCAGCGCGCATCGCAGACGGGGCGAATCCACTTGCATCGATCGCGCCGATCGATCGATGCACGGCGATCGGAACCACGCCCTGCGCGCTGCGCTCGACGACGAGCGTCGCGCTGCAGCCCGGCGGCAGCGCGAGTATTCTCCAAAACAACGCACTGATCGCCGAAGCGCGAATCGCGGTTTCCTTGCGAACCGTCGTCACCGACGAAGCCGGCCGACTATCGACGATTGCAACGCGTACGGCGCTCTTGCGCACGTTTGCGATGCCGCCGTATGCGACGTACGAGGGGGACGGAGAGAGCGGCGGCCTTGCCCCCGGCCTCGCTCCTGGAACGCTGATCGACGTTCTTTACCGGAACGTGCAGAGCGGTGCGAGTATCCCCGGAAATGTCTGGAGCACGCCGCAAATCGCGCCGTCGAACGCACCGGTTCCGTGGCCGCAGTAGCGTTTTAAGGAACGAAGCGATCGATCGCGCCTGCGAGTTCACCCGGCGCTTCGATCGGAATGTTATGCCCGCAATCGCGCAGGACGACGAAAATACTTCCCGCGATGAGGTCGGCACACTCGGTGCGCAAACGCGGCAGCGTTGCCAGCGGATCGCTCGCGCCGGCGAGAACGAGCGTGGGGACGGCGATATTGGCAAGCGCATCTCGGAAATCGAGCGCGCGCCCGGCATCGTACCAGCCGAACCAGTGCTCCCGCGAGGCGATTAAGGCATCGTCGACGAGTATGTCGCGCGTCGCTTCGTCGACGCTCCGCCGCATCGCAGCGGAAACGAAATGCGCGATGCGGCGGCGAGAACCGAACGCTTCGAGCGTCAGCTCTCGATGCCGACCGTTGCCGCGCGACCCGCGCGCGGAGCCCGGAGCGACCAGCAGCATCCGCTCGATCTTCGGGTGAGCGCGCGCGGCGAGATACTGCGCGATGCGGCCACCCATCGAATGCGCGACGACCGTCACCGGCGCGTCGATTCGCGCGAGTATCGCTTCGTAATCGGCGGCATAGCCTTCGAGCGTGTGTCCGTCGACGGGCCGGTCGCTTCGCCCGCATCCACGCGCGTCGAACCGATACGCCGTGTAGCGCGTGAGGTCGAGTTTCGCGATCGTTGCGTCCCACATGCGGCGCGAGCCGATCCAGCCGTGTGCGAAGAGGAGATGCTGCGGGCCGTTGCCGCGTCGTTCGAACCAGAGGTCGGTGCCGTCGCGCTCGACGGTTTCGCCGGATACCTGCTCCATCGCGACGAATGATGCGCGCTATCGTGGAAAAGCGCCTGCCGACGTATCTCGGCCTGCTCTATGTCGTATTCATTTGGGGCCTTAACACCGTTCTGGTGAAAATTGCCGTCTCGCACGTCAACGCGCTCGCGTTTACGGCACTGCGCTTCTCGACGATGGCCCCGCTTGCATTGCTCTGGGTGCGCCTCTCCGGTGCGCGCCTGGTTTTCGAACGTCAAGACTGGCTGCTCTTAATCGCCAGCGGCGCATGCGGCTTTGGTATCTATCAGTATTTTTGGGTGATCGGCCTCGCTCACACCACGGCTTTTGCATCCTCGTTGCTCGGCAGCAGTACGCCGATTTTTACGATGCTCTATTTGGTCGCGCTTCGCTGGGAGCGCGTGCGCAGCGCGCGTTGGATCGGCGCGGGGATCGCCATGCTCGGCATCGCGGTTTTCGAGGGAGCCTTCGCGGGGCGCGCGACGTTCCGGAGCGGCGACGCACTGACGATGCTCGCAGCGATGACCTTCGCCGGTTTCAACGTCATTAGCGCGAAGCTCGCACCGCGGTATCACCCGGTTGCCTTACTCGCCGCGACGCTCCTCATCGGTACGGCGATGATTTTGCCGGCGGGTATTCCCGCCCTCATCGCCGATCCGCCGACCCTTTGGCCGAAGGTGGTGTGGGGAGTCTTTGCCTTCGCCGTGGTCTTCCCCATCGTGCTCACCTACCCGGTCTGGAGTACCGGCATCGCGAAAATCGGCGCCGCGCGGGTTGCCCTGTTCAGTTTTCTCGTCCCCATCGTTTCCGGCGCCCTCTCGATCCCGCTGTTACACGCACACTTTGCAACCCATCAACTCGTCGGCGCAGCGATCTCCTTGCTCGGCCTCGCCGTCGCGACGTTGCTCGGCCACCTTTCGGTCGCCGAGGTCTGGGCGCAGCGAGCCGGAGATATCGAGCACTAGCGCGAAGGCGCTGCCCTGATGGCTCGCCGCGCATGGTACTGGCTGCTCGCACTACCCTTCATTGCGTTGCTCGACGTTCCGATCTACGACCGGATCGATCCACGCTTCGCGGGCATTCCCTTTTTCTATTGGTACCAACTCGCATGGGTCGTGTTGACCGCAGCACTGCTGGGAGTCGTCTACCTGGCGACGCGCGTGCGCGGCCGATGAACGTGACCGTAACCGTCTTCGCAATCTTGGTTCTCGTTGCTAGCGCGCTCGGGTTCACCGCAACACGCACGAAAAACGCCGATCTGCGAGACCTCCAAGAATGGGCGCTCGGCGGACGGCGCTTCGGGACCCTGCTTTCCTGGTTTCTCCTCGGCGGCGATCTCTACACCGCATACACATTCGTTGCGCTGCCGGCGTTGGTGTACGGGGTCGGTGCGCTCGGCTTTTTTGCCGTTCCCTATGCAACGATCGCCTACCCGATCGTCTTTCTTTTTCTCGCGCGGTTCTGGAACGTCGCTCACGAACGTGGGTATATGACGGCCGGCGATTTCGTGCGCGGCCGCTACCGGAGTCGCACGCTCGAGATTGCAGTCGCCGCGACCGGCGTGCTCGCCGCCTTGCCCTATATCGCACTCCAGATCGTCGGCATGAAAGCGGTACTTTCGCAACTCGGCGGTGTCGTCAATCTCGGCGGCGGTGCGATGCCGCTCACCATCGCGTTTGCGCTGCCGGCCGCGTACACGTATTTCGGCGGCCTGCGCGCACCGGCAACGATCGCGGTTTTCAAAGATATCTTGATCTATGCGACCATCATCGCCGCAATTATTATTATCCCGCACGCACTGGGTGGCTGGCAATCGATCTTTGCAGCGGCCGGACATGCGCTGAGCACGCCGCTCCATCCACAACCGCTCCTTATCGCACCGCAGATGCAGTTTGCCTATGCGACGCTCGCTCTCGGTTCGGCATTCTCACTCTTCCTCTACCCTCATGCAATCACGTCGCTGCTCTCGGCGAAGAGCGCCGATGTCGTGCGTCGCAATGCCGCCCTCTTGCCGCTCTATTCGATCCTTCTTGGAATCATCGCGCTTCTCGGTTTCGCCGCTCTCGCCGCCGGCATCCATGCCGCCCCGAACGAAATCGTGCCGATCCTCTTCGCGCGATTCTTTCCACCCTGGTTTGCCGGCCTTGCCGATGCAACGATCGTGATCGGCGCGTTGGTCCCCGCCTCGATCATGGCACTCGGAGCGGCAAATCTCTTCGTTCGCAACGTCGTTGCGCCGATCTCCGGCAAGATACCGAGTTCGAGCGCCGCAGCGACGAAATGGCTCACGCTCGCGTTTTGCGCGCTCTCCCTCTTGCTCGTTCTCTACATGAACGTCAAGTTCGCCATTTACTTTCAACTGCTTGGAGGCGCGTGGGTTCTGCAAACCGCTCCGGCGATACTTTTCGGGCTCTCCTCGCGCTCGATTCCGGCGCGCGCTCTGTTCGCCGGGTGGGCGACGGGAATGATCGCCGCGACATCGTTTGCCGTTACCGACGGCTTCTCTCCGCTCGTCACCCTTCATATCGGATCGTTGAATATCGTGGGATTTATTGCCGTCTACGCGGTGCTGATCAATCTCGCAGTAGCGTTCGGAGCGGCGCTCCTGCTTCGCGTCCCTCCGACCGAGATCGAGCCCGCATGAGCGAGCGGATTGCTCCCGAGGGCTGGGATCCTCCGCGCGGCTACTCAAACGGCGTTCTCGCCTCGGGACGGATACTCGCGATCGCCGGCCAGGTCGGCTGGGACGAGCGAGGGCAGTTCACCACCGACGACTTTCTCGGCCAGGCCGCGCAAGCGTTACGCAACGTCGCCACTATTCTCCGCACGGCAGGCGGAGCTCCCGAGCACCTCGTCCGCATGACCTGGTACGTTCTCGACGCAGTGGAGTATCGCGCCAACACGCGGGCGCTGGGAAAAGTCTATCGCGAAATTTTCGGCGATTTCTATCCGGCGATGACGCTGATCGTCGTCGCCGGGCTCTTAGAACCGGGCGCGCGCCTCGAGATCGAAGCGACGGCCGTTCTTCCCGATCGCTGAAAAAACTCTTTAGGTCCCCGTGCTCCCCCCCGCATGGAAGACGAACTTCACGATCAATCGGTTGATGGTTTGCGAGGCCGCCGAGGTTCCGTACTCGACGTAGAGGAGATCCTGATTTCGAAAGCGCTTTTCGTAGAGCGCCGAGAGATTATCTCCGGGCTGGGCGAATCCGCCGGTTCCGTTGATCGCTCGAAAAGCGATCCCGATCGTCGCATTCTTGCCGAAGGAGCGCGACAGAATGAAGCGCCGTAGCCACTGACTGTTCGAAACCGGAGCGCCGCGCGCGGGCAGCTCTTCGTTGCCGTCGAATTCGAACGAGACGGCATACGCACCGAATATTCGCGCGTACGACGATTGCCATTGCCGGACGTAAAAGCCCCCGAAGGGTCCCCACGCATAGCTGATGCTTGCGGGGTTCGGGGTACCCTCGCGATACCCGATCGCGATGCTCCGACGATTGAACCAATCGATCGTGCCGGGCGCCACTTGGAGTTCGCTCGGGCCGGCGAACCCCTGCACGGAGATGAGATCCTTGAGTTGCACGTTAAAAAAGCCGTTGATGTCGGCCTCGCGCAGGCTCCCGTCATAGGCGAAATAGCGGTCGAGCCCCACATTTGCGCTATACGAGAGAATCGGGCTAGCGAGCGAACCGGTGCCCTTATACCCGAGATCCGCACCGAGCCCGCGAGCATCGTTGGTCGCCGTATATCCGTCGACGGGAGCATACCCGGGGCTCGTATCGCGATAGAAGCCGACCGCAGTAAAATGTTCGTTGCGAATGCCTTCCTCGAAGTTGAGATCGTTCGCCGCTCCCGTCATGCTGTTGCGTTCGTGAGCGATCTCCAACTCGGTCATTTCGCCGGAGTGGCGATTGATGCGCGAGAGGCCATACCCGGTCGTCACATCGCGGAGCCCGGCATGGTCGGCGACAATCCCCTCGGCGCTGAGTGAGAGGGCGCCGCTCGGCGTCGAGTAGGTATAGCCGGCGGCGCTATCGTTAAAACCCGCCCCCGAAACGTTGAGTATGCCGACGTCGCTTCGCCCCAGCGTCCCCTCCACTTTCATGCCGCTGTTAAAGATGCCGATCGATGGGGTGTAAAACATCGTATTACTGCCGAAAACCCCGATCTGCGGAACGGTATTGATATACTGCGCGCCCTCGGCAAAAAACGGGCGATACTCCTGATAAGATTTCTGAAACTCCTGCAGTTGTATCGTCGTTTGATCCTCTTCGACATTGGAGAAATCGGGGGCGAGCGTACCGACGAAGGCGAGCGTATTGGTGAGCGGATAGGTAAGGTCGACGCCCACTCGGCGGGGTGCCGTCTGCTGAAATTTGCCGATACCATTCTGGAAGAAGTTGCGCTGCGAGCCGCCGGCTGCAAGGAGATACGCATCGATTTGCGGTTTCGGTCGCGTCGCGCTCTGCGCCAACGAAATGTTCGTGAGCCACGGCCAAAACGGAACCGCAGTGGTGCTTTGCATCGCCGGAGCGTACGCCCAGGTGTAATCGGCGTTACGAGCGGCGACAAAGCGCTCGAAATTGAGACGCCAGCGTTGCTCCGGCGAGGCCTGCGAACGGATCGCCGCGAGCGGCACGATCATCAGCACGTCGTAATTACCGGCACGGGTTCGGCGCGCGATCGAGGTCCAGGATGGGGCATACCGCGCATTCTCGCTCGAGGACTCGTCGTGGATACCGCGGGGATTCACGCGGAATATATACGTACGCGATCCGTTTCCCGAGGTATCGATTTCGAAGGCGACGTGGTCGTCGCTCCCAACGCCGGCATGGTTGACGCGTTGGCTCGCGGTGATCGGTACGCCGGCCTGAATGCAGTGGAATTCGATATACAGATTCTTCTGGTCGTACAACAGTCTCGCGGTCGTCGCCAAGCCGGCCGGGCGGCGCGCGTTGAAATTATAAAACCCTTTTGCCGCAAGAGCCGCACGCCAGATCGACGCACGCGCGGATGCGACCGGCGGCGGCGGAGTCGTTACCCGCACTGCGGCGAACCGATCGCTTGCGCCGACCGAAGCCGCAGCCGTCGCGATTCTCGCCGCCGCTACGAGCACGGCGAGGAGCGCGCTTCGGCAACCGCGACGCACGATCTAGGCGTCGCTCCGCTCGCGTAATTTATAGCGTTGTAACTTCCCCGTCGCCGTTCTTGGAAGCGCGTCGAGAAACTCGATCTCGCGCGGTGCTTTGAACGGGGCAACGGTCGCTTTGCAATGTTCGATGAGTTCGGCGATGCAGTGCGCATCCGCCGAGCGCGATGAACGCAGGACGACGTACGCCTTCACCATCGTCGTGTGATGCGCCGGATCGGGCTTACCGACGACGGCGCACTCGGCGACATCGGGATGCAGGAGCAATACCTGCTCGACCTCGGGACCGGAGACGTTGTATCCCGCCGAAACGATCATGTCGTCGGCGCGCGCGACGTAAGTAAAATATCCCTCTTCGTCAACGAGATACGCATCGCCGGGATAGTTCCAACCATTTTGTACGTACGTGCGCTGGCGCTCGTCACCGAGGTAGCGACATCCGGTCGGTCCACGCACCGCGAGCCGGCCGATAGCTCCTGCGGGGAGCGCGTTCCCCGACTCGTCGTGGATCTCGGCAACGTAACCCGGAACGACGCGCCCGGTCTTCCCGGGGCGCGCTTCCGCAGCCGGAGAGCCGACGAAAATGTGGAGCATTTCCGTGCTGCCGATGCCGTCGATAATCGCAATACCGGTCGCGGCACGCCATGCCTCCCACACGACGCCCGGCAGCGTCTCCCCCGCAGAGACACAGATGCGCAAGCTCGACCAATCGCGATCGCCGGCATGCGCGCTCAAGGCACGGTAGGCCAACGGCGCCGTAAAGAGCACCGAGATGCGATGGCGCTCGATCGCCGCTGCGAGTTCCTCGGTGCCCGCCCGTTCGAGAAGAACCGTCGAGGCACCGATGGCAAAGGGAAACAATAATATTCCGCCGAGCCCATAGGTGAACGCCAACGGCGGGGAACCGCTGAAGCGATCGTCGGCGTTTGCTTGCAGTACTTCACGGCCGAAGGTATCGCAGGTCGCGAGGAGATCGCGGTGGACATGCATCGCCGCTTTCGGAGCCCCGGTCGTTCCCGAGGTAAAGGCGATCATCGCCACGTCGTCGGCGGCGGTGGGAACGTTGGAAAACTCCGATGATTCGGCGGCTGCATAGAACTCGAGCGAGCCCTCCTCGGAGCTCCCCCAATAGCAGAGCCGCATCGTAGGAACGGCCGCGCGCGCTCGTTCGAGTTCGTCGGCGAGCCGCCGATCGCAGAGCGCTATTGAGATCGCCGCGCGCTCGCTGACGGTCTGTAACTCTTGCGCGCGATAGAGCGGCATCGTCGTCACCACGATGCCGCCGGCCTTGAGCACGGCAAACCAGGCGGCAATCAACTCCGGCGTATTCGCGGAACGAAGTAAGACGCGGTTTCCCGGCACGAGCCCGAAGCGATTGACGAGCACGCGAGCGATGCGATTGGCCCATTCCATCATCTGCCGGTACGTATAGGCCCTGCCGTCGTCGCCGATCGCGCAGAGCCGTTCGCCGCGCCCTTCGCGTACATGTCGATCGAGAAAATAGGTAGCGGCGTTGATGCGGTCGGGGTAGGCGAGCGCGGGCAGGAGAAACTCGAAGCGCGGCAGCGCGTCCTCGGGGGGAAGGCGATCGGCGGCAAAGGTATCGAGATGGGCACTCTTAGCCAAGCGAAGGCTCCTTTAAAATACTGCGGGCGATGACGACTTGCTGCACCTCGCTCGCGCCCTCATAAATACGCAACGCACGGACGTCGCGATAGAGGCGTTCGACGACCTCGCCGCGCGTCACCCCTCGGCCACCGAAGATCTGTACCGCTCGATCGCAGACACGCCCAGCGGCTTCGGTGGCAAACCATTTCGCCATCGCTGCTTCTTTCGTGATGCGGGTCGCGCCGGAATCCTTCGCAAAGGCGGCTCGATAGACGAGAAGAGCAGCTGCATCGATCTCCGTCGCCATCTCCGCAAGCATTCCCGCAACGATCTGCAGGTCGGCGAGCTGCTTCCCGTAGATCTCGCGTTGCATCGCATGCGCTCGCGCTTCATCGAACGCTCGACGTGCAAAACCGAGAGCCGCCGCACCGACCGTCGAGCGAAAGACGTCGAGCGTCGACATCGCAATGCGAAACCCGTCACCTTCCTCGCCGAGTCGCGCATCGACGGGAACGCGGACCGCGGCGAACCGTAACGTTCCCAACGGATGCGGCGAGATGGTTTGAATCGAGCGCTCCAGGGTCAGGCCCGCGCTCGCACCGTCGACCACAAAAGCACTCAGCCCGCGACTGGGGTGCGGGCCGGTGCGCGCAAAGACGACGTAGGTATCGGCGATCCCCGCATTGCTGACCCAGGTTTTCTCACCGGAGAGCTCGTATCCGCCGGCGACCGGTCGGGCGGTCGTCTCCAATGCCGAGACGTCGGAGCCGGCACGCTCTTCCGAAAGCGCAAATGCCGCGATCGAGCGGCCGGAAAAAATTGCCGGCAAGAAGCGCTCCCGTTGTTCTTGCGCTCCGAAAAGCGATATCGCTCCGCTACCGAGGCCTTGCATTGCAAATGCAAAATCGGCGAGCGCTCCGTGGTAGGCAAGTTGCTCGCGCGACAACGCCAACGCGCGGACGTCGAGCCGAGCGCAGGGTTCGAGCCATCCTGCATCTCCGAGATCGCGAGCCCACGAGCGCACCCGCTCCCCCACGGTCGCCTCGCTCTCGGCATTCTCCACGAAACGCTTCGCGGGGATAGCCTCCAACCAGCGCTCGAAAAGCCGCGCTCGCTCGCGATGTGCGTCGGTAAAAAAAGGCCAGGAAAGAGCCGAATCGAGACGCATCAGTCGCCCTCGAAGCGCGGCGCGCGCTTGGCGATAAAGGCCTCGTACGCGCGGCGAAAATCGCCCGTCGCCATCAACTCCGCCTGAACGCGTGCTTCGTAGGCGATCTCTTCCTCCAGCGGGAGGTTCGTTGCAAGCTCAAGCGTCGCTTTGGTGACGGCGTGGGCGCGCGTTGGGCCCGCGGCGATCGATCGTGCCAACGAGGTCGCTTCCTCCTCGAGCGCTTCGGGAGCGACGAGCCGCGTAAAAAATCCCCATTCCAGCGCATCTTCTCCCGAAAGTTCGCGGCCGGTGAACAGCAAATCGCTCGCTCGCCCGAGGCCGACGATGCGCGGTAGAAGCGCGCAGGCACCCATATCCGCCCCGGAAAGGCCGACGCGCACGAAGAGAAAAGCGACCCGTGCGCGCGCGGTTCCAACGCGAATATCCGAGGCCATCGAAAGAATCGCTCCCGCCCCGGCGCAGACGCCGTCGACGGCAGCAACGATCGGCTGCGGACATGCGCGCATCGCAGCGACCACCGCGCCGGTCATCTCGGTAAAAGCCGATCGCTCGGGTGGGGTCATCGAAACCAGCGGACCGATAATTTCACGAACGTCGCCGCCCGAGCAAAAATTTCCGCCGGCGCCACGCAGCACGATCGCACGGATCTGCCGATTTTCGCGGAGCGCAAGAAAGCCGTCGCGAAGGGCCGCATAGATCTCGAAGGTGAGCGGATTTTTCCGTTCCGGTCGCGCCAACGTCAACGTCATCACGCCGTCGCCCTGCTCGACGCGCAGGCCCTCGACCGCGATCATGGCATCACCGAGGAGAGATCTTGCTCGCTCCTCACGCCTGCGCTATTCCGTGCGATTACGCGCAGTGCGTAGGATCGCGCGCGCCAGGTCGTACCGCGACGCAGATCGAGACTGGAGAAATGCATGGCGAGCACTCTTGGAGGCGCATCGTTGCCGAGAACCTCGGGGGTGGGCATCGTCGCCGTCGTGCGTCCGACGCTTGCATCGCGCGGGAGCGCAGGGAGGTGCGAGGCGCAGCCGACGAGCGCAACGCGCGCAACCGCCGCGAGGAAGCGGCTCGACGCAAGAACGAACATACCCCTTCATCGGCGTGGGAGCCCACCGATTCCTGCACGATACAGGGAGCGGCGCCATGCATGCGTGAGGTCGTGCCATGGAAAGCAACGCTCCCCGTAGTCTTGCAATCGATTACGCTCTCTCGCTCTCCTGCCTGACGATCGTTACCGGTTTTTTTATCGATGCCTGAGCGCACGGCCGCGTCCCGATCGAAACTTTTCTCACGCCCTATCACGGGTTTATCTATCTCGGCATGTTGGCGATTCTGGGGACGCTCGCCACGCAGTACTTTCGCGGGCGCAGGCTCGTGTATCGCGGAATCCACGCGTTCCCCAAGCCCTATCACCTCGCATTGATCGGCGTTCCGATCTTCCTCATCGCTGCCCCAAGCGACGCGCCCCCGAAAGGGCTACGCGAACAGCTTCCGATTGCGTTCGCTCTCGCGACCTGGTTGGGATCGATCCCTTTCGGAACGGCGTAGGCGTTGCTCTCAGAGCCCTTCCATAGGAACCTTTTCGTTCTTCGTGCACCCGTAGCACGCGCCGCCGCACTCGACGTGCCGGCGATCTCGACGCTCGTCGGCGATCTCGGCGGCGAGCGTTTTGCACGCGGCCTCGTTCGAACCGCTCTCGTGGTCCCTCGTCACGCTGCTGGCCGTACGCGCGCTACGGAGAGCGACGCCGAGCTCCGCTAGGCGAGCACCAACTCCTCGCCATTGCGCTCGCTTCCCAGCAGCTCCAGCACGCTCCGCGCGACGCTTCCAACCTCGATAATCTGCCCGCTCGGATTCATCGCCGCCAACTGCGCGCGCGCTTGTTCGGCGCTGACCCCGGTATGGGTGACGATCTGGTCGACCGCCTGCTGCATCATATCGGTCGCGGTATAGCCCGGACAGATCGCGTTGATGCAGATTCCCGAACCTGCGAACTCTGCGGCGAGCGCGCGCGTGAGCCCGATCACGCCGTGCTTGCTGGCGCAATACGCCGAGATATACGGCGCGCCGTAGAGCCCGGCGATCGAGGCGACGTTCACGATGCGCCCGAATTTTGCCACGCGCATCTCGTCGATGACGGCGCGCGAGCAACGAAAGGTCCCCGTGAGATTCGTAGCGATAATTCGATCCCACAGCTCGTCGCTCGTTCGCCCCAGCGGTGCCGACGCGGCAATGCCCGCGTTGTTGACCAACATCGTCACCGGCCCGTGCCGCTCGCGCGCGGTTGTAAAAGCATCGGCGATAGAGGTTGCATCGGTGATGTCGCAGCGGATCGCTTCGATCCCCGGCTCGCTCGTACCGGCGCGGCTCATTCCGCTTACCGATGCGCCGGCCGCAGCGCACGCGCGTGCGACGGCGAGGCCGATCCCACGCGAGGCCCCGGTAATGACGATATGCTGTCCTCGAAGATCGATCTCGTTCACAAACCTTGCTCCGTTCTGCGCGCGATCGCGCGTTCGAGTTGTTCTTTTCCCGGGAGATACTGTATCGGCCACGGCTGTTCCCGATACCCGAGTTCCGCGGCGGCGTGCAGCGTCCAATAGGGATCGGCGAGATGAGGACGCCCGAGCGCGACGAGATCGGCGCGTCCGCCGGCGACGAGCGCATTGACCTGTTCGTGCTCGGTAATATTTCCCACGGCCATCGTTGCGATGCCGACCTCGTTGCGAATTGCATCGGCGAAGGGCGCCTGAAACATCCGCCCGAAACGCGGCGCACTTTGCGGATCGGTCTGTCCGGTCGACACATCGATGAGATCGGCACCGGCATCCCGGAACGCGCGCGCAATCTCGAGCGCGTCGCGCTCGTCGTTGCCGCCTTCGCACCAGTCCGTCGCCGAGATACGGACCGAGATTGGCCGCTCGCCGGGCCACAGACTCCGCATTGCGGCGAAGACCTCGAGCGGGAAGCGCAGTCGATTTTCGAGCGATCCTCCGTAGCGATCGCGCCGCCGATTCCGTAGCGGCGTCAAAAACGAAGAGAGCAGATACCCGTGCGCGCAGTGCAATTCGAGCATATCGAACCCGGCTTCGATCGCCATCGCCGTCGCGCGAGTAAACTCCGCGATAATCTGCCGCATGCCCGGCTCGTCGAGTTCCAGTGGAACCGCTCCCCCCGCCGCATAGGGAATCGCCGAGGGCCCGATCACGGGCCAATTCCCCTCTTCCAGCGGTTCGTCCATCCCCTCCCACATCAATTTCGTCGAGCCCTTCGGCCCGGAGTGTCCGAGCTGCAGCGCGATTCTCGCATGCGAGCGCTCCTGAACGAAATCGACGATCCGCCGCCACGCGGTTGCATGCTCGGGCGCGTACATACCGGTGCACCCCGGGGTGATGCGCCCTTGGGCGCTCACGCAGGTCATCTCGGTGATCACGAGCCCCGCCCCACCCAGCGCTCGGCTACCATAATGAACCATATGAAAATCGTTCGGCGTTCCGTCGACTGCACTGTAGGTGTCCATCGGCGAAACGACGACGCGATTGTGCAGGCGTAGCTCGCGCAACGAGAACGGAGAGAACATCGGTGGACGCGGAGTATCCCCGAAGCTTCCCTCGATCAGAGCAACATACCGCGCATCGCGAGCGCGGAGATTCTCGTGACCGATGCGTTGGCTCCGCGTCAGCAGACTGTAGGCAAAG